>DASREK010000307.1:0-28199 GCA_035652135.1 Bryobacterales bacterium | reverse complement strand
AATTGGCTGCAAGTCGCCGGGCTGCGCCTCACAGAGCGCGATGGCATTTTTACCCTGGCGCTGCGCTGGCGGTGCCTGACGCCGCCCCCGATGCCTCTGCGTTGCTTCGCCCATGTCGTCGATTCCGAAGGCAAGCTGCTGAGCTCGATGGATCACGAGATTCTCCACGGCAGCCCGCCGGTAACCGAATGGCAGCCCGGCGACGAAGGCTACGAAGCCCGGTATCTTGCGCTGCCGCCCGCCACGGCCAGAGGCGCACAGGTGAGGCTAGGATTGTTTGATCCCGAATCGGGACGGCGCGTTCCCCTGTGGGCCTCGACTGCTCCTCTGAAGGACGATTACACTGCGGCCGTGTTTCTTCCCAATCAGCCCCCTGCCGCCGAATACCAGTTCCAAATGGGTCCGGCTCCTCTCATAGCCTGCAATGTAGAGTTCGAAGGCGGGATCCAGATCACAGGCTACTCTCTGCGGCGCCAGGGCGGCGTGGCCTGGCTCCGGTTGCGCTGGTCGGCGGGGAGGCGGCCTAAGGCTAAGCTCTATTTTTTCGGCCATGCGGTTGCTGACCAGTCCGCTGGCGCGCCCATTCTGCTGTCCTTCGACGAAGACACGGAATTGAACCGGACGGTTCGGTCCCGTGACGGGCAATTCACCCTGATCCAGGACATCGTCCGCGATGTTTCGAAACTCAGCGATCAAGCCAAATTTTTACGGGCAGGGCTATTCGACATCGATCGCCCGCTGGACCGCCTTGCGATCCGATCAAGCAGCCTGACGATGAGCAAGCAGCAGAAAGCGATTTTTCTTCCGCTCCCGCCGCGCTCCTCTCCCTAGGCTATGCCGTTTCCCCCGCTGGTTTCCGTTGTCATCCCCTGCTACAACCCGAGCCGCTTCCTCGAGGAAGCCATCGACAGCGTCCGCGCGCAAACATATTCGCCCCTGGAGATCATCCTCGTGGACGACGGGACCGACCGGCTGGCAGCCTGCCAATATCTTGAACTGGCGCGCCCGCGAGTGGACCGCTTCATTCGCCAAACGAACCGCGGCGTATCAGCCGCGCGGAACGCCGGCTTTCGAGCGGCCGCCGGGACGTATGTGTTGCCGCTCGATTCCGACGACCGCCTCAAGCCAAATTATCTGGCCGAATGCGTGCCCCTGCTCGAAGCGCACCCCGAGGCCGCTTATGCCTATTCGGAATATCAAGTTTTCGGCGACGTGGAGTACATCCAGCGGGCCGCTGACTTCAATCTCTATCAGTTGCTCGACCACAACACCGTCAGCGCCGCCTCTTTGGTGAGGAAAGCAGACTGGAAACTGGCCGGCGGATACGACGAATCGATGCGCGACGGTTACGAGGACTGGGACTTTTGGCTCCGGCTCGCTGAGCAGGGCCGCTACGGCCGCTATGTGCCGAAAGTGCTGTATGAATACAGAAAGCACGGCCCTTCTTTGTACAGCGCGGCTCGGGAGCGGCATGAAGAACTCGTCGCGAGGATCCGCGCCAATCACCCGCGGCTGTATTCGCGCGAGGGAATCCTACAGGCTAAGATCTGCTGGGAGCCGGCTGTATGTATTCTGGCCGCGGAGGAGGGCCTAGTGCCCGCCCGGCAAACCATCGAGGATGTCCAAGTTCTCTGCGAAACAGATCCGGCTCGCGCATTGGCGGCTTCGCGGGCTCCCGCGTTCCTGATTCCGGCGCTCGAGGGAATCACCGATCCGCAAAGCGCGGAACTGTGCGCACTGGCTGTTTTCAGCGGCAAATCGGTCGTGCGCCTCCCGGACGGCTCCCTGGGTCTCGCTCGCGGCATGTTGAGCGGAGTTGCAAGTCTTGCCGCCATCGAGCAACACGCTCCAACACGACAGGTTCCCCGGCCAGAGTCGCTGTGTTATTTGACGCGGCCGACGCCGCCGGCGAGGGACGGGTCCTCAAAGCGAAGGGTGGCCCTGATCGTCCCCCATCTGGGGCCGGGCGAACAACACAATCTGCTGCTCAAGCTAGCGGACAGCGTGGATCGCGACCGCTGCGACCTGTTCATCATTGCGCTCGAAGCGAATCGCTCGGAATGGCGCGACCGGTGGCGGCAGATCACTCCACACGTCTACAATCTGGCCCCGCTGATCGAGCCGGCAGAGATGACGGCCGCGTATTATTGGTTCGTGGTCAACTGGAAAATTGACGTGCTTGTAATCCAGAATTGCCCCCCGGGTCTCAGCATTGTTCCTTTCCTCCGGGAGCGGCTGCCCGCAGTCCGGGTGATCGAGTTGATTCACGAGAGCGCGGAAGCTCCCGAGGGCGTCGCCTTTCTCGCCGAAGCGGATCCTGATCTGCGGCTGGTGATTTCGAAGGCCGGCCGGCGATGGCTGCTGGAATCGGATGCGTGGATGGATCTCGAGGCCATGATCGCTGCCGCTGCGAAGGCGCCCGCGTCCGGGAAAACGCTTCTTCTCGGCGAAACGAGCATCGAGGATCTCAGCGCGGCGCCGGACTGCTTTTCGCCGGGGTCTGCGCCGGTCCCACTACCCCAGATCGATGACGTGGCGCTGCATTTTGCAGATCAGCTTCAGGTCACCGGATTGCGTTTCTCGGAAAAATGCGGCGTGTTTGTGCTGGAAACCCGCTGGCGGTGCTTGAAGACTCCCGAGAGGCGCTGGCGCTGTTTCGCACACATTGTCAACCCGCAGGGAGCGCTTTTAGGCTCTATGGATCATGAAATTCTGCGTGGGAGGCCGAATCTGACCTCGTGGCGCCCGGGCGATGAGGGGTATGAGTCGCGTTGCCTCCTGCTCCCGCCATCTTGCGCCGAGGGGGCTCGCTTGCATTTCGGCTTGTTCGATCCCGAAGCCCAAATGCGGGCCACTCTCTGGGCTTCGACGGTCCCGGTCCGGGATTTGTACACGGCGGCGGTCTTTGAGCCGAACCGGAAGCCGCCGGCTGATTACCGGTTCCGCCTGGAGCCGCATCCAATGGAGCGCTGCGGCGTCGAGTTTGCCAACGGAGTGCGGCTGACCGGCTATTCTTTCGCCCGGGCCGCAGATGTTTTGCGGCTCCGGCTGCAGTGGGAAACGCTCCACCGTTCCGAAGAAGAAAAGCTATACTTTTTCGGCCACGCCGTGGCCGAGCAAACGGCGGATTCACCGATTCTGCTGTCTTTTGATCAGGCTTTCCGGATGCTCGAAAACAGCGCTTCGCAGGATATTCTGCGGGAGGCATCAAGACTAAGCGCTGAGGCCAGATTCCTGCGGGCCGGGCTCTGCGATCTTGCCCGCAACTATGAGCGGATTGCCATCCGCTCGAGCACGCTCCGATTCAGCGAGGCGGATCGGTGCATTTATATACCGCTGCCGCCGGCGGCATCACGGTAATGGGATCTGTTTCGGTTGTCATTCCTTGCTACAACCCCACCCGTTTTTTGAAAGAGACATTAGCCAGCGTCCGCGCCCAAACGTATGGCCGGGTCGAAATCATTCTGGTCGATGATGGCACGGATCATCCGGAGGCGCGCAAGCTTCTCAAATCCGCGGCCGGCGGGGCCGACCGCTACATCGAGCAGAGCAACCAGGGTCTGGCCGCGGCCCGCAACAGCGGCTTTCGCGCGGCGCGCGGCGACTACGTCGTTCCACTTGACGCCGATGACCGGCTGGATCCCGCGTTCGTCAGCGAATGCGTTCGCGAGGCCCGGGCTCATCCGGAGGCCGCCTTTATCTACACCGACTATCGCGTTTTCGGCGAAAAACAGTATGTCGAGCGTCTCGACGATTACAACCTTTTCCGGCTGCTCGATCAGAATACGCTGATCTACGCTTCTCTCATCCGGCGAAGCGATTGGGAAGCGGCTGGCGGTTATGACGATTCCATGCGCCTCGGTTACGAGGACTGGGACTTCTGGCTGCGGCTGGCGGAGCGCGGGCGATATGGGCGTCATTTGCCGCGAGCCCTGTTTGAATACCGCAAACACGGCCGCTCGCTGCTGACTGTGGCGCGCGAACACCATGCAGAACTGGTCGCAAAAATACGGGCGAATCACCCACAGCTTTATTCGCCGGAGGGCCGCGCCCGCATCAAGGCGCAATGGGCGCCGGCGGTCTGCATTGTGGGACGCGCCGTCGCGGCGGCGCAAACGATCAAGGACGTCCAGGAGCAACCGGCATCTCTTCCGGGCACCGCCCTCGAGCGATCGCGCGCTCCGGCTTTTCTGATTCCGCCGGCCGGAGAAATCGACGCTCACAGCGCTGAACTCTGCGCCCTGGCTGTGTGGAGCGGGCGCGCAGCTACGCGCCTGCCCGATGGATGCCTGTGCGCAAGCCGCCGGACCCTGGAAAGGATCAACGATTTTCGGGAAATCGCGGAAAAAATCGAATCTGCCGGCGTCCCCTGCGCCGCCCGTCCGGCTGCCGGGAGAAGGGTCTGGGAGCTGGTGCGCCGGCATCTGGTCAACGCCGAGTTGCTGTCCCTTAGCTCCTGGCTCCGCCATCCGCTCCAATCGGCCGGCCGGCTGATCCCTTTGCGAATCAAGGAGAGCATCAACCGGGCGGCGGGCCGCAGCGTATTTGACCTGAGCTTCTATCTCAAATTTCAGCCCAAATCGATCTTGGCCTTAGGCCAGCTTGTCGAGCCGCTCTGCTATATGCCGCGCCCGGCGGACCGCCGCCGCATCGCCCTGCTCACGCCGCACCTCGGCCCCGGAGGAGCGGAAAGCGTGCTGTTGGAAGCGGCCGGAGCCATCGACCGTGCTGCCTGCGAGATCTTCTTGATCGCCACGCAATCGCACGATTCCCGCTGGGAGCAGCGATGGCGCCAAAGGACCGATCATGTCTACGACCTGGCGCGCTTCGTCGGATCAGATCGTATGATTGCGGCGATTTGTTCTATAGTCCGTAACTGGCAGTTTCACACTATCGTTATTCAGAACTCGCTCGCCGCCTACAGCGCCATTCCCCACCTGCGCAGTCTTCTACCCCCGTTGCAGATTGTGGACTGGATCCACGCGGTGGACCGCGCATGGGATTTCGTGAGTGCGAGCGCCCCTGTCGCCTCTGAAATCGACCTGCGCATCGTCATCTCGGATGCAGCGCGGAGACGCGTTCGCGCCGCAGGTGTAGCGGCGGAAAAAATCTGGCTCATTCGGAACGGCGTGGATCTCGAGCGATTCCGGCCTGCGCCTTTTCCCGGCGCCGCCGTAAAGAACATTTTGTTCGCCGGCAGGCTTGACCCAATCAAACGCCCACTGCTTCTGGCCGATATTGCAGCCGAACTGGTGCGGCTTCGGCCGGCGCGCGACTTTCATTTCGTGGTCGCCGGCGATGGCGAGCAGAGGAGCGCACTCGAGGCGCGAATTCGCACGGGGGGCATCGAAGCGCTCTTCTCGCTGCTGGGACATGTCGAGGAAATGCCCGCGGTGGTGGCCGGCTGCGATCTCGTTGTCGTTCCGTCGCAAGCAGAAGGCATTCCCCTCATTGTTCTCGAGGCCCTCGCGAGCCAGCGTCCCGTGATCTGTTCCCGAACCGGCGCGATCGATGAGGTTGTCGATGAGCATAATGGGGTCCTTGTCGAGCCGGGGCGGCGCGAAGCCGCAGAGTTCGCTAAAGTCATCGACGCACTGCTCAGCAATGCCGGGCGCCGACGCGAAATGGGGGAGGCCGGCCGGAAAAAAATTGAAGCCGAATATAACCTCGAGAGAGCGCGGCAGGCTTATCGGCAATTATTTCTTCTCTGAAACGCTAAACTCCGCGGCCCAATCAAGCTCCAGCCGAGAAGATGGCGCGTGTGTCCTTCGCTGCTCTTGGGGTTCAGCTACCCTCTTGGTGTAGAGCCAAAGATTCTGGCGGAGAGGGGGGGATTCGAACCCCCGACACCGGTTTTGCCAGTGTAACTGCTTAGCAGGCAGCCCTGTTCGACCACTCCAGCACCTCTCCGGACGCCTGGTCAAGTCCAGGTTTCATGCTAACACACGAAACCGGCGGTGATGGAAAAGCCGGCAGGGTTCTGGATGTGGGAACGCAAAAAGTAGGACGCTCGCAAAAGCTGAGCAAACTGAGCTCGGGCGAGCCAATCCCGATCCGTTCGGCGCGGAGGGAAATTGCCATCGCCCGATCGGCATCTATCTTGGCGACGCCCGACTTTGGAACGCGGAGGGGCGGGGTTCGCAGAGCGATGCGCTCCAGAGACGACAAAGAGAGAACAATACGCAGAACGGCCGCCAGCTACCGCATCCCAAAGAGGCGAACCCTGGGGCGTTCTGCATCCTGCCAGCGTGGGCGTACCAGAATTCTACGCTCTCGATCGGCGGTCGCCCGGAAGGTCGATCGCGCGCGTCGGGCCTCCGGCGGGAATCCCTCGGCGGATCGGAATCGGTTCTGCGCTTCCATTGCCGTAATGCACGATCACCCGATCAAACTCGATGGGCGCTCGTTCGACCCGTATCTGGATGGCCCGGTACTTGCCACGCGCGCCCGTTACGACGATGTTGTCGTGATCCAGTGCGCCGTCCACGTTGGCCTCCCCCAGGTACTCCCAACGTCCTCGCCGCTGGGCAGGGGAGGAAATGCCAAACGTAAGCAACCACAACACCGCGCCGGCTCCGCGCCAGGAATTTATACGCAACATGCGCCGCTCCCTTCCACGCGATTATGCGGACGGGGATTTGGGTGTCAATACGTCTGGCGCTCAAAAAAAGCGGAATAGAAACCTGGCCGGCCGGCGCTCTGCAAAGAGAGACTCCTGAATTCCGGCGCCGGTGTGCGGTGAGACGGCGCACCGAGCGTCGCCGTTCCGTTCGGTTTAGCGGAGGGCCTGGGTTAGAATAGTGCGCATGACGCGGAGAAAACTGTTGCTCGGCATGGCAGCGGCCGCCGCCGGCGCGCCTGCCGCGCGAGGGGCAGGAACCGATTGGACCAAAGCATCGCAAGAGGCCATCGGCCGCTTGCGCGAATATATCCGCATTGACACTTCGAACCCACCGGGCAATGTAGCAGGCGCGGTGAGTTTTCTGGCCGGAGTTCTGCAAAAAGAAGGCATCCAAAGTGAGCGGCTGGAAGCGGCGCCGGGAAAAGTGAATCTGCTCGCGCGCCTGCCAGGCAACGGGAGCAAGCGCGCGCTGCTGCTCCTGAACCACACCGACACCGTCCCCGCCGACCGCAGCCGGTGGCAGACCGATCCTTGGGGAGCGGAAATACAGCTCAACCGGCTCTGGGGCCGGGGAGCTGTGGATATGAAGTCCACCGGCATTCTCCACCTGATGGCGTTCCTGCTGCTCAAGCGGAACCGCGTCCCTCTCAAGCGCGATGTCATCTTTGCTGCGACAGCCGATGAGGAAGTCGGCGGGGGCTCGGGCGCGAAATTTCTGCTCGACAAATATCCTCAGAAAGTCGAGTCGGAGTACGTACTCGAAGAGGGCGGCTTCTCGGCGAACCGGCTGTTTACGCCGGAAGGCGATGTGTACGGGGTCTCGGTGGCGCAGAAGCAGGTGCTATGGCTGCACCTCACCGTGGAGGGCACCGGCGGACATGGATCCCAGCCTGCCGATGACAACGCCATTGCTATGCTCTCCGGCGTGCTCCGCCGCATTGTCGAAACGGCTCCGCCCAAACGCACCGACCCGATTTTGGACCAGATGCTGACCCGGCTGGGAACTCTGGCTGACAACCGATTTGCCAATTCGATGCGGCGAAATTCCATTGCGCTCACCAGCTTCCGCGCGGGCGTGGGCGACCCGCCGAAAGACAATGTGGTTCCGTCCATCGCGACCGCCTCGATCGATTGCCGTTTGCTGCCAGGCCAACCGGTCGACGAATTTATCGAGTGGGTTCGCAAGACTGGCGCCGAGCCGAAATTGAAAATCGAGAATGTACATCACCAGCCCTCTCAACCGCCAAGCCCGGCGGACACCGAGCTCTTCCGGCTGATCGAAACGACCGTGGCCAGGGAAGCGCCGAACGCCAAGGTGACGCCGTATCTGACCCCTTTTGGCACCGATGGCAATTTCTTCCGCCGCCCGGACCGCTATGTCTACGGATTTTTTCCGGTAGTGCTGTCGGCCGAAGAAGTGATGTCCATGCATTCCGATGCCGAGCGGATGCCGGTGGCCCCGTTTGAAAAGGGCCTGCGAATGTTCTATGAAGTAGTCGCTGGAATTGCAGGATAGCTTGCCGCGTCCCCTTGCCGGCCTTGGCCCGCGGCCGTGGATGTCTGCGGGCGCGCCGCCTGCTGGGCCTGGCAAGCGATCGAGGCAGGCGGGCGCCTTGTCCGTAGCCGGTACTTTCGTCATGAAACTCAAAGATCGCATCGCCGTGGTCACAGGCGGCGGGACGGGAATTGGCCGGGCCATCTCGCATCTGTTTGCCCGCGAGGGCGCCACGGTCGTCGTGAATTACAGCCAATCGCAGGCAGAAGCTGAGGAGGTCGCGCGGGACATCTGCGCGAACGGCGGAAATGCAGCCGCATACCGCGCTGACGTGCGCCGCGAAGCCGACGTCAAAGGGATGATCGCCGAGGTAGAGAGACGCTGGGGCCGGCTGGACGTGCTGATGAACAACGCGGGATGGAGTACGCGAGTGCCGCACCACCAGCTCGACGCTCTGACAGACGAGATCTGGGACCGGACGTTCGACGTCAACTTGCGCGGCCTGTTCTACTGCGTGCGGGCGGCCGTGCCGCTGATGCGGAAGCAAAAGGGGGCTTCCATCGTAAACCTGGTGTCGTCGGCGGCCTTCCACGCCGCGGGAAGCTCCATGGCCTATGCGGCGGCGAAAGCAGGCGCGCTCTCACTGACCAAGTCGTTGGCGCGCGTGCTGGCTCCCGATATTCGGGTGAATGCCGTGTGCCCGGGCTTGGTACGTACGCGATTTGCGGGCTGGCCCGAGGAAGCGTTTGAGCACGGCGCCAAAGTGACTCCCCTGGGGCGGCTGGCAACGGTCGAGGAAGTGGCCCAAGCGGCCCTGTTTCTAGCCGCCGACGCAACCGCTATGACGGGAGAAGCGTTGCTCGTGGATGGCGGCCTATATCAACTCGGGCGGTCGCGATGAACGGGCGGCCGCCAACAGCGATTGCGTGGATTTTCGCCGCGCTCCTGGCATACGCGTTGGGCGCGGTCCCGGGCGCGGCGCCTTCGGTCGACGTCCCGGTAGGACGGTTGAGCGCCGAACGGATGCGCTCGGACGTGACATTCCTGTGCTCCCGGGCGCTCGCGGGCAGGCTTTCGGGCGAGCCGGGATCGCAATCAGCGGCGGATTTCGTCGCCGCTGCCATGCGAAACGCCGGACTCCAACCCGTGGCCGGCGCCGGGAGCTATTTTCAACAGATCCCTCTGCTGGAATTCGAGATCGATGACAGCGAATCCGCCCTGGGATGGCTGTTCCAGAAGCAGCCCGGCCTGAGCACGGTATTTCATCCGCCGGGGAATTTTTTCTGCCGGTTCCCGAAAAGCGCCGAGACGGAGGCCGGCGTCGTGTTCGCCGGTTATGGCATCACCGCACCCGAGCTGCATTATGACGACTATGCGGGCCTGAACGCCCGTGGAAAGTTCGTGCTGGCGCTTGCAGGAGAGCCGCAGAGGGAACGCGGCGACAGCGTCTTCAACGGCAGGGGCGATACTCTTTACGCAGGCAGCCACGCCAAGCTGCTCAACGCCGCGAAACACGGAGCCGCCGGGCTCCTGCTTGCCGCCGGCAGAAGCAGCGCCCGCATTCGCGCCAGCTCCGGCAAGGCGATGGAACCGAATGTTCCGGCGCAAGCCCTTGCCGAGGAAGAAACCGGCATCCCTCTGGTGAGCATCGCCTCTCACGTCGCCGACGACCTGTTGCGGGCCGCACACAAACAGCGGGCGGATCTCGAGAGCAGGATCGACGCTGCTCTGCGCCCACAATCCTTCGAACTGGCCGGCATCCGTATGACCCTCAATCATCGCTTGCTGCGGTCCCGGGCGGTTTCTTCCGTAAATGTCGCCGCCTGGATCGAGGGCAGCGACCCGAAGCTGAAAAGCGAGACGGTGATCGTGTGCGCTCACTACGACCACTTGGGAGCGGCCGGCGGGCAATACTTCCCCGGCGCTAACGACAACGCCAGTGGCACGGCAGCCGTTCTGGAACTGGCCCGAGCATTTGCCGGCTCGGGCGCCCGGCCGCGGCGGTCGCTTCTTTTTATTGTGTTCGGCTCGGAGGAGGAGGGGCTGCTCGGTTCCTTTTACTACGTCCGGCATCCCTTACGGCCGCTGGAGGGAACCGTTGCCGTCCTCGACCTCGATATGATCGGCCGCAATGAGACGCCTGGGCCGGAGACCGACGGGCGATGGCACATTCCGGCCGACACTGCCAACGTTCTCGACCCGGTTGGGACCCATTATTCGCCGGACCTCCGGCGGGCTATGGAGGCCGCTAACGGGAGAGTGGGGCTGAAGCTCGATTTCCGTCTCGATGCCGATCACTCCCTGGACATCATGCAGCGGTGCGATCATTATCCATTCGCTCTCGAGCACATACCCGCCGTGTGGCTGTTTGGCGGTTTTCATCCCGAATATCACCAGGTCACCGATACTCCTGATCGGCTGGATTTCACGAAGATGTTGAAGGTCACGCAGCTTACGATGCGGCTGGCTTGGGAGTTGGCGAATCAGGACGGCCGGCCGAAATTCATTCTTCGGCCTGGACCGGTGAAAGAAACGGCTTGATAACATCCAAACTCGAAAAAGGAGCGATCGGATGAGCGCAAAAAACAATCGCCGGAACTTTTTGAAGGCGGCCGGGGCGGGTGCGGCGCTGGCGGGAGCTGCTCGAGCCCGCGCCGCGGAAACTGCCCCGGTAAAGAAGGTACATGACCGGGCGAGGCCATCCGGCTCGAAAGCGGCTCAGCCGCCGCTTTTCAGCGGCGCCGTCTCATACGGCAACCTTCTATTTCTCGCAGGAATCGGGGCCCATTTCGCAGGCGACATCAAGGCCCACACGAAACATGTGCTGGACGAGATGGAAAAAGCTCTGGTGAACGCCGGCTCGTCCATGGAAAAAGTGTTGAAGGTCAACGTCTACCTCAACGACTTAAAAGACTACCAGGCCATGAACGAGGTGTTCCGCGGGCGTTTCGGCCCCGAGCCGCCCGTGCGAACGACGATCGCTGCGGCCGGCGGGATTCCCGGCAATTCTCTGGTGGAAATTGATTGTATTGCTTATATCTAAAAGTATAGCCGGCCCCCGCGCGCCCGCCAGCTTGGATCCGTTGGGGGACAGGACGCGCCCGGTGAAAACATGGTTGACCTGAGCCGCCTCGCCTGCAACGGCGCCGCCGGCAAGCCGCATCGGGTTACACGAGGCCGGCTCGCCTGGCTCCGTCTGGCGGCGATATGCCTGGCCTGCTGTTTTTTTCTGCGGGCGGGAGACGATCTACGAGCGCTAGCCACGATCGATGGCGCTTCGGGCTACGAAGGCTCCGTCCTCGACTATGTCCGGAAGGCCGTGGGCGGCAGGCAGGAAGTGGACAATACCGGGTCGCTGACGGCCGCATTCGGCGCAGGCCGGCCGCATACGTTGTTTATTGCGGGACTCGATGAGCCCGGCTATCTGGTGTCAGCCATCACTTCCGATGGCTACCTCCGGGTCTATCGCCTGTCGCCCAATCCACCGCACCCCGATTTCGACCGCTTCTTTTTGGCGCAGCCGGTGAGAGTCACAACGGCGAGCGGGCGAGCAATCAACGGGGTGGTGGCCGGTCTTTCCGTGCACCTGCAAACGGAGCGCGCGGCGGCAGCCAAGACGGAGCATCCGGAGCAGATGTACGTGGATATCGGGGCGCGCTCGGAAAGAGAGGCTCGGGAAGCAGGCGTCGATCTGCTTGACCCAATCACGCTCGAGAAATCCTATACCGAGCTCGGGTCCGGTAAGCGAATGAGCGCTCCCTGGATCTCGGCTCGGGCCGGGGCAGCAGTTTTGATCGCCCTTGCGGAAAGGATGAGGCAAGCGCCGCCCTCGAACGCGGTCACTCTGGCCTTCGTGTCGCAGCAGTACGGCGGCAATCAGGGTTTGGCGCGGGTCCTGGAACGCGTGGCGGCCGACCGCGTGATCTGGATTAAGCCCGGCGGCGCTCCTCATCCGGCAATCGCACCGGTCTCCTACCGGACGTCCGAAATGGCGGACATTCTGGCCGCTCTGGCCGAGAAGAGAAAACTGGAATTTGATCGAGCGGCGGTCGAGAAGGTCCTGGTTCCGGCGTTTGCCAACGAAGAAATCTGGAAGAATCCGTCGCAAGCGGCGGCCGTGACGCTGGGCGTTGAAAACGCGGGAACCCCGGTGGAGACCGTAGCACAGGCCAACCTCGACGCCGTAGAGAGCCTGCTCGCGGAGTTCGGCGGCATTCGAGCGGGCGGTGCGCCCCGTCCTGCGGTGGCCGCGCCGGTAAGCCGCCCGCCGGCTTTTACGCTGGAGACGCTCCTGAATGCCGCCGGCGTCAGCGGCCATGAAGCCCCCATCCGCGAAACGATTCAGAACCTGCTTCCGGCCTGGGCGCGGCAGGCATCCCGAGTAGATGAAAAAGGGAACCTCATTATCAAACTCGGGGAGAAACCCGAACGGCTGTTTTTGAGCCACATGGATGAGTTGGGGTTTGAGGTGGTGGGCATACAGCCGGAAGGCTCTTTGCTGGTTGAAACGCGCGGCGGCGGCATTTCCGACTTTTTCGAATGGCACCCCGCAGTAGTACACACCGGCTCCAGGCCGCTCCCGGCGCTCATGCTGGGTCCGGAGGGGGAAGCCGGCGGCGCGTCGCTCCGCTCCATCGTCGAGGTCGGAGCGGCGACGGCGGAGGAGGCCCGGGCGATGGGCATCAAAACCGGAGATACGGTAACCGCGCGCAAACGCCTGCGGCCATTATTGGGCAGCCGCACCAGTTCCCGCTCCCTGGATGATCGCATCGGGTGCGCCATCCTGATTGAAACCCTGCGATCGATCCGCCGGGAGGACATTAAGCGGCCCACATGGTTTGCGTTTACCGCAGCCGAAGAAACAGGGCTGCACGGAGCGGAGTTCCTGGCCCAATCGGTGCATCCTGCCGAAGTCTACGCCATCGATACATTCGTCTCTTCCGATTCTCCTTTGGAAAATCAGAGATTCGCCGCGGCGCGCCTGGGCGGCGGGTTTGTAATCCGCGCCATGGATAGCGCCGGCATGACGCCGCGGTCCGCAGTGGCGCGGCTGGCGGAACTGGCCCGCCGCCATGGCATTCCTGTGCAATACGGCGTCACCAGCGGCGCGAATGACGGTTCTCGGTTCGTGAGCGGCGGCGCGCTCAATATTCCGATCGGCTGGCCGATTCGCTACTCGCATTCGCCGGCCGAAGTGGCTGACATGGCCGACGTCGACGCGCTGGGGAAGATCGTCCGGCTCCTGGCGATCAACTGAGCTTCCGGAACAGCTCGATTTCAATTCGGCTGGCGGGCGGCCCGCGTGAAGAAGGGATGCGGGACGACCGGCAAGCCCGGCAACTGCTCTTCCGAGCCCTTCAATTCCACGTCGTCCACCAAAATCGAGGGCGCAATCACGCTGGTCTCCGCACCGTAAGCGCCTTCCATCAAAGCGAAGGGGCCGCCGTTATCGATGTAATCGAAAACGAAAGGTTGATCTCCCGCGGCGATAATATCCTTAAGATTGCGGACGGAAAAACCTCGAAAGCGGAGACCGCGCACCGGCTCTTCATGCCCGTCTGAAGCGTAAACCTTGTACACCGCCAAGGGAATACTGGTAGGACGATCTTCGCCGCTCTGGCCGGAGAAAATGTTTTGCAAGGCTTCCCGCGGCGCCGAAGAGGGAAAATCGATCTTTCGCACCAGCAATCCAAATTCCCGGTCCTGGACGCGGCACATCTCGATCAATTGTTTTTTCAAATCGGCCTCGGGCACCGTCTGGTGGGCGATGACAAACAGGTTGCCGGGGCTGGCCAGCGATGTGCCTCCGGGGCCGGGCAGCCGGGCGTGCCCGTTGGAGCCTTCAAAGCCCCGCACCGGCAGGCGAGAAAGAAGATAATTTTCGAGCACCCCCCGATGAATCAGCTCCACGCGGACAGGCTTCACGCCTTCCAGGTCCACGTTGTAATGGCCGAGCAGCAGTTTCCCTTGCCACTGAGCCTGAGTGGAATCATCAACCACGTCCATCCACTCCGGCAGGATGCGGGATTTCCGGCGGCCGTCCAGCGCGCCGCTGATGCCGCCCGAGGGCACGCCGAAAAGCGTTCCTCGCCCTCCCTCGGAAAGCGGACGGCGCGTGAGGGCGAGATTCCGCCCCAGCGCTTCGGCGAAAACCTGGCCGGCCGCTGTGCCCTCGAAGATCACAGGACCCGAGTAGCCGTCAAGAGTCGAAGCCGATTGAAATTCGCTCAGCCGCCGGGCCATGGCCTCGATCTGCGCCCGGATCTGTTCCGGAGCGCCCAAAAGCTCCTGGCTGCGCGCGGGGATCGAAACCGAATCGTACAGTTGCATGCCGTCCGGAGCTTGCGTGGAGGCAAACGCTTGCAGCAGATAAATGGCTTCGGGCTCCCGCACTCGCGTTCCTTCGCTGTTCAAAAAATAGCGGGTGCCGGCGGAGGCCTCCAGAACGACGCGTGAGGATAGAATTTTCGGGAACCGCCGGAAGAGAGCTGAAAACTCCCGGACCCGCTCCTCCCAGGCCTTTTGGTCGATCACCAGCCGGCCCCGGCTGCCGATCGACTGCGTGGGGGGTTGCTTGGCGAAGTCATCGAGCTGCAATGAGAGCCTTATGTTCCGCAGAGCGGCGCGCTTCCGCGCGAGCGATTCGACGGCGGCTTTATAGGCTTCATCGGTCGAGAGCCAGAAATGCCGCCGCAGCACGAAGTAGTCATCGTCGAGGGGAAGTGTATATACGTCGTAGTTGGAACTGTGCGCGAACGAGCCGCCCACAAAGTTCGTGTTGTCGAGCTGATAATCTCCCACCCGCACATTGACCACCTGAACGCGGGAGTGAATCCGCTGCGACCGCGCCAGGCCTCCAAAAACGGCGGCGGCGTTGAAGCTGTCGGAATCGAGCACCATGTAGTCGATGTAGTAGGGGCGCGGCAGGCTCTCGAGGTGCAGATCGCGCATCGAGCGGGCCATTTCGTCGCTTGCCGCACGCAGAATGACATCCGTCTCCGCCGGGCTCGAAGACTGGGCGCGGCACAGGCAGGCGATCAACAGCAGCAGGAGAATTCGTCGCATCAGTTTTCAGGCGGCGGCAGCAGCGGGGGCCGGTCCTGCGCCGTCCGCTGCCGCTCGATTTCCATCTCCGATACCAGAATGGCCGGCGAAATCGCGGAAACCGGAACGCTGCCGGACTCGGCGCCGCAGTAGCCGTTGAAAACTTCGGTGCGGTCCGAAGTGGCCAGGATCTTCCCGAATGCCGCCAGCGGGGTTCCTACAATGTCCGCGCCCCGAATCAGCTCATCCGGACGGCCGTCGGCGTAAACCCGGTACACTACCAAAGGCATCACTTTGAAGGCTTGCACGCCCTCGCGGCTGGTCGTGGTGAAGCCACCCTGTATATCTCGAAAATACAATCCGTAGGGCTTGTTCTGGCGCCGGATTTCGGCGATCAGCATACGGCGCAGTTCTTCGTCGGAAACGCGCCGCGTAGACTCGACCAGGAGGTTCGACTGGCGCGAAACGACCTCCCGCCCCGGCTGGCGCCGGGCGTGCCCGTTCGAACGCGACACGGACGCGATGGGAGACCGTGTCATTAAGAACGTTTTCAGCACACCCTGGTCCACCACCGTTACCGGCCTCGCTTTTACACCCTCGTCGTCGAAGTCATACCAGCCGTTCAGCTCAATGCCGTTGTGCTTCTTTAAAGTCGGGTCGAAAATCACGGACAAAAACGGCGGCAGAATCGGCTCGCCCAGTTTCTTGGCGAAAGTCTGGCCCTCTTCCTCGTCCTTTTGGCGGTGTCCTTCCACGCGGTGCCCCAGAATTTCATGGAAGAATACGCCGCTGGCGCGCCCGCTCAATATGGCGGGACCGACAAAAGGCTCGGCTGGCGGAGCCTTGCGCATCTGCTCGAGCTCGCGGGCCATGGTCTCGATCACCGCAAGGATTTGGTCGTCGGGCGGAAATCCTGATGGATCCGCCGCCTCAAAGCTTTCGAAGCGGTCCAGATCCATGCCGTCGTCGGCCCGGGCCCTGGCCGTGATCATCAGCCGCAGGAAGTTGCGTCCGTGCTCCACGGCAGTGCCTTCCGTATTCACCAGCGATTTGTTTAGGCTTTCCACATGCAGGATCAGCTTGGATTCCAGCACCTGCGGATGAGAGCGAAAGGCGGCGGAGAGCTTTTTGAGCCGCACGGCCCACGGTTGCGGCGAGAAATTGAGCGGGGCTCGGGGGCCCGCGAAGACCACCGGCTCTTCGCGCGAAAAGTCGTCGCTCGAATCCTCTTCATCCACCTTGACGGCTCGGTTGGTCTTGATCCGGATCAGGCGCTGGGCGGCCAGTTTGTATTTACGGTCGGTCTGCGCCCACAGCGAAGCCTTGATCGAGTCGGGGTCGTTATCCAGACTGATGGTAAGAGCGCCGCCCCCGCCGGCTCCGCCAAAGCCGGCTTGGCCGCGCAGGCGATGGTAGTTGTCCAGCCTATAGTCGCCGACGCGCACCGTTACGTCGAGCAGCCGCGAATGGCTTTGCGTATTGGTTACCAGCGCGCCTAGCGTCGCCGAGAGGCTGTAAGTCTGCTGCTCACTGATTTCATAACTGATGAAATAGGGCGGCGGGTCGGCTTTCTGTTTGAGGATGCTGAAGGAGCGATTCAACTCCTCCTTCATCACGTGTAACAGGAACGGCTCTTCGGCATGACCGGCCGCGCAGATCAGAAGCAGCAAGAGCGTGAAAACCGCGGTCCGCTTCAGCAAACTGTACCTCTCGCGCTCGCACGTTCCAACCACTCCGTCGCTCCGCAGGGGGTCTTATAAAGGCGGCTCAGCCACCCAGCGGCCCCTCGACGCCGAGCTGAGGCAGCCGGAACGGCACTAGGATAACACAGTATGGACGGACGCCCGCTGAACGCCTTCGGGAAAGAACTGGCTGCAACTCCCGATCGCGATTCTCGATACTGCGCGCCAGTGCGCGATGGGTGCAAGCTTTTTCATCGAAGAAATTGAGACCGGACTGCGCCGTTTTTACACGTTCCTGCTCTTACGACGCGGTTTTGCGCTCGCCGATCTGTTCCTCCAGTCTGACTACAGCCGTATCGCGGGGGATGAGGACGTCGATGACGCCGAGCGGCTCGCGCAGGACCCCACGTTCCGACTGATCGGTTCGGAGAAAACTTAAGATCGTGTGGCGGCGGTTGGCGCCGTTTCGCAGAAAATCGGGAACCGGGCGCTGACCGGTTTGCAACAACGGCCGCTGGAGACCGGTGGCAGGCTGGTCAAGCAGACCCGAGGCATCTGGCGGATGCTGGCCGAGAGCCACCTCACGCGGCGGTTGTAGAGCAGCATCCGGCGGACGCCGGGGGCGCCGACTGGGTAGAGGAGGGCGGTGGCAGCAGCGAAATCATTCGGGCAAGACCTGGGCCGGAGATGTATTTGTAGGAGTCACTGAAAAGACGCAGCTTCCCTGGTTTTTCGGGTTTTCCTGTGGGTGCAATTTGGCGCTTGGCAGAGGCAATAGAAGGCTCGCGGAGAAAGCTACGCTTGGGAGGATCAAGACTGCGGGGTTGTGATATGCTAAGCCCAATCCAGAAGCCGAAAATGGAAATCCTGGGTATGAGCACTTTAGAACGGAACAGACAGGTCATCCGCGCATACGTCGAGGCTTTCAATCGTTGTGACGTGGACAAACTGCGTTCCCTGTTCACGCCGGACGCGATCATCCAGGGAGTTCTCGGCAGCGCGCCGATCGATGCTGCGATTGCTGTGTGGCGCGAATTGCACCAGGCCTATGGCATTAGCTTGGATATCGAAGAAATCGTCATCGAAGGCGACGTCGCTGCCGCCCGCTACTCCGAGAGCGGCACATTTCGCAAGCCCTTTCGAGGAATGGAACCGACGCAAAAAAGCTATAGTATTATCGCCATGGAGTGGTTCCAGCTCCGCGATGGCCTAATTGCGAAACGCTGGGGTGCGCGGGATTCCGCAGCCATCAACCGGCAGCTCGGCATTTAGTTTCCGCTGCCAGCGCCGGAAACGTCCCTAAAACTTCAGCAGCGGCGGATAGAACGCATTCGAATTAAATGGAGTGGAAAGGACCGCTTGGCGGCCGACGCCGCTTCGGAATCAGGCGCGCGGCAGATCAGTTCGCGATAAGCTTTGATCGCGGCACGCTGGCCCTTGAGGCCATAAGTCTGGCTAAATACTTAGTATTTAGCGAAACGTCACGGGCGCGATCGGATTTCTTCACGTTCTCATCTTTTCCGAGACAGAGAATGCGACGCCCCTTCTTGGAGGACCGTCCGGCGCCGCCTCGCTCCGCCGCACACGAAGACAACTTGCCAGGGCAGGCGCTCAGCGCGAGTCCGGAATGTCAACGACGTCGATCGCTTTTCCATTATCCCGGGCCACGCCGACGATCAGGAATTCGAGGGGCTGAGCGCCGGTATTCTCGAACGAATGCACCTCGTAAAGCTGGACCGGAACCGCATCCCCCGGGTGAATGGCGGCGCTCTCCGGCGGCTGGCGGCCAGTCCCTACCCTGGCTATGCCGTCTCCACTTATGACGTAGTAAAACTCGGCTACTCCCCTGTGCATATGAGGGCCAGTCGAGGTTCCCGGCGGCAGGACAAGGTGGTCCACATAGGCCCACGGGCCGGCGAACACGCTGGGACCCAGCGCCCGGCGGTACTGCACTGTGCCCTTGCCTCCATCCATATTTTCCACCGGCCGGAGCAGATCCCGTTTCAGGTACATCGTCATGAAGACGGGTATGCGGTCGAGAGGCGCATCCACGCGGGCATCGCCGAGATTGAAGGTGTCGTATTCCCCTTTAAGCGCTGAGACATTGATGTTCATCCACTGGACCGGCCGGTCGGTTGGGTTATAGATGGCGTGGGAGTGCCCCATCCGGCAGGGAGCTCCGGCCGGCCCTTTCAACTGAGAGGTTCGGCCGTCGATCGTGAATTGCGCTTCGCCATCGAAGATCACGAACATTTCTTCGCATTGGTTGTGGAAGTGATGGCCGATTCCGCTCTTCGGCTCGATAACGCCCCGGTGCAGGAAATATAAATTTGTATCCAGCGCATGGCTGTCAAACAACGCCATGTACCTCATTTCGCCGGCCCCATCATGAACGGCCTTGGACGGGCGGTATTTGGCCGGGTCTGTGTGAGCGATGCGCTGAGCCAACGGTTCCCGCGCAATCAGAGGGAACACCAAAAGGAATGCAACGTACAGAATCCTCATTTCTTCCTTCCTTTCTCCCGCGGATTGCCACATGCCGCGGCCTCCGGAGTCCGGGCGAGAACATTCACGAGACCTTGGGCTGGCCGTGCCGACGTCGTCTCTTCAGGCGGCGCTTTTGCAGGCCCCTTTTGATTCCAGCTTAATACGTGTCGTAGAGCAAGACGCTGTAATCCTTCGATTTCAAAGTATTCTCGATGGTTGGCCAGACCTTCTTGTGAACTTCCGAGTTTACCCACTTCTGCCGCAGCTCTTCGCTGGCGTAGGTCAGAACGAAGCGGTAATTGCCCCCGGCCGGGGCGGCGCCCTGCAAAGTCGAGCGCAGCTTCAGCATCTTCACGTCGATATATCCGGGCTGTTTACTCGCCGCCGGCCGGAAGATCGTCCGAAAATTGTGCAACATCTCCTGTTCTCTGGCCGGGTCCACAGCAAGATCCAGGTGCAGTTGAATAGGGCGGCTCGCTTCCGCGCCCCGGATGACTCTGGCAGCGGCTCCCGCCAGCATCGTCTTTAGACATGTTCTCCGTTTCATAGCTCCCTCTTTCTTTCGCGCATTACTGATAGAGCATTTTTTCTCCCGCCACCGCGAGCTTGATCCGGTATAAGCCCGTACGCGCTGTGATGTAGAGCGATTTACCATCATCGCCCCAAGCGCAATTGGCCGGCGTTTCCGGCGGCTTGATCGTCCCCAGGTGTTTGCCGTCCGGCGAAAATACCCAGATTCCTCCCGGGCCGGAAGCATAAAGGTTGCCCAGCGAATCGACTTTCATTCCATCTGGCAGGCCATCTTCCTTCTCCGCGGTAACATCCGCGAAGACGCGGCCGTTGTGGACCGCCCCGTCGACGGCGACGTCGTATCGCATCCACACCTTGTGCGTTTCATCCGAATTGGCGATGTAAAGAATTTTGGAATCGGGCGAAAAAGCGATGCCGTTAGGCCGCGTCAAGTCCCTGATCACCAATTGCAATTTGCCCCCAGCGAAGCGGTAAACGCCGTTGAAGGGGATTTCCTTGGCCGGGTCCGCATCGCCTTTGGCCAGTCCGTAAGGAGGATCGGTGAAGTAGAGGGAACCATCGGATCTGTAGACCAGATCGTTCGGGCTATTAAAGCGTTTCCCCTCGTAGCGGTCGAGAAAAGTGCTGACTTTCCTGTCCGCCGTGATGCGGACGATGCGCCGGTTCCCGTGCTGGCACAGCAACACAGCGCCATCCCTATCGGCCGTCATGCCATTGGGGCCGATGTAAGATCCTGGAGGCGCGTCGTTCTTGTCGTAACCGCCGGGCCGGAGAATCTCCGTTACCTTGCCGTCGGGCGACCACTGGCGCACCACGTTGCCGATTACGTCGCTGAACCACAAATAGCCTGCGGGCCGCCACAAGGGGCCTTCCGTGAACGTAAACCCGCCAGCCAGTTTCTCGATCCGAGCGTCCTTGGGAACGAGTGCGTCCAGAGCCGGATCGAGCCGAACAATGGAGCCAGTTCCGGCTGTCCCGGCGCTCTGAGTCTCAGTGCCCTTGGATGGCGCAGGCGCCGTCGAGCAGCCGGTGATCAGCGCTGCGCCAGCGAAGACCAATAATATCCTTGCAGCAAGGGCTGAGACGCCCCGGGCGTATTTCGGCGCCTCAGGCTGCCAATGCGTGTTTCCGGAGCCTGTTCTGAAGACGGCCTTGAGTTCGCGAGCGCGATCCTGATCGGATGCCAGAAGCGGCTGCTGGAATCGAAGTCGGCTTCGATCGACGCCCCCCGATAAACGCCTCGCCGCAGTTGCCGCCGCAGAATCGATAAGATTTCGAAAGCCGGGTTTCACTCGTTCCTCCGAGTCTCTGGATTGCGACAATTGTACTCCAGAGCGGCTTAGGCGGAGAATCGCGAGCCCCGAAACGCGGCCGCAGGCCCCATGTGCCTTTTCCATCCCCCGCTGAACCAAGTCCAGCCTTCGCCCCTGAAACGTTCAGCCGGGCCTCTCGGTTACCACAGGAGCTTCAGGGCGAGCTGAATCACGCGCCCCGGCTGCGCGGACCGGATTTTGCCGAAGCTGCTTGACGAGACTTGCACGTTCGGCGGATCGAAGTTTACCTGATTGAATGCGTTGAAAAATTCGCCACGAAGCTGTACACGCAAAGGCTCCCGCGCTGTAATTTCTTTCATCACCGTGAAGTCGCTGTTGTTCAAGGCCGGACCGCTGAGGATGTTGCGTCCCGCATTTCCGTAGAGACCGAGCGGCAACTGGCTCACGGGAACAAACGCCTTGGTATTGAAAAACTGGTCGACGAAAGAGTTGCGGTCGGGATGGCTCAGCGCGATGTCGTTGTAGGTGATGCCGTTGGCTAGCTGCGCGTGCTGGAGCGCCTGCTGGCCAGTGCCGTTTATAGCGACATCGGTGCCCATGTTGAAATTCAGCGGAGCTCCGCTTTGAATCGCGTGAAAGCCTGCAATGCTCCACCCGCCGAGCAGCCTTCTCTCCCAGACGTTGCTGAATTGTGTTTGGGGACTCCATAGCCAGCTCACCGAGACTGCATGGCGGCGGTCGAAATTGCCGCGCCCCTTATCGAGCCGGATATTCAAGGGATCATCTACACCCGGTGTGAGACCAGGCTCGGGCGCCACAACATCGTCGATATTTTTCGAGAGGACATAAGCGCCCAACAAAGAAAATCCTTTGCTGAAGCGTTTGTCCACGCGGAACTGGGCGCTGTGATACCCTGCCCGATAATCATTTCCCAACAAGCGGCACTGCGGGTTGAGCAGTCCCAGAGTTTGCGGATACAGCACGCGTTCATTGGCGTTTTGGGCCAAGGGTGGAGCGCCGGTAAGCAAGGAATTTTGAAAGATCGCGGGATTCTAGTGCCGGTGGCCCTCGAGCTTCTGCGAGAGCGCCCCGACATAACTCACCTCGACGCGCACGTCCTTGCCGATCTGGCGCTCGATCGTCAGATTCATCGACTGCACATACGGAGTAACCAGGTGCGGGTCGGTCGTCACCAGATTAGCCGGGAGAGGAAAGTTGCAGTGCACTCCGGGGAAGGAGTTGATCGGGACGCAGCCGAAGTTTCCCGACAGCTTGCCGGTGGGCGGCAAGGGCCGGTTCAGGGACCCATACGGATCGTCCAGTCGGCCATTGCGCAGCAGATCCGTGCCGGCAAAAGGCGCTTCCGTGGTGTGAACGTCGTTGGCGCTGATTTGATTGAAGAAGATCCCGTAGCCGCCCCGCACGCTGGTTTTGCCGTTGCCAAAAACGTCCCAAGCGAACCCGACCCGCGGCCCTACATTGTTCATGTCGTTGAAAGTGAGCTTGCCGTTGCTGGGCAGTCCGGGGTCGCCGGGAAACAGGACGCCGGGAATCGAATCCGGATGCACCACGGAGCGAGCCCGGAGTCCGCCTCCGATATCCGTCGAAGTCTGCTGGTGATACTTCTGGTCCCAGGGGAAGAACGGCTCCCACCGCACACCGATCGTCAGATTGAATCGCGGGTGAACCTTAAACTCGTCCTGGCCGTAAAAGAAATGCTTCCAGCCGACCGGGTAGCTGCCGGGCTGGCCGAAAACTACACTTACCTGGTCGAATGCGCCCAGAAGGAAGTCGGCGATGGGGTCGCCCGAGCGAGCGCCGCTAAAGGTAGCGCTTCGGGTTTGGGTGAGCTTGTCATTCAGAACCCAGTCGACATAATGCATCTCATAACCCCACTTGAACGTGTGCCGGCCCCGGATCCAACTCATGGAATCCCGAAAGTGCCAGTTCTTATACTTCTGCTGATTCGGGTTCACCGCGCCGAGGTTGAAGCTGCCTTGAGCGTTGATGGAGATCCCTTCTCCATTCACGCCGTCTGGAATATTGATCCCCAAGCTTTTCGGCGTATATTGCGCATCCGGATCATCCAGCGAAGCGGTGTGCAGAAAATCGAAAGTCGCCTCGTTCAACAGAGTGGGACTGAAAGTATAGGTGCTCGTGATACTGAAATTATGAGTGTCGACGCTGCGATGGCCGGTCACGAAGGGCTGAATGTTTCCCGCCGTGATGATCTGCCGGTAACTGTCCTGAAAGTAATGGCCAAAGAGGGTGTGCTTCTGGCTTTGAAGAAAATCGATCCTCGTCATGTAGCTGAAATTGCTCGATGGCTGCGGGCTGAAGCTGACGTAATTGCCAGTGGCCGAGTGAGGAATAAATCGATCGAGCACGGTTTTCGCGGCTGGGCTGATGCAGCCGGGATTAATGATGTTGTTCACCACGCAGGGAGCGCCGGTGGGGGCGATCCACGGCTGCCCCGTGAGACCGTCAGTGGGATTCCGCAGCCGTACCGAGGAACCTGAGAAATCGCCGGCGCGCTGGGCATCGGTGGGTACGATAGTCACAGTGGATCCGACCTCCGGACGGTTCCAAAGCTTTTGGTAATAGCCGAATGCGAAGAGCTTGTCTTTTTTTATAGGGCCTCCTGCGGCCGCTCCGGCCTGATTTTGGCGGCTTGTCGGACGGCGCGGCTGAAAGAAGCTGCGCGCGTTGAGCTTGTCGTTGCGTAGAAACTCCCAGGCTGTCCCGTGGAACTGATTCGTCCCGGATTTCGAGGTGACAGTAACCTGGCTGCCGGCGTTATTACCGAATTCGGAACTGAAATTATGGGTCTGGACGCGAATCTCCTGGATCGCATCCGGGGGCGGGTAATTCATCCCGGTCGTCTGGCCGAAGTGGGTGAAATTTGCGCCATTGAATATGTAATTGTTATCCACGGAGCGGCCGCCGTTCACGCTCATATTGGGGCCGCCACGTGTATTGGCCAACTCCTGCGGGGCATTGACATTCAAGATTCCCGGGAGAATTTTCGCCAGAGACATGATATTTCGCCCGTTGAGCGGAAGATCTTGAACACGCCGGTCGTCGACCAGACTTGAGAGCGTCTGACTGGTTGTATCTACCAGCGTAGCCTGGCTGGCAACGGTCACCTCCTGCTGCACTGCCCCGAGCCGCAACACAAAATCGAGCCGCAGGTTCTGGCTCATGGTCAGCCGGACGCCCCTTTGCGTCTGCGTCTCGAATCCTGGACTTTCGACGGTAATGTCGTAAGCGCCCGGTGGCATGGCAAGCAGGTTGTAAAATCCTGTCTGATCGGAAATCGTGGTCCGCGTTAGCTGCTGCTCGTTGGACACGGCCTTCACAGACGCTCGCGGCAGCACCGCCCCGGAACTGTCCCTCACGTAGCCGCTGATACTGCCCGCTACTTGAGCGTGCAACTTGCAGGAGACAAAAAAGATTCCAGCTACTATAAGAATCGCAACGCGCCTATTGTCAAATAGTCTCTTGTTCTGCTGATTTGATCGAGTCTCCATCGCTCACCCCTTTTCTAATACGCCCGGCGGTTATCCACTTTTGCGTCCCTTAACCAAAAACTCTCCGTTTTCGCTCCAGCACAAGCAACGCCCGCCATGTCCCGGCGGTGATTCAGTCCTTGGGGACCGGATTCCGAAGCTTTTTCGGCGAAGTGTACAACTGCCCCCCCGCCCTGTCAACGACTTTCGTGCTTGTTTGGCTCGGCGCGTTTCAGGCCAGATTGCCGGCCAGCGGCTCGAAATTTAGGGCGGCCATTTTGCTGACGTGCAAAATCGGGCAGGTTCGGATCAGATCCGCTTCTCTTGGCGCGGGGTCGACTCGGCGCGAACATCCCGCGAATACTGGAAACGGTGGCTATTCAAAAACGGCGCTCCGCCTTGCTATCGGCTCCGACGTGGCTGTATCCTGCTCGATGGAATGGTTTCAGCTCTTTGGAAAGGACCACAATATGAAAAAGCAGCTCTTCGTGCTCTGTCTGGCTCTCCTCGCCGCTGCCGGAGGATTCTGGCTGGGGCGAGCGACCACCGCTCAAGCCGCCGGCAAGAACCGCATATTCGAGATCCGCACTTACACTGCCAATGAAGGCAAGCTCGATGCCTTGCATGCTCGTTTCCGGGACCACACGATGCGCATCTTCAAAAAGCACGGCATGACGAGCGTAGCTTACTTTTCTCCCCTCGACGAGCCGCTCTCGAAAAACACGTTGATCTATATATTGGCCTTCCCGAGCCGCGAAGCCGCCAAGAAATCCTGGGATGATTTCCGCAACGATCCTGAATGGAAGAAGGTCGCGGCTGAGTCGGAAGCGAATGGCCGCCTTGTGAGCCACGTAGATTCAAAATTCGTGGAACCCACCGACTACTCGCCCATGAAGTGAGATAGACCCGCCATCCAAGTAGGAACGGGCCACGGCGCGGCGCCAATCATTGAGTTGATCCGAAGGGTTGCCGCGCCGTAGACCCATTTCGGGGCTCAAGGTAGAACAGCCCTCACAGCATGGGCGTGCAGGGCCGGCCTCTTCCGCCGCCGATCGTATCAATCAAACTCCCGGACAGGCTCAGCCTGATTCGGTCCTACGCGGCCCGCCTGGATTTGCGCTCGGGAATAATTCTCTCCGCGAATCGGAGACTTCGCCAGCCGGCGCAGCATAGCGATTTGGCCGATATGGGTCAGAGCGTCCGCCACCGGCCCTTGAAATAATTGCTCCGGCGTGCAGTGCAGAGCGGAACTCGAGATCAAGTAAAGGTCAAGCGCGTCCAGGGCGCCAAAGAAACGCCGCACCTCGGCCTCCCATTCGACTGGCGGTGAATCTTTCCAATCTTGCCTCCCCTGGGCCAGGGCAAGCGCCCAGTCGAGCAAATCCCCAACGTGGGCCAGGATTTCTCCGGGCGTGCGCGTGGTTTCAGCGAGCTGGAATTGGGCGAATCCGCCAGGGGCGTCTCGCAGCGCTTTGGCGCCGCGGTAGGCCAATGTCGCGACGGTATGCCGCAGCATTTGGCGCTTGGGGTCGGACTGCTGTTCTTCTCGCGTCTGTTCCATAGGCTCATTAAACGAAATGGGAGCCGCGGTTGCAAGGACAATCGTGAGGCGCAGATGCGTGAAAGCGCGGTCTGAAGGGCCGGATCCGAGCGGACTTTGCCCGCGGCGGATTTCGCTCATTCGATTCCACAGATGGCCTCGCGCGCCGGCTCATTATAGCCGCGGCAATTCTCTAGGGCCGCTCGCACACAGCTTGCGGCGGCTTGTCCGAAATGTGATCGGCAGCAAGAGTACATGAGTAAAGTTTTCTGAGTTTCCGATCGCACGCTCCGCGGGCATGGCTTTGAGAGGGCGCGGCATATCGCGCTTGGCACGCCGCTTGCTCCAATGTTGGGAGCAAAAGGAGAGCGGTAATGCTTTTAACGATTCTGCTGATAATCCTCGTTCTGGCTATGATCGGGTCTTTGCCGGCGTGGCCTTATAGCACGGGCTGGGGCTATTATCCCAGCGGAGCAGTGGGGCTTGTGCTCGTGATTGTCTTACTGGTGCTTCTCTTCGGCAGAGCCTAAATGCGCGGCGCCGGGCCGCGCATTTAGCGCAATCGGCGTCTCCCGGCCCCTGCGCCTGTTGTGGGAACGGGCGTCCGACCTGTGGAGCAGGCAGTTTCAGATTCGCGGCAGAGGAGTTGTTACCAGCCTTTGCTGCGCAGCAAATAGAAAAGCACGGGTGTAATCAGCAGGGACAAGATCATCGAAATCGACACGCCGCCGATGACAGCGATGGCCAGGGGCTGCAGCATGCGGGAGGCCGAGCCAAGCCCAATGGCTAAGGGCAGCATACCGAAAATCGTGGCGAGAGCGGTCATCACGATGGGGCGGAGGCGGCGTCTGCCGGCTTGAAAAATCGCGTCCACCAGCGGCAGCCCCCGCTCGGTGTAATGCTTCTCCGAATCGAGCATAAGAATGCCGTTCTTGTGCACGATGCCCACCACCATGATCGCGCCCATGAAGGAAGAAATATTGAGAGTGGTTTTTGTGAGGAACAGCGCCAGCAAGGCCCCAAAACTGCACAGCAAAGTCGCAGCCAATATCGCGATCGGATGCGAAAACGTCTGAAACTCAAACAGCAGAATAATAAAGATCAGCAGAATCGACATCAGCAGCACGCCCGTGAGCGTGCGGAACGATTCCGATTGCACGCGGTACAAGCCCCCATATTCGAGATCAAGCCCCGGGGGAAGGTTGACTTCTCGCGGCAGCCTTTGCTGGATCTCCCGCATCGCGCTGCCCAGGTCCCTGCCGGAGAGCCGCGCCGTCACGGTGAACACGCGCCGGAGATTTTCCCGCCAGATTTCGGGAACATCGGATTCGATCCGGGTCTCGGCAATGCTGCGCAGCGGCACAGTGACGCCGTTGGCCGACGTGATGGGCAGATTCTCCAGTTGCTCGCGGGTCAGATGATAGCTGGCCGGGTAGCGGACACGCAGAGGAATCAGCCGCTCGCCTTCAATCATCGTGGATGCTTCGACGCCGTCCATCACCGCAGCCTCGATTTGGGCCACGTCCGCAACGGCGAAGCCCGCCCGCTCGGCCTTCTCGCGGTCTACCTTGAAGTCCACCTGCGGGCCGATTACGTTATCCTCGACCTGATTCACCACGTCCACTACTCCCGGAACCTTCCGCAGAAACTGGGCGATTTGGGTCGCCAGCGGCCGGCCTATCTCGAGGTTCTCGGTGAAGAGACGCACCTCGATCGGCTCCGGGGACCAGGTGAGATCCCCGACCAAATCCTCCACCACGTGAGGAAACTCGATATCGATGACCGGAGCAGCGCGATTGATTTTTTGGCGAAGCTCGTTGATCACCTCGTCCAGATCGCGGGTGCGTCTGGTCTTCAACTTCACGAGGAAATCGCCTGTGTTGGGCTCGGTGACGGCCAGGCCGAGCTGCGCTCCCAGACGCAGCGAATAGCTCTCGACCTCCGGAGTCTCTTTGATAAAGTTTTCGATCTGCTCAAGGACGCGCGTCGATTCCTGCAACGAAGTGCCCGGCGGC
>DASREK010000306.1:0-2330 GCA_035652135.1 Bryobacterales bacterium | reverse complement strand
CGACCGAATCGGTCAACAGGGTGAGTCTGCCCGTTTTCTCCGCGGCGGCGACAGTGATGCGCGGACTTGCATAATAGGAGTTCGTGATGCATCCCTGCTCGCAAGGGCCGCAGTAGTGACACGCCTGGCGTCCGTTGTGCGGCCTGGTAACGATCGCCACGCGCCCGATCGTGATGACGCGGCCCATTTTCTTTTTGACGGCATCGCGCAGGAGCATTTCTCCGCACGTCATTTCCATGGGCGGAAGAAAAACGCTGTCCGGCAACACTTCCAGCCCCTCGGGCTGCCCGCTGATGCCGATGAATTTCTCGACAATCTCGTAATACGGGACCAGGTCGGCGTAGGAAATCGGCCAATCGTCGCCATAGCCATCCCGGCTGGCGGCCTTGAGATTGATGTCGCCCAGCCGATAGCTCTGGCGGCCCCACACCAGCGAGCGCCCGCCCAGAATGCGGCAGCGAATCCAGCGGAACGGTTTGCCTTCGGGAGTCGTGTAAGGATTCTCTATGTCGTCCACAAACCATTGCTGATTCGATTCCCGGCAAGCGTAATTGAGGCCCTGAATCGGCCGGCGTTCGAGCTTGTGCGGATCATAGCCGCGATATTTCAGGTCGTAAGGGTGGAGGTGCTCGGTGAACTCGGCGGGCGTGAGCTTTTTGCCGGCTTCCAGCAGCGCCACTCGCATGCCCGCCTCGGTGAGCTGCTTGGCAGCCCAGCCGCCGGTGGCGCCCGACCCTACGACCACAGCGTCAAAAACATCATGGCCGCGCGCAATTACCTGTAGCATGGCTGCATTGTAGCAAGGACCGAAGCTGCCTGCGGACCACTGGAAGAAGGGCCGGAACGGGTGAAGGCGGTTGCAGATCGCTCTGAAATTCTCCCGGGCCAGGAAGCGTACTGCAAGCTGCAACGGCAGGCTGGCGGCGCGGGCCGGGCGCCATCGCGGCAGGCTGCGGCGGCTGTTCATCAGGTGGCCTGAGCGGCCTTCCCTTTACGCGGCCTTAATCTCCGTCCAGATGCGGTCTCGAAGGCGCTGGCCTTCCGGCGCAATCTCGGCGAACCACTCCGCTTTCTGCAAGCGTTCCGGCGGCGGATAGAGGTCAGGGTTCTGCCGCACCGCCGCATCGAGCAGCCCGAGCGCGCGGGCGTTCGGCGTGGGAAACATTGTGGCCCGGGCGATGCCGGCCGCCACATCGGGGCGCAGCAGATAGTTGATCCACTGGTAGGCCGCATCCTGGTGCTTCGATTGCGTGAGGATCGCCGCGCTGTCGGTATAAAGAGCGAACCCCTCCTCCGGCAGGCAATATTCGAGATCTTTGTTTTCGGCGATAGCCTGGTAGGCGTCGCCATTCCAGAGCTGGGCGGCCCAAACGTCGCCTGCAATCAATTGGGGCTTTACCTCCGCATTGATGAATGCCCGCAGCAGAGGCTTCTGGCGGATGGCCTCGGCTTTCGCCGCTTGCAGCTCCTTCTCGTTGACAGAATTCAAGCTGTAGCCAAGCTTCTTCAGGCACGCGCCCAGCACCTCGGCCGGGTCGTCGAGCATCGTGATCTTCCCCTTCAGGGGCGGGTCCCAAAGGTCGCTCCAGCGGCTGAGCGTCCTGCCAATCAATCGGCGGTTGTATACAATGCCCGTGAGACCCCACATGTAAGGAACGCTGTGCTGGATGCCCCGGTCCCAAGGAGGATCGGTGAAGCGCGGATTCAGATTCGAAAGATTGGGCAGGCGCTGATGGTCGATTGGCTCGATGAGGCCTCGCCGCACCATCGGCCCTATGAACGTGTTGCCTGGAAACACCACGTCCCAGCCAGCTCCGCCCGCCAGGATTTTGGCCAGCATTTCCTCCTGGCTCTCGAAGGTCTCATAGTTCACGCGAAGCCGCGTTTCCCGTTCGAAAGACGCCACCGTGTCGGGCGCGACGTAATCCGACCAGCAGTAGACGTTGACCTCGCCTTCCGGGCGCCGGCGCGCGCAGGCGGCGAGCGCGGCGGCCGCGAGCGCTGCACCCAAACGCCGGCGGGAGAAGTTCCGGCTCCAGGACCAGCAGATTTGCTCGGCGGAGTCCTGACCGGCCTGTTTCATTTTCCGGGCGCCGCCGGACTTTCGAAGGTCCCGACTTTCCAATGTTCAGAGCCTTGTTGCAACCGGTCGGCGATAAGAATCAAGCCGCCCAGCGCGACAACCAAAATCGCCGAAAGCGCATTGACCACTGGGCTGATGCCCCGGCGCGCCATCGAATAAATCACCATGGGCAGAGTCTCGGACCCGACGCCGGCCACGAGGCTTGTAATGAGGTAGTCGTCAAAGGAAATGATAAAAGCCAGCAGGG
>DASREK010000305.1:0-5994 GCA_035652135.1 Bryobacterales bacterium | reverse complement strand
CTGCGGGGCACCCGCGAGGCGAGGACCTTCGAGGCGCCGTTTGTCCCCTCACAACTTACGGCGGAGGAAATATGAGGCTCGGGCCGTCTTTTTGGCGGAAGCGAGTGTGGGGAGCGCCGGCATCCGCCCCTTTCAGCTACTGCGCGGGCCGCGCCCGGAAAGCCGGAGCGCTGCTGCTGGCGCTGCTGCGAGAGCTGGGAGACGAGAACGCTTACCAACGGCATCTGGCGGCTCGCGGCTGCCCAGCCTCCGCCGAGGAGTGGCGGCGTTTCTCCGCCGCCCGCTTCGCGGCCCGCTTCGAGCGCCCCAAATGCTGTTGAAGCGGCGGGCCGCGTCAAAGGCCGAGTTTCCCGAGCTGTTTGTCTTGCGCTTGGCCCAACAGCAATAACGCTGCGAGCGCTCCGATCAGAGCGAACAGCATGTCGGACTGCGTATCCCAGACGTAGCCTTGCGTCCCGAGGAATGCGTCGGCGGCGGTTCCGGAGAGTACGGCTACGGCCCACTCAAGAAGCTCGTAGGCGGCGCTGATGGCCAGACAAATCGAAACCACGATGAAAAACAGCCAGCCGCCGCGGCGCAAGGGAGAAGTCCTCAACAGGACTTCGCGGGCGACAAGCGCCGGCGCAAAGCCTTGCGCGAAGTGTCCAATCTTGTCGTAATTGTTCCGGGTCATGTGAAAGGCCCGCTCCATCCAATAACCGAGCGGGACTTCCGCATACGTGTAATGGCCGCCGATCATCAGGATGACGGCGTGCACGCACACCAGTACGTAGACCAGTGTCGTGAACCGGAAGCGGCTGTATGTGGCGGCCAAGATCCCAATGCCGATGACAGCCGGCCCGACTTCCAGAAGCCAGGTGAAATAATCGTGCGGGTGAATCCCTGACCAGACGAAAACACCAAGGAGACCGGCGAGCAGCGCTGCATGCAGGGGCTGAGCCCGGTCCGGGCGGCCATTCTCCGAAGCCGCTGCGGCGCGGAGGTCATGGTTTACTGGCATGCAAACATCCCGCGCAGCTCATGTTACACTGACTTTGTTTGCCCGCCTAGCGCCGGGCCGCGTTCCTTGACCGGTCGTCCAATGGCAGGACACGGGACTTTGGATCCTGGAATGGAGGTTCGAATCCTCCCCGGTCAGCCATTGCGAAGCAAGGCAATTCCCTTAGGCCTCTGAGCTTGCAAAAAGGGACGGACCCGAATCCCAAGCTGGCGAAAGGCTTTTCCGGCCGGTCAGCCAGAGCGTTGGTTCAAGCCGGCCCGTTGTGCATCCACAGGTTCTTCCCGTAGGCGCACGCTGATCCGAACCCTTAGGCCAAACTGCGATCGGGTCAGGCTGCTTGCATTGCCCAGGCGCTATGGCTGTTTTAAGATGAGGCATCATGCGAAGGCTGCTGGCGGCTTTGGTCCTTCTCGCGCCTTTGACGGCGCAAGTCACATCGCAGTCAAAGCCGAGCACGGGAGTGGCGCCGGACCCCGTCTACATCTCCGCCAATCGCCCCCGCGCTCTTGCTCTGATCGGCGACATTTACCACGGTCCCGTCATGATGCGGGATGGGCTGATCACCGCTCTTGTAAAAGAAAATATCCCCGTTACTTTTATTGAAGACCCTGCCGCTTTGAATGCCAAATCGCTGGCGGAGTTTTCGCTGCTCATCATCGCCCGCAACGGGCGATACTGGCCGCAGGGATACGGCAAGCCGCAAACATTTTGGATGACCGACGAGCAGCAAAAGGCCATCTGGGACTTTGTCCAGAACGGCGGCGGTTTCCTTGCCTTGCACAACGCGCATACGATGTATCCGCCGGATGGCCTTTATTACAAGCTGTTCGGCGGCAATTTCGGAGGCCACCCGAAGCCGTGGACGTTCACCATACGCGTGGAAAACAAGAACCATCCCATCACCGCCGGAGTGGAGGATTTCGATATTTTCGACGAGCAGCACCTCTCGAAATACTATCTGGATCAGGAGCACCTGCTGCTGCGTTCGGTGGCGCGCGATAACCAGCAGGCTGCCGCCGGCTGGTGGCGCGAGATGGGGAAAGGGCGGTTTTGCTATCTTTCGCCGGGTCATACGCCGGAAGCATTGAATCATCCGATGATGCAGCGGCTCATTCGCAATGCGTCGCGGTGGCTGCTACATATGAACTAGACGCAAACACAGGAGATGAGATGCACACGCACCACAATCGCGATCGTCATGACTGCTCCCGGCGCGGCTTTTTGGGCCGGCTGCTCGCCTCTACGCTGCCCGGCGCTTCGGTGCTCGAATTGAGCATTGCCCGCGCCGCCTGCGCCCGTGCGCAGGCGGCGGGGGCCAACCCGCAACTTTTTGACATCGGGAAAATCACCAGCGGCGTTTACGCCGCCATCGCGCGTCCGGCGGTTTTGACCAACTGTAACGCGGTCATCTTCGAGCGGTCAGCGGATCTGCTGGTGGTCGATACGCACTCCAAGCCATCGGCAGTCGCCTCGCTCGTGGCTCAGATCCGCCGGGAGGTTTCTCCCAAGCCGGTGCGCTACGTTGTGAACACGCATTTCCATTACGATCACACGCAGGGCAATCCGGAATACCAGAAGCAATTCTCGAAGCTGGACATCGTGGCCAGCGAGACCACCAAGAAGCTCATGGTGGAACTGGCGGAAAAACGGCTCAAGGCTTCGCTCGACGCGATCCCGGCCTCCATCGCGCAAGCGGAGGAGAAGGCGGCCAAAACGAGAAGCGCGGAGGAGAGGGCGTTCTTCGAGGACGAAGCCCGGCAATATCGGGCGTATCTGGCGGAGATGAAGGATTACCGTGTCGCTCTCCCCACCATCACCTTCGCCGAGTCCTATGTGATCAAGGACAAGGCAGGCGATATTCACCTGAGCTTTCACGGCCGGGCGCATACCGCCAGCGATATTGTTGTTTTTTCACCGGTGAAAAAGGTGCTCGCCGCGGGCGATCTGATCCACGGCTCATTCCCGACCATCACGGATGGCTATCCGCGCGAGTGGCCAGCCACGCTCGACGCAGTCGCGAAAATCGGCTTTACCTACGCGGCGCCCGGCCACGGCCCCGTCCAGAAGGGCGCTGCGAGAATTCGCAATATGCGGAACTACATCGAGGAGCTCGCCGCGCGCGTGGCGGATGGCAAGAGGGCGGGGAAATCCGTCGCAGAACTGCAAAAAACGATCACGGTCAGCTCGCTGCGATCTCTGGCGGCTGACGGCTACGCGGATTACATCCTCGCCAACCGGTCCGCGGGCTACCGGCGCCTCGGCCCGATCCGCATGCAGGACGGCATAGACGGCAATATCGCTCAGATTTACGAGGCCCTGGAGCACCGGTAGGCCGCACGGCCGAGCGTTCCGAATTCCGGCGAAGCTATACCTGGTCCGGCACCACGTAAGGCGCGCGGTAAGCGCGCGTGAGCAGCCGGTTCGCCTCGGCGTCTCCGGGGAACGTTTCGGTCGCCGGATCGAACGTAAGCTTCCTGCCCGTCCGGAACGCGATGTTCGCCAGATGGCACAGCGCAGTGGACATGTGCCCCTCCAGGATTTCGCAGCGCAGATCTTCCCGCCTTCGCGATCGCACACAGTCGATGAAATTCTGCCAGTGGGTTACTTCCGGCTCGTTCAAGTCGGGTATCGGCGGCCCCGGCTTGTAAGCAACCCGTGGGAAGCTGAGGCGGTTGACACGGTTGGAAACGCCTGTGGGCGTATCAGGCGTGTCTCGGGCGGTGAATTCCCCAACCACGGTAGTCCAGTTATTAGCCGAGGTGACATAACCTTGCCGGGTATAGAAGAACACGCCTTCGAGAATTCCCCCAATCGAGGGCGTCGGCAGATTGGTGACCTCGAGATCGATGATTGACCCGTCGGCGTACTCGAACGACGCCACTTGATAATTGGGCACCTCCTGGTCCGATTCGTTCAGGAAAAGCCCGCCCGTACACGTGATTTTCACCGGATGCTCGTTTTTATCGCCCCAGGCGAGACGGATCTGGTCGAGATAATGTACGCCGTTGTTGCCGACTTCGGTCGTGGATGTATCCCAAAAGAAGTGCCAGCCGTAGTGGAATCGGTTCAACGAGAAGGGCTTGTAAGGCGCAGGGCCGAGAAACATGTCCCAGTTCACGCCCTCGGGGATTGACGACTCCGGAACTTTGCCGATGGGAAGCCGGCCGCGGTAAACGATGGCCTTCGCGCGGTAGACCTTGCCGAATTTCTCCTCCCGCACGAATTTTGCGCCGGCGCGGATGCGCGGCTCGCATCGCCGGTTCAACCCGGCCTGCACGATCCGGTTGTATTTGCGCGCCGCTTCGACCATTTTCCGGCCCTCTCGCAGACAGTAGCAGACAGGCTTTTCAACATAAACGTCTTTGCCCGCCTGGCAGGCCCAGATCGTGTGGAGCGCGTGCCAATGATCGGGCGTGGCCACGGTGATAGCGTCCAGATCTTTGCGCTCGAGCATCTTCCGGATGTCCACGAAGGTTTCCGGCTTGCGGCCATAGAGCTTCTCCACCTCAGCGACGCCTTGCGGAAACAACCGCTCGTCGATGTCGCAGAGAAACGCCACACGGACGTTGGGCGCCTTCGAGAAAAAGTTATAATGCTCGCGGCCTCGGCCGTGTATGCCGACGATTCCCAGGTTGATTTGCTCGTTGGGGCTGCGCTGCGGCCAGGCGGCGCGCACGGCAGCACCCGCTAGCGCAGCGCTTTTCACGAAATGGCGACGGCTCGTCAGTGACATGATGACCTCCTTACCGGCGGCTCCAGGCGGCGGAGCGCCTCTTCTATTCTTGTGCTTGGATTATCCGCGATTTCAGCGCCGGAGTCCATCCATTCTCACGGGGGAAAAGCGTTCCCCCCAATGAAATTTTCGGTTGCCGTGCTGCGCCGGGTAGGCGCTTCGGCGGCTTACAAACCGTCGCCGCGAGCTCCCCGCCGGTGGGACGTGCGGCCCGGGTTGACTGTGGAACGCGGGCGCAATTCGGTTGTATGATGTGCCATGACAAATCCGGCCCGGGCGCCACAGCGTTCCTGGAGGTATTTATGGGCATACAGCGTGTCGATTCTTTCTCACGCCGCCGCTTTCTCGGTCTGGCTGCAACGGCTCCGTTTTTGGCCCGCTTTGAGCAGCTCGCCGCGGCTGAAAGGAAGCGCGTCAAGATACGCGATGTGCAGACCCTGATTTTGAAAGGGCCGCGCACTTACACACTGGTAAAGGTCATCTCTGACTCCGGCTTGTATGGAATCGGCGAGGCCTACGGAAGCCCCGGCGTCGGCGTAAAAGAACAGGTGCTCTCTCTGAAGCCCTGGCTTGTGGGCAAAGACCCGCTCGAAATTGACGCGCTTTATACCTTTATGGGCGAGCACACGCCCTCGCTCAGCGGCACGCGCACTGACGGCTCGGCTCACATGCTGTTGCGGGCGGTGAGCGGTATCGAGATGGCGCTGTGGGATCTGGCCGGCAAAATTCTGGACGTGCCGGCTACAACGCTGCTCGGAGGAAAATTCCGCGACAAAGTGCGCGTGTACGATCACGCCGCTCCCCGCAACATGCTGGATAAGGCGTCCTGTCGCGAGTGGGCCCAGAAGGTAAAGGCCGATCCGCGGGGCTTCACGTGCCACAAGTTCGGCTTCCCAAATTCGGATCCGAGTACGGACAAGGCCCGCGACCCGGCCAACCGGGTTCTTACGACGAAAGAGCTGATGCAGATAAGGCAGGGATTCGAGAACTGCCGGGAAGCGGTCGGCTGGGATCACGACATCATGGTCCACTGCCATTGGGAGTACGACCTGCGGACAGCGATCCAGATCGCCGAAGCCGTCGAGTCAATCAAACCGGTTTGGCTGGAGGACCCGATGGGGGTGGATTACTCCGAATCCTGGAAACGCTTGTGCGCCAGTTCCCGCGTTCCGATTTGCACCGGAGAGAACCTGGCCCGGCGGGAGGGCTTTAAGGACTTCATCATCAATCAGGGATGCGACATTCTGCACGCCGATCTGCG
>DASREK010000304.1:0-4411 GCA_035652135.1 Bryobacterales bacterium | reverse complement strand
GCTCACGCCGCAGAAAGTGATTGCTGCCGATCGCGTTGATGTGCATGCCCGGCTCGAGCCACTCGCCTAGAAGAACGGGGTCCCGCGCGTTGGTGGCGGTGACCGCAATATCGCATCCCCGGATCGCTTTCTCCGCTGTTTCCACGGGCTCGATGGCCAATCGCAACCAACGGCTCATCTTTTCGGCGAAACGCCGGCGGTTTTCCACCGACCGGCTGTAGACACGCACTTCCTTCAAGCTGCGCACGAGCGCGATCGCCTCAAGCTGGGTTTCGGCCTGAAAACCGCTCCCGATCAGGCCCAGCACGGCAGCGTCCGGACGCGCCAGAAGCCGCGTGGCCACGCCGCTCGCTGCCCCGGTTCGAATCTGCCCGAGGGCATTGGCCTCGATCGACGCCAGGGGACCACCGTCGGCCGCATATAAAACCACCGTGAAATGGGCTCCCGTCTGCGGATGCGTGGTGTACAGTTTTGTTCCGAGATACCCAGAAGCGGTATCGACCGCCGCCATGTAATGCAAAGTGGCGCTTGATCCCAGTTGGAGCCTCCGTCTCGGGTGGTTTTTCGCCTTCCCTTCCGCCAGATGGAGAAATCCGGTTTCCACCAGCTCGAGGGCCTTCCGCATGGGCAGGAGCTCGCGAACCTGCGACTCGGTGATGTGGATCACGGCAAAAGGATATCAGCCGGCCTGCATCGAAGAAGTGCAGGCGCTGAGCCGCCCTGCTGGCGCAAAGGAGCGCCCCCCCGCCCTCTCCACGAGACGGGCAGGCCACAGGCAAGGCTCGCTCACCCGGCCTGTTTTTCAGCCAGGGGGCCAATGACAGGCAGGACGAGTTTGCTGCCGTTAAAGGTCTTTACCAGTAGCACAATCCATAGGATGAACGCGCCGATACCGACAATAAAATGAACCGGGATCAGCAGCAGCCCAAAAATAGAAAAAATCCCGCGCATCAGAATGCCCAGCATCGCGAGCGCTATCCACACGGCAATCAGCGCCACATGCAGAAAGATGGATTGGAAGGCGTGGAACCGGATTTGGCGGTTGCGGTTGTAGGGTTCGAGCACGAGAAAAAGCACGCCGGTAATGATCCCCAGCAGATAGCAGAGGGCGCCGGCGACATTATCTTGCAGGCCCGCCACGGCGGGAACAGCCGCGCTCGGGCTCGCCCCCGCCTGCGCCGGCATTGCAGCCGGCGGAACGTCCCCTACCCGGGCTCCACAAGAGCCGCAAAAGCTGCCTTCTACCTTGGCGCCGCAACTCGGGCAGAACGGCATATTACTTACCTCCTTGGCCAGCCATTCGGTCGGCGTGTAAACGTGTTGTTTATACGCCTAGTCGCAAGTACTTGCAACTGCTATTTTCCGGGCCGGAATACCGGATGCTGCGCAGGTGTCCGGGAAAGCCTGTTCGCAGCGCTGCGCACCGCGCTACATCACGTAACCAGGCTTGGCAGGGGCGGAGGCAGTCCTGGATGATCCGGTCATTTGCTTCAGTTTGCGGTAGAGGGTGGTTTTGCCGATCCCGAGCCAGCGTGCCGCCTTGCGTTTGTCGTTCGCAGCGAGATCCAGCGCCCGCAGGATAGTGCGCCGCTCGATCTGCTTCAGATTGAGCCGTTCTTGTTCGGAACCGCCGGCCTCGGCGCCGCGCCCGAACCAGGAAGGAAGGTGTTGCACCTGAATTACGTTGCCGCCCGCCCGGGCCAGGGCCGCCTCGATGCAGTTTTTCAGCTCCCGCACGTTGCCCGGCCAGGAGTACTCAAGCAGCACGGCGACCGCAGCGCCGGAGATTTCCGCCGGCCGGCCATGGACGAGATGCCGGGAGGCGAAGTGACGCGCCAGCAGCGGAACATCCTGCAACCGCTGGCGCAACGGTGGAATTTCTATGGCGAGGACGTTCAGGCGGTAATAGAGGTCGAGGCGAAACTGGTCGGCGGCAATCAAAGCCTCGAGGCTCCGGCTGGTCGCCGAGATGATGCGGACATCCACCGGGGTGCTGCGGGGGCTGCCCAGCCGGCGGACCTCGCGCTCTTCGAGGAGCCGCAAAAGCTTAGGCTGCATGCCAAGCGGCAACTCACCCACCTCATCCAAAAACAGCGTGCCATGCTGCGCGGCCTCCACCAGGCCGGAGCGGTCGGCGGTGGCGCCGGTGTACGCTCCCCGGGCTACGCCATATAGCTCGCTTTCAATCAGCGTAGGAGCGAGGCACGCGCAATCGACGGTTACAAAAGCCCTGCCACTGCGATGGCTGAGGGCGTGAATCGCGTGCGCCACCAGCCCCTTGCCTGTCCCCGTTTCCCCCAGCAGCAGCACCGGGCAGTTCAGGCGAGCCGTACGAACTATTTCGTCATAGATCCGCACCATCTCCCGCGATTCGCCGATCAGCCCCGCATACTGGATGCTCTGCTTGACCTGGAGCCGTTCCATTTGGCGCACCCGCACATAGCGGACGCGCTCTTCGAGGGATTGGAGCACGCTGCTCATATCGGCTGCCGCCTGCTCCAAAACATCCTGATAGCCCGCGTGCATTAGCGCGACCAGTTCCCGCGCCGAGGGGGCCCTTGCCAGCAAGAGAATGAACTGGGCCCGTGGCTGAATGGACTTCCAGATCTTGACCAGGCGGGTCAGTTCCTGGGCGCCGCGATTGCTGTACACAACGACGGCGTCCGCATCCGACTGCGCCAGCCATGACTCCACCTGTGCAACAGGAACGGAATGAACGAGAAATCGCCCGGCAACCAGCGACTCAGAGATCGTGCACTCAGGCGAGGCTTCGCTCGCGACAAGCAGGGTAAGCGCGCTGGGCGTTTTTTCTTTTCGCCCTTCTTGTTGCATAGCCCGCTCCGAAACCGATGGCGGCCCTTGCTTTGGGGGACCCTGCGATTGCAATAACGAAGCCGCGGGAATGAAGCCAGCGCGCGCTTTCGCGCCGGTCCTTCGCGTCACGGGCCGTCCGGAGCCATTCCCAAACTAAAATCGGCGGAGCAAGCAAAGGGCAACAGTCGGGCGAGGGGCGGATCTGAGCTATTTGGAACGAAACCACTCGAGCGTGCGGCGCAGCCCGGTCTCGAAATCAACGCAGGGCTGGTAGCTCAGGTCGCGGCGCGCGGCAGAAATATCTGCCTGGGAGTCGCGGACATCGCCGGGCCGGGGCGGGCCATAAACAGGCGGAATTTCGACACCCTCAATCTTCTGTAGCAGCCGCCAGGTTTCGTTCAGCGTGATGCGCGCGCCCACGCCCCCGTTGTAGAGCTTGCCGGCGGCTTCAGGGGCTTGGGCGGCTTTGATGCAAAGCTGGACGATGTTATCGACATAGGTGAAGTCGCGGGTCTGCTCGCCGTCGCCGAAAATTGTAGGTGCGCGCCGGTCAAGAAGCGCTGAAATAAAGACGGAGATTACGCCGGAGTAGGGCGAAGAAGGGTCCTGGCGCGGACCAAACACGTTGAAAAAGCGCAGCGAAACCGTCTCGAGACCATACACCTCGGTAAACACCCGCCCATAGTACTCGCCAAGGAGTTTCTGCACGGCGTAGGGCGATTTGGGCATGGGAAGCATGGTCTCAATCTTCGGCAGAGTAGGCGTGTCGCCATATGCGGAAGAAGAAGCGGCATAAACAACGCGCCGGACGCCGCACCGCTGGGCCGCCAGTAAGACATTGAACGTGCCATCGATGTTGACCTCATGCGCCAATACCGGATCGGAAATCGAGCGCGGCACCGAGGGGACCGCCGCCAAGTGGAACAGCAGATCGGCCTTGCGAAGCAGTCCCTCGACAGCCGGATAATCGCGGATGTCGGCCTGCTGGAATTCGATCCGGTCCTCCACATCGAGCAGATTGCTCCGTTTGCCCGTCAGCAGGTTGTCCGCGACGAGAATGCTGCTTCCCAGATTCTGCGCGATCAGTCCCCGCACCAGGGCCGAGCCGATAAAACCTGCGCCGCCTGTCACGACAATTCGCATAACTCGGAAGCCGTTTTGCGCAAAACGCCGTTTCGGATAGCAAATTACGCGCCACAACGGCCAGCCTTTCCCGCGAAAATAGTGGAGCGCGCCCGGAGCGGTCCTCCCGCTAGGCCAGCTTGCTGATCTCGTCGCGCAGGTAGGCGCCGGCTTCTGTAATGATCTTCTCCGCCCCGGGCGAGAAATCGAAGATTTCCATCGAGAGCCAGCCCGCGTAGCCCCGATTTTTCAACACCTGAAGAACAGGCTGGAAGTCGTACCCGCCGCCCGGACGCGGATAGGTGCCGTCCAATTCGTTTAGATGCACGTGCCGGATGATTTCGAAGTAGCGGTCCACTAGCACTTCAGGGGGCTCCGTCTCATCGACCGCATTGTGAGGATCATAAATAGTCTGGATGCCGGGACTGCCAATTTGTTTCACGATGGCGGCGGCATCCTCCAGGCTCAGCAGAAC
>DASREK010000303.1:0-3044 GCA_035652135.1 Bryobacterales bacterium | reverse complement strand
GCTGGCTGGGCTGCGTATTTTTTGAGAGCAGCGCGGCCGCGGGGGCGAAAATGTCCCTTCCATGGAACGTTTGACTCGTAGGCCGGAGAGCGAATTCCTCGGTGCGGAGCGCCCATACCTTGTGTGGGTGCCGTTGGTATATCAGCTCGAGGACGCCGTTATCGGGCGCTACAAACAGCCACGACCCCGCCTCGGCGACGATCGCCCGGCGCGAACTGCCAACACCCGGATCGACGACGACCAGATGAACGGTCTTTGCCGGGAAATAAGTGTACGAGGCGCCGAGGCATAAAGCCGCCCCGAGCAGATCGTAAGGCTCGATCTGATGACAGAGGTCTACGATTTGAGCTTCGGCATTGAGGCTCAGAATCACTGCCTTCATGACGCCTACGTAATGGTCAGAGAGGCCGAAATCTGTAGTCAAACTGATAATTTCCCGGGACATGTGCGGCTGTTACCTGCAAGACCCGACGAACGGGTTGGATTCGACGATTGCTATAATACGCCTATAGGTTCGCATGGAGCGCCTTTATTTTGATCATAACGCGACGACTCCGGTGGCGGCCGAAGTTGTCGAGGCGATGCTGCCATGCTTCTCCCAGGCCTACGGAAACGCGTCGAGCATTCATTTCTTCGGTCAGCAGGCCAAATTGCTGTTGGAGCGGGCTCGACGCCAGACGGCCTCGCTGCTCGGTTGCCGGCCGGCCGAGATTGTGTTTACAAGCGGCGGAACCGAGGCGAACAACCTGGCCATTCTGGGGGTGGTGCGAAACTCCAGCCGGACGCGGCGGCACGTTATTACGACCGCCATTGAACACCCCTGCGTTCTGGATGCCTGCCGCCAGTTGGAGCGAGAGGGCGTTGAAGTGACGCGCGTGCGCGTGGGGTCCGATGGCGTCGTCTCTCCGGACGACATCCGTGCTGCGCTGAAGCCGCACACAGTGCTGGTAAGCGTAATGCACGCCAACAACGAGATCGGCACGGTGCAGCCCATTCAGGAGATCTCGGCCGCCGCCCACAGCGCAGGAGTGTTGATGCACAGCGACGGCGTGCAATCGGCCGGCAAGATTCCGGTCGATGTAAGAGAACTGGGAGTCGATTTCTATGCCTTCAGCGGCCATAAGATCTATGGCCCCAAGGGCGCCGGGGCGCTTTATGTTCGCAAGACCGCCCGGCTGCAATCGATTCTCTTTGGAGGCCATCAGGAGCGCGGTCGGCGGCCGGGCACCGAAAACGTCGCCGGCGCGGTAGGCCTTGGCGCGGCCGCGGAACTTGCGCGCCGGGAATTGCTTGCGGATGCGGCTCGGCTGGAACGGCTGCGCGACCGCCTGGAGCGGGCCGTACTCGAGCGCATTCCTTTCACGGGAGTTAACGGCGCCAAGGCGAGGCGCGTGCCGAACACCACGAACATCTACTTTGATTGCCTGGAGGGCGAGGCCATGGTCATCGCTCTCGATTTGAAGGGCATGGCCGTTTCTACCGGTTCGGCGTGTTCGAGCGGCTCGGTCGAGCCGTCGCACGTGCTCAGTGCGATTGGCCTGGACGCGGCGCGGGCGCGCGCCAGCATTCGCTTCTCTTTAGGCCGCCAGAATACCGACGAGCAGGTAGATGCGCTGGTGGAGGCGGTGGAGGCGGCCGCCGCGCATCTCCGGAAGCTCTCGCCCGCTTATCCGGCCGCGTAAACCCAATGTCTTCCGAGATGATTGCCGTCGCGATGAGCGGCGGCGTGGATAGCTCGACCGCCGCCGCGCTGCTGCATCGCGCCAACGAACCGATTTTGGGGCTCACGATGCAGCTCTGGAATCAGCGCCGGCTGCCGCAGTTGCATGCAGAAGGGGCCTCCAGCGGGCGATGCTGTTCTCTCGACGATGTCTATGATGCGCGTCACGTGGCCGAGCACCTCGGCATTCCGTATTATGTCGTGAATTTGGAACGGCATTTCGAGGAGCGGGTTGTGCGGCCGTTTGTGCAGGAATATTTATCGGGGCGAACGCCGATTCCCTGCACGCTGTGCAACAACTTCATCAAGTTCGATCGCTTCCTGGAACTGGCCCGGCAAGTGGGCGCGTCCCGCATCGCTACCGGACATTACGCCCGCGTCGAGTGGAATCCGGAGAGGAGAAGATATGTGTTGCGGAAGGGCTTGGATGACGGCAAAGATCAGTCGTATTTTTTGTTCGGCCTGACCCAGGAGCAGCTTGCCCGAACCCTGTTTCCGCTCGGCGGGATGAGCAAAGCGGAGGTTCGGCGGATGGCGGCCGAGATGGATCTGCCGGTCGCCTATAAGAGCGAGAGCCAGGAAATCTGCTTCGTGCCGAACGGCGATTACGCGCAGTTTGTCGAGTCGTATATGGAAGAGCGCTCTGAGCCGCTGGTTCCGGGCGCCGGCAAGATCGTCACGGCGGGGGGAGAGATCCTCGGCGAGCACTCCGGTATTCACCACTTCACGGTGGGCCAGCGGCGCGGGCTGCGGGTAGCGGCCGGGTCGCCTCTCTATGTGATTTCAATTGACCCGGAAACGCGGCAGATCGTAGTGGGACCCGAGCAGCAGTTGCTGCGGCGCAGCTTCTTTGCAAAAGACGTGAATTGGATTGGTCTCGAGCGGCTCACCGGGCCTATCCATGTGCAGGTAAAGATCCGGCACCGCTTCACTCCCGCGGCGGCTACCGTGCGGCCGACGGGAGATCCGTCCCGGGTGGAGGTTGAGTTCCATACTCCCCAACGTTCCGTCACCCCCGGCCAGGCCAGCGTCTTTTATAACGGTGACGAGGTGCTGGGCGGCGGCTGGATCGAGTAAGCGAGCGACCTTGCTCTGAGCGCTGAAAGCACATCCGCGTGAGTGGGTTGGAACGTCTTTCCGCTCGGTCGGGTCTACGGTTTGAGCCATCTCACAAACCACCGGATGGCCTGTTCCCTGGCCTCGGGAGTCACCCGGTGGCCAGTATTTTCTTCGATTATTACCTCAAACCGATCGGAGGCGCCCGCCTCAGCGTAAGCTTTCCTGGCGGCATCAATGCACTCCATGAGGCCGGGGCGGGGGGTTC
>DASREK010000302.1:0-5034 GCA_035652135.1 Bryobacterales bacterium | reverse complement strand
AACGCAGCACGGTGCGGCAGAGGGCGTGGCGCAAGGATGTTGGAGTGAGCCGGCTGCCGCGCCCGGGCTCCTCCAACACCCTTCGGGCTACTTTGCCGGTTTGGATGTCGAAGCAGTGGAAGATCCGCTGGAAGTGGTGTTTGCGGCCTTGGCCTGCTTCTTGTTCCTCTTGTGCTTCTTCTTTTCTGTCTGATTGGCGGTAGCTGTCTTGCTTTGGTCCTTGCTCTGCTCCGCCTGAGCCGCCGCGAAAGCAGCGGTTCCCAAAACCAGCGACATGCCCAATACTAAACTAGCAATCCGTTTCATTCGGTATCTCCTCCGTCGGGGCGGCTTTTGCCGCCTCCAATTAGTGAGACGAAGCAGACGATTAACGCTGGCTTAAGCAGAAATTAAACTTTATTAATGACCGCCGGCAAAGGGGATTTATGGCCCCACAGCCACTGCCGTCACCGCCTCAGCCGCCCGCCGGCAGGCCGCGTGGTCCACGTCAGAGTGAGTGACAATACGCATCTGGCGCTCGTTGATGGGATTAATCAATACGCCAAGCGCTTTCAATCTCGCCGAAAATTCGCTTGCCGAAAGCCCGGCGCCCGAGACGTCAAAAATGACAATATTGGTCTGTACATTGCGGAGATCGACGGCGATTCCCGGCACTTTCCGCAGCGATTCAGCCAGGAATCGCGCGTTACGGTGATCTTCGGCAAGCCTGACAGGATGCTTCTCCAGAGCGACCAACCCGGCTGCTGCCAGAACGCCTGCCTGCCGCATCCCCCCTCCGAGCATTTTTCGGACGCGGAGCGCCTTATCGATGAAGGCGCGCCGCCCGGCAAGCAGAGAACCAACCGGCGCTCCCAGTCCTTTGGAAAGACAAAACATTACCGAATCGAAGGGAGCCGCCAGTTCCCTTACCGGCCGGCCGAGACAGACCGCGGCATTGAAGATGCGGGCTCCGTCAAGGTGAACTGGGAGCCCGGCTTCATGCGCGCGGTCGCAAATTTCCTGCATCTGCTCCAGGGAATAAACCGTGCCGCCGGCCATATTGTGCGTGTTTTCCAGAGTGATGAGGCCGCTCCGCGAATAGTAGTAGATGCCGGGACGCAGTTTTTCACGTATCTGGTCCCACGTCATGATGCCGTTTTTCGTGGCCACGGTCCGCACCTGGCATCCCGAGAAGGCGGCCATCATCCCCATTTCGAAATTGAAGATATGGGAGCGCTCTTCGCAAATCACTTCCTGCCCCGGCTCGGTGTGCACTTTCACAGCGATCTGGTTTCCCATGGTGCCGGAGGGGACAAACAGCGCGGCCTCTTTGTCCAGTATGGCGGCGGCTTGCTCCTCCAGCCGGTTCACTGTGGGATCCTCGCGGTAAACATCGTCCCCTACTTCCGCCTCAGCCATCGCCTGGCGCATCTCCGCGGTGGGCTTGGTCACGGTGTCGCTGCGAAGATCCACGACCGGCTCCTCTGCTCCCCCCGCCTCAACCGCCCTGGCGAATTCGTATTCCGATCTCGCGCTCATGGATTTACGAACTCCTCGAATACAAGGTTGGACAACAACACTCCGCGGCCAGTCAGCCGGAGACGTTCTTCGTCGCGCTCAAGCAGGCCGCTGTCGATCAAACGCCGGATCGGCTCGGCAAACCGCGCCCATTCCCGCTCGGCCGGCGCAATCCCAGCCGTCTGGCGCAGTCCGACGAAAAAACGCTCTTCCATCGACTGTGTATCACTGAGCAGCTCGATGTGATCCACGGGCGAGGCCCCGGCTGCCCATCTCTTGACATACTCCCACGCCGATTCCACGTTCGACCAGCGCCGCAAGCCGTCAAACGAATGCGCGCCTGCCCCAAAGCCCCGATAGGGCTCGCGGCGCCAGTACTTCAGGTTGTGCAGCGATTCATGCCCCGGCCGGGCAAAATTAGAAATCTCGTAACGGTGAATACCCAGCGTGGCGAGGCGGGCCACGGCTTCCGAGTAGAGGGCGGCGACCTGGTCATCCCCGGGAACGGCGCCGGCGCCGTAGCGCGTTCCGCCGCTCAAGATCTCGCGCCCCAGGCGGCTGGCCTCGTCGGCTTCCAGCATGTAGACCGATACGTGCGGCGGAGCCAGCGCCTCGATCCAGTCTAGGGATTCCCGCCAGCTCTGGTCCGTCTGGTAGGGCAGGCCGGCAATCAAATCCACATTGATGTTGTTGAGGCCCTCTCTGCGCAGCGCCTCGATCTCCAGTAGCACCTGCGTCGCGGTGTGGGTCCGGCCGGTTGCCCTGATTTCCTGCGCCACAAAAGACTGCACGCCTAAGCTGACGCGGCTGATTCCCAGCGAGCGCCAGGCTGCCGCCCTCTCGCGAGTCACGGTGCCGGGGGCGGCCTCGATCGTCGCCTCCTTCCAAGGGACGCCTGGCAGGCGTCCCAAAATCCTTCCCAACTCGTCAGGATCAAGCAGGCTTGGAGTCCCGCCGCCCAAATATACAGTCTCCGGCGGCTCAGGCCACGGCTCATCCGCAATCTCAGCTTCCAAGGCGGCCCGGTATCGTTCTTTCAGATACGCCGGAAACACGCCGGAAGAAAAGTTGCAGTACGTGCACTTCTGTTGGCAAAAAGGGAAGGAAATGTATACGCCAATACCCTTGTTCTTGTTGACGTCAGCGTCTGGAGCCAGCATCACTGGGGCCCCGCCACCCGGTCAGGGAACCGCGGATCCGGTCCCGGACAGCCTTCCGACATGCCCGGGATTGTGGATTCCACGCTCGCCCCCATAGGGGAGAATCAGATGATCTTAATCCAGAGCTCCCGCTGCCGGGGGCCGTCAAACTCACAGAAGAATACGCCCTGCCAGGTTCCGAGCAGCAGCCGCCCCTCTTCGATGATAACAGTTTGTGAGCAGCCGGCCAGCGCGGACTTGATGTGCGAGTCAGAGTTCTCCTCGTAGTGCCGATAATCCCCTTGGCGCGGAACCAGTTTTTCGAGTGTAGACAGGATGTCGCGGGCGACATCCGGATCGTCATGCTCGTTAATGACCACCCCGGCAGTGGTGTGCGGGGTAAAAATGCACGCCAGGCCACTGCGGACGCCCGAGCGTTCGACCGCTTTTTGCACTTGGCCGGTCACGTCCAGCATCAAGGTCCGCGCGGTCGTTTGCAGCTTCAATTTCTGGAGCATGATTTCTGCTATTCTATCGAAGGCGCGCCTGTTGAGACATCTCTGGCGTTGGTGTACTTGAGAGCTTGGAATTCATTTTCCGGATCCCATGACCTGTCGCTGTATCCGCCACACCGAACTGCCCCACACCTCGAAATTGTTCGCGGATTTCATTTACGATTTCGATCGCGTCCGGAAGTTTTATCCCTATCCGCCGTACGCCGCTGAGTCGTTTGCCGCAGCGGCCGGCGCGATCCGGATGGATCCCCGGCGGCGGGCGCAGTTGGTGGAAGCTCTCGCAGAAGAAAATCAAAACGCCGGAGAGGCGGTGCTCAATAATCTGGACCGCCTGAGCCGGCTGGATACGCTGGCGGTAGCCACAGGGCAGCAAGCCGGCCTTTACACCGGCCCGATCTACACGATCTACAAGGCCCTGACAGCGGTTCGGCTCGCCGCCGACCTCACCGAGCGGGGCACGCCGGCCGTGCCCATCTTCTGGCTGGCAACCGAAGACCATGATCTGGCCGAGGTAAACCATAGCTGGGTATTCGACGTTTCCGGCCAGCCGGTCCGTCTGCAAGCCTCCGCTACTGCCCAGCCAAACCAGCCAGTCGGCACGATCCGGCTCACCGGCAATGACGGCGGCAAGCTGCGGGAAGCGCTGGCGGCTCTACCCTTCGGCGGCGAGGTCGCAGAGCTGGCCCTCGAAGCGTATGCAGATGGCGTAACCTTTGCCGAGGGGTTTAAGCGCCTCCTGGCCCGCCTGCTCTCCCGCTATGGCGTACTACTGCTTGACCCGCAGTCGCCCGCTTTACGCCGCCTGGCAGCGCCTGTCATAGCGCGGGCGATCCGGGAGGCGCCGGATCTCACGGCGGCCCTTTTGGAGCGAGGCAAGGATCTGGAGACGGCCGGGTATCACGCGCAAGTCCACATGGAGGAGAAGACCTCCCTGTTTTTCCTTATCGAAAACGGAACGCGGACTCACCTGACCCGGTCCAGCCAGGGCTACACCGAAAACGGAAATTTATTGACGCCGGAACAGCTCCTCGTGCGGCTCGATGGCAATCCGGAGGATTTCTCACCCAACGCCCTGCTCCGGCCCGTAGTCCAGGACTATCTGCTGCCCACCGTGGCCTACATCGGCGGACCTGCCGAGCTCGCATATTTGGCTCAGGCCGAGGTTCTGTACCGGCGCGTCCTCGGACGGATGCCAGTGGCCGCTCCTCGGGCTGGATTCACCATTCTGGACGCACGCGCCGAGAAGCTGATGAAGCGCTACGGCCTCGATCTGGGCGACGTTCTGCATGGGCCGGCGGCATTGGAGCAGCGCATCGCCCTCACGCTGGCGCCTCCCGAACTGCAAGCTGCATTTCACGCTGCCACCCAGGAAGTCGAAAGCGCATTGGATGGACTCGGCGCCAAACTGTCGGCCTTCGACCCGACCCTCGCCGCCGCTCTCGAAAACTCTCGTAGAAAAATTCGCTACCAACTCGCTAAAATCCAGGGCAAGGCGGCGCGCGAAGCCATGCGCCGGACCGAGCGCGCCCGCTCCGATGCCGCTTATCTGATCAATCTCATCCTTCCAGAAAAGACTTTGCAAGAACGGCTCTATTCGGTCCTGCCCTTCCTCGCCCGGCACGGACTGGGTCTGCTCGATGACATTGCCAAGGCCATCCAGTTCGGCTGTCCCGATCATCAAATCCTTAGCGTCTGAGATTCAGCCGCAGAGGCGTCCTGTGACCGGCTTTTTGAGATCTGGACTGCCGCCCTATGAAGGAAGAGCCTCGCGCGCCGGCAGAAAGCGGCCAAAAGGAACGGCGGCAGGGCCCTCCTGGCTGGTTCTGGGAAAGCCTTCAAAGTCTCGATATCGCCAGCAGACCCAACGCGAGGATGACAACGAG
>DASREK010000301.1:0-2866 GCA_035652135.1 Bryobacterales bacterium | reverse complement strand
TCCCTTTCACTGTACCCCATTCGCTTTACGGGGTCGCCTCCGTATTTCTACTGGCTTCCGCCCTCTGCGCGCTGCGGTACTTTCTGGAGAAGCCCTTCCGGGTCAACCGGCCGCTGCCGGAAGTGATCGCGCGAGCCATTCGCAACGACCAGACGGCCCGGGAGAAGGGCCGCCGTCCCAACCCGCCCCAGGAAGGGAAACATTCGCCCGAGGAGCGCGCCAAGGCCTACGCGACCGATAACGCGCAGGAGCAAAACCAAGTCAAGCCGGAGCAGGCAAAAGACATTTCCGAACCGCAGGCCTCCGGAGCGGCGCCCGCCGATCAGAAAAGCGACCAGCAGAGCGAAGAGCAAAAGGCGCAGGCCGAACAGCAGGACCCTCCCCAGACCTCGGGGTTTGGCGATCCTATGCAAAGCGCCGAGAACTACCCGATTCAATCCTATGAGGACATGCTGGAGCGCGACGGCAAGTCGGGAGCTGATAAAGCCGAGGGGAAGGAAAGCAAAAACGGGAATAACGGCCAAAACGGAAAGGGCGCGGGCGATCCCGATTCGAACTCTTCGAACAGCGGCCTTTTCAGCAAGCTGAAAGAGGCCATGAGCAACATGCTTTCCCGGCTGCAACAGAAATCCGCCGGCGATGCGGGCAAGCAGCAACAAGGAGCTCAGGGCGAGCAGAGCGCCGGCAACGAGCCGAAAGACGGCGCGGGGCAGGCTAACAGCGCCAGCAACGGCCAGCCCAAAGCGGGTTCGCAGGATGGCGCCGAGGCGCAGGCCGTTTCGAGCGACGCAAAGGACGCCAGCGCGCAAAAGTCGTCCAACAAAAACACCGGGAATACGTCGGATAAGGGATCTCATTCGGCCGGCAGCGGCGCCGGGCGCGAGGACGGCGATAAGCAGGTGCTCGAAGCCCAGCAACAGCAAGCGATGGGCAAACTGAGCGAGCTATACGGACGCCGCGCGGCGAATGTCACTGGCGAGGTGACCGTGGAGGCGCAGTCCGGCAAGCAGACGCTTCGGACTCCTCAGTCGCAGAAACAGGCGTATCATGCCGATTCTGGCGGAGAAGTGAGCCGGGACGAGATCCCCTTGGCCTATCAGCCTTTCATCAAGGAATACTTCAACAAGATCCGGGAAGCTAAAAAATAACGTGCCCTCCGATCAATCTCTAGAGAAGCTTTCGCACCAGATTCAACTCGTCCGAAACGAAATCGCCAAAGTGATCGTCGGCCATCAGGAAGTGGTTGACGGCGTGATCATTGCGCTGCTGGCCGGCGGTCATGTGCTGTTAGAAGGAGTGCCTGGTTTAGGCAAAACCACACTCCTGCGGACGCTGGGGAGGGCGCTGCAACTGCGGTACTCGCGGATTCAGTTCACGCCCGATCTCATGCCGGCCGACATCGTGGGCAGCATGGTCATGGAAACCGACGACCGCGGCGTGAAAAATCTGCGTTTCCAACCCGGGCCGATCTTCTCTCATCTCGTTCTCGCCGACGAGATCAATCGAGCCACGCCCAAAACGCAATCGGCGCTGCTGGAAGCCATGCAGGAGCGAACGGTTACCAGCGGGACGGTGACGCACGAGTTGGAGGAACCGTTCCTCGTGATGGCGACACAAAACCCTCTGGAAATGGAGGGCACCTATCCGTTGCCCGAGGCTCAGTTGGACCGCTTTCTGATGAAAATTCTGGTTGGGTACCCGAGCCGCGCCGAGCTGGATATCATCGTGCAGCGCACGCTGGCTTCCACCCAGCCGCAAGTGGAACGGGTGGTAGACCGGGATCAGATTCTGGCCATCCGGCGGGCTGCTATGGATGTGCTGGCGGCGCCGCACGTTCGCGAATTCGCATCTCATCTGGTTCTCGCCACGCAGCCGGAACAGGCGGAGGCGCACCCCCTGGCCAAGAAGTATGTGCGCTACGGCAGCTCTCCCCGCGGAGCGCAGGCGCTGCTGCAAAGCGCCCGCGTGTTGGCGTTAATGCGCGGGCGCTGGAACGTAAGCATCGACGATCTGCGCTACCTCGCTTTGCAATGCCTGCGGCATCGTCTGATCCTGAACTTCGACGCGCACGCCGAAGGCAAGACCACCGATGCTCTTCTCACGGAGATTCTTAACACCATCCCCGTAACGACGCTGGCACAATAGAAGTATGCGCGCTCCCCGACCGCTGATCGACCGGCAAACGCTGGAGAAGCTGGAGCGGCTTGCGTTGCGCTGGCAACGGTCCTTTACGGGCTTATTCGGCGGTCACAACCCATCCCGGTTTCCGGGGCCCGGGCAGGAATTCTTAGATCACCGGCATTTCCATCATGGCGACGACCTCCGCAGCGTGAACTGGCTGGCCTACATGCGGCTGGAGCGCCTGTTTTTAAAAATGTTTCAGATCGAGCCGCGGGTCCCGGTGGTCATCCTGATCGATACCAGCGAATCGATGGCTTGCGGAGCCTCTGACGGGCAGGGCGGAGAGGCGAAATTCGCCTATGCTTGCCGGCTGGCGGCGATGCTCTGTTACGTGGGGCTGGTCCGGCTCGATACCATTGTGTTGCAGCCCTTTTCGGCAGGATTGGCCGAGGATTACCGGGCGCAGGGCGGGCGCCACAGGTTTGCTCCTGCGATGAACTTTATCATGGAGCTCGAAACCGGAGGGCGATCGGACTTCCATACCTGCGTGCGCCAGCTCATTTCTTCCGGTCCTGGCCGCGGCCTTGTGGTGATCATTTCGGACTTCCTCGACGACGGCGAAATCGGCTGCGAGGCGCCGATCCAGCATCTGGCTGATTTTGGCAATGAATTGCTGCTGGTGCATGTCGCCGGCGCCGACGACCGCATGCCGTCCTGGCGAGGCGAGCTGGAGCTGGTGGATGCC
>DASREK010000300.1:0-10512 GCA_035652135.1 Bryobacterales bacterium | reverse complement strand
GTCCGGACTGGGCGCAAGAAGCGGGCTATGGACAAAGGTTGATCGGTCCCGGATTCATTTTGCGCGGCAATCGCGAGACCGTACGCGGCAACCGCATATTTGGCAACGGCTACCACGGCCTCATCCTGGAGTCTGATTTGCTCGGCTCGGAAGGCCCTTCGGCCCCCAGCGAGAACACCATCGAAGAAAACATGTTCGCCTGGAACGGCGGCAACGGTGTTTCCGTCGACGGGAAAAACGGCGTCTCTCCGTCACGCAGCAACATTATCCGGTTCAATCTGTTTCAGCAGAATAACCAGGCTCGCGCGGGCAGCGGCATGGACGCCGAACTGCGTCTGGCGGGCAACGTGGGCGGCGCGCTGATTTACAACAATACGTTTTACGCGGACAGGTCCAACGGATTGCTCCTTTATGCGGCGAGCGTTTCGGCAGGAACAGCCCAAGGCGCGGATGCCGCTCCGAGCGGAATCCGAATCCTTAACAACATTACAGTCGAGGCCAGCGCCGCCCCGTTTCTTTATCCGCTGCGCGCCGTGGATCCTGGACCTGGCCTCCTGGCCGACTATAACGACTGGTACCGGGCGGTCGGAGGACCTCTGGCGAGCTGGAGTGGGGCCGATCTCACCAGTCTCGAGGCATTGCAAGAGAAGACCGGGCTGGAGAGCCACGGCCTCACCACCGATCCGAAATTTGTTTCCGCCGAAAACGGCTGGTTCTGGCTGCGCGCCATCTCACCTGTGATCGGCAGAGGCCTCACCGACGTTCCGTCTTCGAAAATCCCGCCGGCCCCGATGGCCGCCTCGCCCGATCTCGGGGCGTTCCCCTATCGCCCTCTTCTCAACACCTCGTCAACCGAATTGCGGTTCGTGACTTTCTTTGGAGCGCGGGACCCGGCCCCGCAAACCCTCAAAATTTTGAGTGCAGGTCCGGCGCCGATTCGCTGGAGTGCGCGCACGGAAGCTCCGGCGTGGCTCGGCATTTCCCAAAGCGCCGGCTCCACGCCGGCTGAAATTTCCGTGTTGGTCCGACCCGCGGGGCTGGGGATCGGGGCCTATCATGCTGCCATTCAGCTTTCTCCGGCCCTTGCGGGCGAGCCCGCGTCCGTTGTGCAGGTCACGCTGTCTATCCTGCCCGTGCCGCCGCGGCGGAGGTGAAGACCCGCTGCGCTTCGCGCTTAACATCGCCGTCTGTTAAAACTCCAAGGCGTCGACCAGTTTGCTGATCTGCTGCTCGAGGCTCGCGCGGCGCCGCTGCAATTCAGACTGGCGGTCGCGCAGGCCGGCGAGCTGGCTCTCCTGGCTAGCGAGGCGCTGGGCGTACTCCTGCACGCGCTGCTGCTGGCCGTTGACCCGGTTCAGGCTGTCGATGTTCTGGCGGAGGCGCTGCTGATCTTGAAACAAGTCCTGGATCTCCTTTTCGACCCGCTGGGCTTCGGCCTGCGCGGAGGCAAGCTGCTGTTTGAGAGTCAGAAGCGGCTCGAGCTTCTTTCGGCTGGCATCCTCCAGATTCCGGTTCTGCACATAGGTCATCAGCACATCCGGCGTCAGGCTCGAGATGGCGATTGAGTTTTCGATGACCCGCTCTTCCCTTACCGGGAATCTCTGAGTCGTATTCGGGCCCAGCTTGAGGGCAAAGCGGTGGGCGTTCGGTGTAGTCTCCAGCGGCTGGATGTCGAGCAGCTTAAATTCAGGGCGAACCGGGGTTTCGATCAGAAGGGTTTTGGAGCGGGAATCCACGTTCCGCACAGTAAATGTCTTGGTTTCCTGGATCGCCGTGCGCGTAGTCAGCACGCCGCGGCGGAAATGAAATTCCCGCAGCAACTGGCTTTGGGAATCAAAGGCGGTCGTCACACGGGCGCCCAAATCCACCGCATAGCTCACCAGCCGCTTATCGCCGGCCTTCAAGGTTTCCATCAAGGATTCGCCCGCGTAGGCCCCGGCGTCGATGACCGTAATCGCCCCTCCATCGAGGGTGGTTCCCGTCGAGTTCGTGATTTGTACCGCAGCCAGAGGATGCTGAGAGCCATAGGACTCCGAATACACCAGGAGGCGCTCCGCCTTGATCCTCTGCTGGAGAAAAGGCAGCATAGCCGATTCCTCCTTACGAACCGTCACGGGGTGCCCGATCCGGTATTCGAACAGATCGCCCAACTCGCGCCCGCCGGCGGTCTGCGCCAGGGAAGAAGCAAATTCCGCTCGCTCCAAAGGCTTCGCATCCCGCTCCTTGCGGAATTCGCGATCCGGCCAGCCTCCGACCACGCCGCCCCCTACCCCGGCTTGCACAGCCGGTGCGCCGCGAAGGACCGGGGCAGCGGCGGCCCTGTTCGCCGCACTTTGCAGCTCTTCCATAGCTGCCGCATGGAGAATGGGCCGTTGGGCGCGATCCCCGGGCAGCTCAGCCTCCGGCCGCGCTACGTAGCGCGGCTCGTAGAGCCTGGTAACAAACGAGACCGGAAGCCCGGAAACGAGCGAAAGCGAGATGTTCGTCCAATCCTCTCCAGTGAGGTTGTCCACAATAGCCCAGCCTTCCAGCATCGGCTCGGCGTTGGAATCGAAAATCAGCCGGTAACTGGTCTTCCAAGCGGGGGCGGGAATGATGTAATCGGCGATCAGATCGCGCGGGCCCGCGGCGGAAGACTCGATCAGGAGGCCGCGCTTGTCACGGTTGCGCGACTGGCCAAGAGCGATCAGATACTCCTGGAATTGTGCCTGTAGCTTGGGATCCATAAAGCGTATGCCGGAAGCGGCGAGCAAATCCACCGCGCGCAGGTCGCCCGAATCGAGCAGCAGGATGAGTTCTTGTTTTTCGGCCTGGCGCTCCGAGGCGGCAGCCGAGCGCGCGCTGACAATAATGCCCTGGACACGCTCCGCCCCGCCCGCCGACCCGAAGTGCAATTCCACCCTGGCCCCTTTCATCTGGTCGAGAATTGCGGGGACCGCTTGCCCGCTGGATATGGCGAATGGGAATTCCTGGAGCTTGCGCGCTAACGGCTCACTGGAGTCATAACGGACGCCGATGACCCGGCCTCCGCCGCGCTCCTCAATGGTTAAGGATTTGAGAATGTCATTCATCTGATCGGCCGTGAACTCCAGCCGGGCCGTCTCGCCGGCCGGCACCCGTCCGGCACGCTCGAAAAAGCCGATGCCGTCTTTGTACAGAGTGACCTTGCGAACCGGCAGATCGGCGGCCGGCAGAACGGAAAGGCTGAAAAGTACGGCCAGAACCGGCGCGATTGTTTTTCTTCCGAGCACCGTACGGCCGATCCGCTCTCGAGCGACACCTTTTCGAATCATTGTTCGCCTCCACAGAGGGTAGTACTGCCCTCCTACTTAATAAGAACGGTTGGAAGCAAAAACCTTGCACGAATTTTTCGAGAAGACGCCGGGGGAGCCGACAGCCTTCGGGAACGCAGGATTCCCGTTGACGAAATGGCGGGGAGTAAGAAGGCGTATCGAGTTGCTGTAGAAACAGCGGGGAGCAAACTGTCAGGCGGCAGGCGAACCCGCCGCAGGTCCTTCAACCTCGCCGGCCCCGGCGGCCGTTTGGTTTTTCGAGCGCAGCACCGAATCTGCGGTGACTGGATCGCGGTTCTCCGAGCAGCCGAGAGGAGCGGGTCGATAAGTTCCGAAAAACCATGCAGGACCGGCTCGGGTGCGAAAACGTCAACTGGAAGCGTGCCATTTGTTGTTTTGGTTTATTGCCTCTCGAACGGAAAAGGGGAGTATAATTTTGCGGTAATGTGCAAAAAATAGTAGCAATTATATTGTTAATCGCATTGCTTTCCGTCTGGGCTGGTTACTACGTCCGGTTTGTCTCGCGCGATAAGGACTGACCCTGCGGAAGCGGCAAGGAAGGGGCGCCATGGCCCTATTCAAGACTCGCAGCGCCGCGGTTTACGGCATTGATGCGCACCTAATCGAAGTGGAGGTGGATATGTATGCCGGCTCCGCGCGGGAGTTCATTACGGTCGGCCTGCCGGATGTGGCGGTCCGCGAAAGCCGCGAACGGGTCAAATCGTCACTGATCAATTGCGGCTTCGGGTATCCGAATAAATCAGTCACCATCAACCTAGCCCCGGCGAACGTCCGGAAAGAGGGAGCGGGATTTGATCTGCCAATGGCGGTAGGAATCTTAGGCGCGATGGGCACCCTGGCGCCACAGAGCTTGCAAGATTGCCTGCTGGTCGGGGAGCTGTCGCTCGATGGCGGTTTGCGCCCGATTCGCGGCGCCCTCTCGATTGCGGTATGCGCGCAACAAATGGGCATCCGCCACCTGGTTTTGCCGAAGGAAAACGGACCGGAAGCAGCGGTAGTGGAAGGCATCTCGGTGCATGGCCTGGGCAGTTTGGGCGAGGTGGTCGAGCGGATCGGGAAATGGGACCGCTTCCCTACCCTCACCCGCGCCGCCGGCGCCCGATTGCGTGCGAATGGGTCCGGCCTCGATTTTCGCGACGTGAAAGGGCAGCAAGCGACGAAGCGGGCGCTGGAGGTAGCCGCGGCGGGCGCGCACAACCTGCTGATGATCGGTCCGCCGGGTTCAGGCAAAACCATGCTGGCCAAACGGCTGGCGGGCATTTTGCCGGAACTGACGTTTCAGGAGGCGCTCGAAACCTCGAAGGTGCACAGCGTAGCCGGCGTACTGAATCCAGAGGAAGGAATCCTGCAAGAGCGCCCGTTTCGGGCGCCCCACCATAATGTTTCTGACGCTGGCCTGATCGGAGGCGGCATGGGCGTCGCACGGCCCGGTGAGGTGAGCCTGGCGCACAACGGCGTATTGTTTTTGGACGAACTGCCGGAGTTCGCCCGCAATACGCTGGAGGTGCTCCGGCAGCCGCTCGAAGAGGGCAGCGTAACGATCGCGCGCTCCAACATGACGCTGACGTTCCCTTCGCGGTTCATGCTGGTTGCGGCGATGAACCCCTGTCCTTGCGGCTACTACGGCGACCCCACGCGCGAGTGCCGCTGCACGCCCCCGATCATCCAGCGGTATCTTGGCAAAATTTCCGGCCCCTTGCTGGACCGTATCGACATTCACATAGAAGTTCCGGCCGTGAAGTACAAAGAGATGCGGGCCGATGCCGCCACCGAAGGCTCGGCCGAAATTCGCGGGCGGGTGGAGCGAGCCCGGGAGCTTCAGAAGGCGCGCGGGTATTACAACGCCCAGTTGCCGACGCGCCTGCTTCGCAAATATTGCGCACTCGATGAAGCCGGTGAGAGAACATTGGAGTTGGCGGTGCAGCGGATGGGCCTTTCGGCGCGCGCGCACGACCGTGTCTTGAAGCTGGCGCGCACGATCGCCGATCTGGACCGGTCCGAGATGATCTCCGCCAAGCACCTGGCCGAGGCGGTGCAATACCGCAGCCTGGACCGAAGTTACTGGAACTGAAACCGCCATAGCTGATTCCGCCGGGTCGCGAAATCCGCGTCCCGGCGTTCCCCTGCGAGCGTGGGGCGCCGCCTCTCGGCAGCAGGTGAATGCCGCCAGCGCCGGACTTCCTGGAAAGCCGCGGCGCGGCCTGGGGAAGCTGCCGGGTAGAATAAAGATATGGGTGTCTCTAACGCCTCTCGGAGCATTGGGCTGCCGGACCAGGCGGCCTTGATCGCCCGCGCCAAACAAGGCGATCGCGAAGCGTTCTCCGAGCTCTATGAGCCGCTCGAAAAGCCGCTCGGCGCGTTTCTGTATCGGTTGCTTGCCGTGCGAGAGGATGCCGAGGATCTGATGCAGGAGACGGCGCTGAAGGCTCTCGAAAGCATCGCCGATTTCCCAGGCGATTCTTCGTTTCGCACGTGGATGTTTCGCTTGGCGGCAGAAGCCGGACTCGCGCATCTACAGGGCAAGCGGCAGTGGGATCCGGATGCCGTGATCCGCGCCGGCCAGATCGCGGGGGAGGATCCCGGGCAGCGGCGAAAACTGCAAAAACTGCACCGGTCCGGCACACACTCCACATATGAAATCCGCGAGCATATCGATTTCTGCTTCACGTCGATGGGCCGCACTCTTCCGCCGGAAGAGAACGCAGCGCTGCTTTTAATCGACGTGCATGGGTTCACACTCGAAGAAGCGGCCGAAACGCTGGGAATTTCGGGAAAACTGGTTCGATTCCGTTTGGAACAGGCCCGGCAGGCGATGATCGACCGGTACGAAAGCCGCTGCGGATTGATCAACAAAAACGGTTCTTGCAGCCAGTGCGCCGCATTCGATACTTTGCTTCACGGCGACCGGAGGCATACGGAGCAGGCGCTTTTCCAGATCGAGATAGATCCGCAGCCCAACGCACAGGCCCGCGCCGAGACTTTCCCCAAAAGACTGGGAATTGTGCGGGCGGCGGATCCTTTGCACGGAGAAGGCCGGAAGATTCATGATCTTTTGATGACCTTTACCCGCGAGCTGAATGGGTACTAGTTAGATGCCCCGGCCAACCGGCGCTGGTCACACAAAGAGGCGCTCTAACGGTTCGCTGTGCATCGAATTCACAAAGGCTTTCCTTCTACGCGTCGCTTCGGTCTGCGACTCTGCCAGAGACCGCAGCACTGCCGGTTCGTGATCCCGGTTCTGCTCCGTTTTCATCTCCTCCATTTTCAAGGGAACTGCAAACGGGCGGGCAGGGCTGGTGTTTCCCGGCTAAATTTGTAAGTCAACGGGTCCCAAAGAGAAGCAGAGGCGAAACCGGCAACCGCCCTCGCCGTCAGGGGCTCGCTCTCCACAATTTATTCACATTTCCGAACGCCCCTAAGCTTGTATTTGTCACTCCTGTCCCTTGTAAGTTCGTGAATCATCTGAGATACACTATGGATGCCTCGCATGCTGAGTTCGGTTTTTGAGGCGCGGCGGCGCCATGCAGTCCACGGCTGGCGCGGTGACAGGCGTCGGGAGGGGGAGAGCGTTCTGTCGAAATGAAAACGAAATTATTGCTGGTTTGTTTGCTTTGGGCGGCGGCGTGCACAGCCGCGGCCCAAGTCACTTCGGAAGATTTGTTGAAGCCCAATCCCAACAACTGGCTGACGTACTCGGGCTCTTACAACGCACAGCGGCACACGCTATTGAACCAGATCAACACAAGCAATGTCGCAAACCTGCAAGCGAAATGGATATATCACATGTCGGGAGCAGTCGATTTTGAAGCAGTCCCGATCGTGGTGAATGGCGTGATGTACATTTCGCAATTCAATCGGGTGGACGCCCTCGACGGGCGGACCGGCCGGCTGATCTGGCAATACCAAAGACAGCCGCCGACGCGCGGCTGGCAGCGCGGTGTGGCGGTTTACGGCCACCGGGTTTACGTGACCACGGCCGACTCCTGCGTGATCGCGCTGGATGCACGAACCGGCGCGCTGGTCTGGGAGACAAAAGCGCCCGGCGGGGTGCGCTTGCAGGGCGGCGCGCCTCTGATAGTGAAAGGCAAAGTCTATGTCGGCGGCAGCGGGCGGACCGGCGGCTTTGTCCAGGCTTATGACGCCGAAACGGGAAAGCACCTCTGGACCTGGAACGTCATACCGAAGCCCGGCGAACCGGGCAGTGAAACATGGGAAGGGGACTCCTGGAAACTCGGAGGCGGCCCGACGTGGCTGACCGGCAGCTACGATCCTGATTTGAATTTGCTTTATTGGGGCACGGGCCAGCCCGGCGTCGATTTCGTGGGCGAGATCCGCAAGGGCGACAATCTCTACACGGATTGCATGGTCGCCCTCGACCCGGATACCGGAAAGCTCAAATGGTATTTCCAATTTACTCCGCACGACGTCCACGATTGGGACGCAGTTGAAATCCCCGTTCTTGTCGACGCGGAATTCAAGGGGCAGATGCGCAAGCTGCTGATCCAGGCGAACCGCAACGGCTACTACTACATTCTCGACCGCACCAACGGAAAGTTTCTATTTGGCACGCCTTTTGTCAACGCGGTCACCTGGTCGAGCGGCTTGACTGAGGACGGCCGGCCGGTTGTCGTGCCGGGAACAGATCCGACCGTGCAAGGCAACAAGGTATGCCCGTCCACGGCTGGAGCGACGAACTGGCCTTCTCCCGCTTACAACCCCGATACCCACTACTTCTACCTGATAGCGCAAGAAGGCTGCGGCATCAATTACAAGGCCAGCGACAACTTTCGTCCGGGGGGCGCCGGCTTCAACAGCGGCACTGGATACATGGAGAGCCCCGATCAGCAGGAACGCTGGCAGCTTTTCGTCCGAGCTCTGGATTTGACGACGGGCAAAAAGGTCTGGGACTACGAGGAAATAGGATCCCATCACTACGGACCGGGTCTGCTTTCCACTGCGGGGGGCGTGCTGTTTGCCGGCGAGCAGCAAGGGCAGTTTACAGCCCTCGATGCGCGCACGGGAAAAGTCCTCTGGCACTTTAATACCGGCGACCTGATTACAGCGTCGCCGATGGCGTATAGCATAGACGGTAAGGAATACGTGGCCATCGGTTCCGGCACCAACGTCATCGCTTTTGGGCTTCCCGATGGCAAATGAGACGCAAGCTGAGAGAAAAAAAGAAGATAGGAAACTCTGCCGGAAAGGAATCGCCACCGGACCATAGGTATGGGAGTCGCCTTATGAAGCTTACCAAGAGCACGGGAAGTTGCGGCCGCCGCTCTCTCCAGGTTCTGGCCGTCGCCTTGTTGTCGGCCGCCGCCCTTCCCGTATACGGGCAAAGGAACCGCAGCAACCAGGTTCAACCTGCCGGTCCCACCAACCCTTTCAGCGGCAATCAGCAGGCGGTCGCGGAAGGCGAGGAAATTTATAACCGGACCTGCACCGCCTGCCACGGAAAAGACGGCACTGCCGGCGAGCGGGCTCCAGCCTTGGGCGCTCCCGCCCGGCGATACTTGCGGCGAACGGACGCCGACATTTTCGACGCGATCGAAAAGGGCATTCCGGGTACGGCAATGCCCCCTACCGGCCTCTCAGAAACCGATGCCTGGAAAGTGGCGGCTTACATCCACGGCTTGCGCGGCGCCGCCATTGACACGCCAGTCAAAGGCGATGTAGCCCATGGAGAGCAGATCTTCTGGGGCAAGGGGAATTGCGGCAATTGCCATATGCTGCACGGAAAAGGCGGGCTGATGGGGCCCGACTTGTCGAACATCGCAGGCTTGCGGAAGCTGAACTCCATCGTGGACGCGCTGACCAAGGCGCAGCACAAAGTGCCCACCGACGGCGGGACCCACGATGCCGCCCTTCAGCCTTTATCCACGTATCAGCCAGTGCGGATTACGACTCGCGATGGCAAGATCATCACTGGGGTTTTGAGGAACGAGGATAGTTTTTCTCTTCAAGTTCTCGGGTCGGATAACGAACTGCATCTGTTTGAGCGCGCCGATTTGCAGCAGGTATACTACGTCCCGAAAAGCATCATGCCTACCGATTATGATAAGCGGCTGACCCCGGCGGAATTCCAGGACTTGCTTGCCTTCTTGAGCCGGCAGGCGATAGTGGCGCCCGAGACGCCGGCCGGAAGAGGCGGGCGCCCAGCGGGTGAGTAGGCGGCCCTGCCGATCCTTGCTCAAGCATTTCCTTGCTCAGACGTGCCGGCCTGATTTTCACTCGCTGGTGGTACTTTACGACTGCCAGGGTCCTACGTCCAGTGGCAGCGACAACAATCAGCAACTCACGCGTCCGGCAGACCCATTTCATATAAGAAAATAAGCAAAAACCACGCGCTACAGGCTCCTTCCGCCTTGAGAGGAGCTGCACCTAGACTTCTGTTAATATATTGAAAAATATTAAGTTATTTTATTGGTGACCGGGATAAACCGAGTTGGCTTGGTCCGACGGAAGGACCTCTGCCCATAAAATTCCTATAAAAACACCGTTTTCCCTTGACGGCTGAAACGGCCGGTGATACCATTTCGCCCAAGGCTTGCGTTGGTGGAGTTTATGTGCGTGTCTTCTTCTTCAGGGGGACACAGTTGATAGGTTTGGCTTTCTTGTTTCGTGAGCAGTTTGGAGGGCTTACTTTATGCTGAAACGTGTATTAGGGGCATTATTTGCGCTTGTCTTGCTGAGCGCAGACGCAGTGGCACAAGAGGCGGGCCAGATTGTGGGGACGGTTCGCGATCAGAGCGGGGCCGTGATTCCAAACGCGACGGTAACGGCCACCGAAGCGGGAACAGGCTTTGTGCATACGGCCGTCAGCGGTAATGACGGCAATTATGTCTTGCCCAACCTGCGGCCCACAACCTACGTAATTTCGGCTGAAGCCCAGGGGTTCCGGGCATTTCGCCAGACCGATGTGCGGTTGCAGGCCAACCAGAGCCTGACGATTAACATTGCCATGGAGGTCGGCGCGGTGACCGAGACGGTCAACGTGGCCGGCCAGGTCGTGCAGGTTGACACCAGCACATCCACTTTGGCGGAAGTAGTGGATGAATCGCGCATCGTCGAACTGCCGCTTAACGGCCGCGACGCGGCCAAGCTCAGCACGCTGGTGGCCGGCACCGTCATGATTTCCACCAGCACCGAGACCGGAAAGGGCATCCCTGGCAATTTCTATCTCTCTGCCAACGGCTCC
>DASREK010000299.1:0-14141 GCA_035652135.1 Bryobacterales bacterium | reverse complement strand
CGCGTTGATAACCGTCGCCAACATCCCCATCTGGTCGGTGACGACGCGGTCCAGGTTGCCGGGTCCGGGTTGGAGGCCGCGAAAAAAATTGCCTCCTCCGACAACGATCCCAATCTGAACTCCGGCCTGCGCGGTCTCCTGAATTTCCGCGGCGATCTGCGCCACCCGCGCAGCCTCTATGCCAAAGCCCGCTTCTCCGGCCATCGCTTCGCCGCTGAGCTTTAGCAGGATCCGGTTGTATTTTGGCATAAAGGAAGGCTGCGGGCTGCGCCTCTTGCCCCGGCAGCCCGGCTAGCTCGCCGACTCGCCCACTTTGAATCGGGCAAACCGGCTGATGGTGATGTTTTCACCCAGCTTGGCGATCTTGGAAGCGACCAGTTGCCCCACCGTCATGCTGTTATCCTTAACGAAAGGCTGCTCCATTAGGCACACCTCTTCGTAGAACTTGTTCAGCCGGCCTTCCACGATCTTGTCCAGCATCTTCTCGGGCTTGCCCTCTTCGAGCGCCCGGGCGCGCTGAATCTGTTTCTCTTGCTCGAGAGCTTCCGGCGTGACGTCCTCCTTCCGGATGAAACGCGGATCGGTCGCCGCGATCTGCATCGAGATGTCGTGCACAAGCTGCTGGAAATCGTCGGTGCGCGCCACGAAGTCGCTCTCGCAGTTCACTTCCACAAGCACGCCGAGCTTCCCGCCTGCATGGATATATGAACCGATAAGGCCTTCACACGTGGCGCGCGAGGCCTTTTTTTGCGCGAAGGAGAGTCCCCGCTTGCGCAGCACCAGTTCGGCCTGCTGGAGGTCTCCGTCCGCCTCCGCCAGCGCGCTCTTGCACTCCATGAACCCAGCCCCGGTCTTTTCCCGAAGCTGCTTTACCATTTGTGCGGTAACCTCCGCCATGAGACCACCTATCAAGAGAAGTTGACGATTTAAATTGATTTTGAAGATTGACGGCGGCGGACGCGCCGCCCCACGGGGTTCTGGCCCCACCCACTCGTCAATCCGGACGGATCACTCCGCGTTCACCGCCGGAGCTTCCACTACATCCGCCGCTTCGGAAGCCTCTGACGAGGGGCCCTTCCGCGCATGGCGGTCAACAGCTTCAGTCGGCTCTTCCGCCAGATCCCGCTCGCGGTTCACGACTTCGGCAAAAGGCACATCGGCCATGCTGAGCAGATCCTGGCCGCTTTCTTCCGCCTCTTCCGTGATGATCTTTTCGGCCACGAACTCGTGCTCGGAAGCCAGCGCTCTGCCTTCAATCACCGATTCAGAAATCTTGTTGGCGAACAGCCGGATCGCCCGCAACGCGTCGTCATTGCCGGGGATCACGTAATCGACCTCGTCCGGATCGCAATTGGTGTCCACGATTCCCACCACCGGGATACCCAGTTTCCGGGCTTCCTTGACGGCAATCGCCTCTTTGCGCGAGTCAATGACGAACAGCACGTCGGGCAAGCCGGGCATTTCCTTAATCCCGGCAAGGTTTTGCTCCAAACGTTTGCGTTCCCGCTCGAGCCGGATCACTTCTTTTTTCGGCCGGTTCTCGTAAGTGCCGTCGGAAGCCATCCGGTCCAGGTCCTTAAGCCGTTTGATCGACCGCTGCACAGTAGCCCAATTTGTCAGCAGCCCCCCGAGCCACCGCTGATTGACGTAAAACATCCCGCACCGCTGGGCTTCCTCGGCGATAGCCTCCTGCGCCTGCCGCTTTGTTCCTACAAAGAGAATCGTCTTGCCCTGCGCCGCGGCCTCGCCCACGAATTTGGCGGCTTCCTTGAAAAGCTTCAGCGTCTTTTGCAGATCGATGATGTAAATTCCATTGCGTTCGCCGAAGATATACTCCTTCATCTTCGGATTCCAGCGCTTGGTCTGGTGCCCGAAGTGAACGCCAGCTTCGAGCAATTCCTTCATCGTAATCGACGGCAAAAATCCTCCTCTGCCCTGCGGGCTTCGCGTCCTGCAACGAGCGGCTCGTCCGAGCGGAATTTGAGCCCTCGACGCAAGACGGCGGGATGATCCCTACTGATTGCTCGCCGCCCCGCCCATCCCGGAAGGGGGCCGCGTGTGAAACACCCAAAACCCTGACGCTGCTTTTTAGCGCTTGGAGAACTGGAACCGCTTTCGGGCGCCTTTCTGCCCATACTTCTTGCGCTCGCGCCGCCGAGCATCCCTGGTCAGGTACCCTAGCTGCTTCAGTTTCTGGCGCAGTTCCCCATTGAAATTGACCAGAGCGCGCGCAATTCCCAAGCGCGCCGCGCCGGCCTGCCCGGCCAGCCCCCCGCCATGCGCCAGGATCATGACGTCAAATTTGTCCGCGGTTTCGGTCGCCAGCAGGGGCTGGCGAACCACCGCCTGTACGGACTCTGTCCGAAAATAGTCGTTAAAAGGCCGGCCGTTTACGCGGATTTCCCCGCTGCCCGGCCGAAGAAAAACTCTGGCTACCGATGTCTTCCGCCTGCCTGTGCCCAGATGCTGAACTTGCATAATCGAAAACAAAATGCCGCTTCCTTCCTTCGGCTACGAAAGCGTGCGCGGCTTCTGGGCGGCATGCGGGTGCTGCGGCCCGGCATAGACGCGCAGACGCCCTGCCAACTGCTTGCCCAGTTTCGTCTTGGGCAGCATTCCCAATATCGCTTCCTCCACCATTCTGGTTGGGCGCGTAGCCCGCACTTTGGCCGCGCCAACTTCCTTCAATCCGCCCGGGTAGCCGGAATACCTACGATAGACCTTGTCCTGCTCTTTTTTTCCGGTCAACCGCACTTTGGCTGCGTTGATGACCACCACATGATCCCCCGTGGCGAGAAACGGGGTATAATCCGGCTTGTTCTTGCCCATCAAAAGCACCGCTGCCTGGCTAGCGAGGCGTCCCAGTACTTTCCCTTCCGCGTCGAGCAGGTACCAGTTGCTCTTGATCTCCCCCGGGCTAGGAAAATGCGTTGACATCCCTAAAGAACTCCAATCCCTATTATCCAAAAATATTTAGCTTACCCGAGCCGAGCCTCCAAGTCAAACATTGAGGCACGAGTTGGGGCTGGATTTGCGGCCGTGTCCGCTGCGCCTCTTCTAGCATACCGCATACGCGCGAAATCGGCAGCCCCCGCCGGTCGCGATCGGCCTCTCCGTTGGATGGAGCCGATGCCCGGCCGCCCAAACAAAGTTGCAAGAAATTATGCGATCCGCTGTAATATCTCCCAAACCCGGGAGACCGGCAGACCTACCACGTTGAAGTAGCAGCCCTCGATGCGCGTTACAAATTTAGAAGCCAGTCCCTGGATGGCGTAGGCGCCAGCCTTGCCCATCGGCTCTCCCGAAGCGACGTAGCTGGCAATCTCGGCTCTGCTCAGGCGGCGAAACCAGACGCGGGTGCGTTCGGCATCACAAATGTACACGCGGCCGGACGCAGCGCGGCCGTTAGATGCGGCGGCGCTGGAGCGGACATCACCGGCGCGGAGGAGGCAAATTCCTGTAATTACCTCGTGCGCGCGCCCGGAAAGCAGACGCAGCATCCGGGCCGCATCGCGCGCATTCCGCGGCTTCCCTAGAATCCGGCCTCCAACCACTACCACGGTGTCCGCCCCCAGCACAATCTCGCCCGAACGGGAGACGGCCTCGGCCTTCAAGCGCGCCAGGCGCCGCACACAGGCTCCCGGTTTCTCTCCCGGCAAAATCGTCTCGTCAACATGTGCCGGGCGCGCTCGAAACGGAATGCCTGCCCGGCGCAGAATTTCAGCCCGGCGCGGCGAAGCCGAAGCAAGAATCAGGGTAGGGCTTCTCCTGGGCATGCTAAAATTGGCGTTTTCGAGCCGACAGCCGCGTACGCAGCCACGTACGGCGCTCGCCAGCACTGAAGCTTGCTGCGATCTTAACTCACTCGTTTCGGAAATCGCTATGCGTTCTGCATCAGAGCTGCTGCCTCAAGTTTATCGGAAGCTGACGCGGGCGGGAACTGATGAAGAGGCGCTGCTGATCGCCCTGTGGCCCGGCGCGGTGGGAGAAAAGCTTGCTTCGCGCACCCGGCCTGTGCGGCTGTTCGGTGATGTCTTGATCGTCGAAACCGATGCCCAGAGCTGGCGCAAAGAGCTGGCCCGAATGGCCGCCGAGATCGTGAAGCGGCTTAATGCCGCAGCCGGAACGGTTATCCTCCGGGACGTGGAGTTTCGCGTAGCTGCTGCGCCAAGGCCTCCGGGACGCGCCCGTTTCGCCGCGCCCGCGAGCGCTGAAGAGCACGACGAAGCCGCTGCGATCACCGATCCGCACTTGCGGCGGCTCTATCGCTTGTCCCGCCGGCAGCGGGACACAAAATGAAGATCACCGAAAAGGAAGTCCGCTACGTGGCCGATTTGGCCAACTTATCCTTGACCGAAGAGGAGGTCCGCAAATACTGCGCGGATCTGGACGAGATTCTTGTTTACGTCGGCAAACTCAACGAGCTTGACGTCTCACAGGTCGAGCCGATGGCGCAAGTAATCTATGAAGGCGGGGAGAATGACACGCTGCGGGCGGACGAGGTGCGGCCGTCCCTCGACGCCGAGACGGCGCTCGCCAACGCGCCGCTCTGCGGCGAAGGACAATTTAAGGTTCCGAAGGTATTCGATCGCTGATGGAAAATCTGAAGACATTGACGGTGGACCAGGTCCGTGAGGGGCTGATTGCGCGGCGCTTCAGCGCCGTCGAGCTCGCCCGCGAGGCCATACAGGTTGCCGAAGCCGAGAACGAAAAGTACGGAGCCTTTCTGCACTTTTCGCCGGAGCGGGCGCTCGAGACGGCAGCGAAAGTAGACCGGCAGATTGCCGCCGGCGAGCCTTTGGGAGCCCTCGCCGGAGTGCCGGTGGCCGTCAAGGACGTGATCGTCACCCGCGGCGTACGCACCACCTGCGCATCGCGCCTGCTCGAGCATTACGTGCCTCCCTACGATGCAACCGCCGTGGACAGGCTCGAGCAGGCAGGAGGCTTGATCATCGGCAAGACCAACTGCGATGAGTTCGCCATGGGGTCGTCAACGGAGAACTCCGCGTTTTTTCCAGTTCGGAACCCGGCTGCCCCCGATCGCGTGCCGGGAGGATCAAGCGGCGGCTCAGCAGCGGCGGTGGCGGCAGGCCAGGCGGTCGTGAGCCTCGGGTCCGACACCGGCGGCTCGATTCGCCAGCCGGCTTCTTTCTGCGGTGTTGTGGGAGTGCTGCCCACCTACGGCCGCGTTTCCCGTTACGGCCTGGTGGCTTTTGCCAGCTCGCTGGATCACATCGGTCCGTTCGCCAGAAACGTCAAAGACGCTGCGACGCTGCTAGGCGTCATCGCCGGGCGCGATCCCGCCGATTCCACCTCCGCCAATGTACCCGTACCGGACTATACATCGGACCTGGATGGCAAAGTCGCCGGCTTTCGCGTGGGGATCCCACGAGAGTATTTCGGCGCCGGACTCGATGCGGAGGTGGGCGCCAGAATTGAGCGGGGGGTAGAAGTTCTGCGCCGACTGGGTTGCGAGATCAGCGACGTCAGCTTGCCTCATACCGACTATGCTATTGCGTGTTATTACATTATCTGTACCGCGGAGGCGAGCTCCAATCTGGCCCGCTATGACGGGGTCCGGTATACAACCCGCAGCCCGCGCTCGCCGACCCTTATTGACATGTACCGCAATACCCGTGGCGAGGGATTCGGCGCAGAAGTGAAACGGCGGATCATTCTCGGCACGTACGTGCTCAGCGCAGGCTACTACGACGCCTATTACCTGAAAGCCCAAAAAGTCCGGTCGCTCGTCGCGCGCGATTTCTCGGAAGCCTTTGGGCGCGTAGACGCCATTGTAACCCCGGTTTCGCCCTTTCCAGCGTTCAAGCTGGGGGAAAAGACGTCCGACCCGCTCGAAATGTACTTGTCGGATATTTACACCATTACCGGCAGCCTGGCAGGCATTTGCGGGATCAGCGTGCCTTGCGGCAAGACTTCCGCCGGGCTGCCGGTCGGCATGCAGATTCTCGCTAACCATTTCGATGAGCACCGGATGCTGCGGCTGGCTCACGCTTTCGAGCAGGCGGGTGGATTCGCTGGCTAGGGGGAACGCCCGTGCGGCAGCGGCTGCACCCTCCGTCCGCGCCACGATTGACAAGGACAATCGTGAATTCCTACAATCATTTCTTGAAGGTGCCTTTGTATGCCTGTGCGCGGACGGCTCGAAAAGCAGCGCCTGGAGAACTACCGGAGACGTCTGCTGGGCAAACGCGAGGATCTGCTCGGCCTGCTGACGCGCGCGGAGCAGGATGGCCGTTTCGCCGATGAAGAAGGCACCCAAGACCTGGCTGACAAGGCTTCCAACTCCTACACCAAAGAGTTCCTGTTCTACCAGAGCAGCAATGATCGCACCCTCTTACAGATGGTGGAAGAAGCGTTGAATCGCATCGAGGAAGGCCGCTTCGGCGAGTGTGTGATTTGCGGAGGCCCAATGGACAGCAAGCGTTTGGAGGCCATTCCCTGGGCGCGGAACTGCGTGCCGTGCCAGGAAAAGCAGGATAGAGGTCTGCTCTGAAGCCTCGGAGGTGAGTCTTCTCGAGTAGTTGTAGCCAGCCCGCAATGGGTCCAATTTCCTGGCGTCAGTTCGCGCTGGGGCTGCCGCACGCCCTTTTTTCCGTTTTATACCCTGACGACTGCCGCTTGTGCTCGGCCCCGCTGGTCCGGTTCTCGCCAGCGCCCGTATGCGAGCGCTGCCTGAACGGCGTGACCCCGCTGGCCGCCGCGGGGCAGTGTTTCCAATGCGGCTTGCCATTTGAAAATCAAGCGCCTTTGCACGGCGCGGACTTATGCGGACTTTGCCGCCGCGGCGCGACCGAGTTCGATTGGGCTCGCGGTTACGGCGCCTACGAGGCAAATTTACGCGGTCTTATTCATCTGCTCAAATACGACGGCATGCAGCCGCTGGCAAAACTGCTGGGGCGGCGGCTAGTCGATTTACTCCGCCAAGCCGGACCGGTAGACCTGATCGTTCCGGTGCCGCTGGATGGGAGCCGGCTGCGGACGCGTGGCTTCAATCAATCCGAATTGCTGGCCGCTGAGTTGAGCCGGGCCTCCGGAGTAGCCCTCGATGCGTCCGTATTGCGGCGCGTGCGGCGCACGGAAACGCAGACCGGGCTTACGCACCGGCAGCGCCGCCTCAATATGCAGGGCGCCTTCTCTGTGAACCCGAAAGCAGCCATTGCAGGAAAACGGATAGCCTTGATTGACGACGTAATTACGACGGGCGCTACCGCGGGAGCGTGCACGCGCGCTTTGAAGAATGCGGGGGCGGCCCGCGTCATCGTCCTTGCGGCCGCCCGGGCCCGGCGCCGAATTGTTGATGTGGAGACGGCTTCCGCACGCCGCGCCGAGGCGCGTCCAGGGGGAGCTATATGCGGGGCGTGACGCGGCTCCAAACACCGGTTCTGGTTCTAAATGCCAGCTATGAGCCGATCAACGTGTGCGCCGCGCGCCGGGCCTTGGTGCTCCTGCTCAAGGGAGTGGCTGCCGCTGAAGAGGAAGGCCGTGAGTTTGTCCATTCCCCTTCTCGCGCCATAACGGTGCCTTCGGTGATCCGGTTGCTGGAGTACCGGCGCATTCCCCATCAAACCCGTGCTCTTTCCCGAAAAAATATCCTCATCCGCGACCGCAATACGTGCCAGTATTGCGAGCGCGTGCTGCCTTCGGCCGAATTGACCCTCGACCACGTCACGCCGCGTTCGCGCGGCGGCGAATCGAACTGGGAAAATCTGGTCGCCTGCTGCCATCGGTGCAACAACCGGAAGGGCAACCGGCTTCCCGAGGAAGCAGGGATGCGGCTGATTCGGGCTCCGCGGCCGTTCAGCCTTCATACCAGCCGCCACCTGATGCGCCTGCTTGGTCGCAGCGACGAAAAGTGGCGCAAGTACCTTTTCTTCTGAATCAAGCTGTAAAAGAGAGCGGACCCCGGAAGGAACGTTCACCGCAGGTCTGCCTGGCACACCGTGTAAGAAATTCGTACGACACCTTACGTTACACGCCGTTCGAAAGGCAATGTGAGCCGGCGCCCACAGAGAATAAGGAGCTTACGTAGAATATAGGATTTGGCAAAGTTCGTGCCATTACACAATGGCAGTCTGCGGCCCAGGATGGCGGTTTGTGGCTGAGCGCCGAAAAAACGGCAGTCAGCGGGCCAAAACAGGCGGCTCTGCTGCTGCCCCGGCCCCCAGATGCGCCCGCCGGTGATGCAGGAGTTCGCCAGCACCCAAAGAAAAGATATGCCGCCCGGGAGAAAACTCTCTGCCAAGTGGCGATCATACTCATGAAGGAGGCCGAATGCGGCTCTACGCGAAGACTACTCCATTGATTGTTTTTGTCCTGACCGCACTGTTAGTCCTTCCGAGGGATGTATACGCCGAGGATCACGTGGTTAGCCCCGCGGATCTGCAAAAGCAGATGGAAGCTGTGTCGGACGCCAGACAAAAAAATCTGGCCAAGATGGACCATTTTTTTTCGATTCCACGAGTAAAGAAAGCGCTCGAAAGCAGCGGGCTCGCTTACAGCGCCATTCAAAAAGCGATACCGCAGCTCAGCGACGACGAACTCGCACGATTGGCCTCCCGAGCCGAGAAGGCCCAGCGGGACTTCGAAGCAGGCGCCCTCACCAACCAGGAAATTACATATATCATCATTGCGCTCGCCACCGCAGTGATCATTCTGGTGATTGTGGAGGCAAAATAGCCGGCGGCGCGCCCTGGGCGGGATCCCGCCACGCGATGGCCGCGTGATCCTCTTTGGCAGGATTTTTGCAGTCGCGTATCTAGAGGTCGGCTTACCCGCCGAGCTCCCCCGTGCGGGACTGCCCCCCGGAACAGGAGGCTTTGTGGCTGGTCACCTTACACACATCCACCGCGTACTGCTGTTCTTGATGCTCGCGCCGCTTTGCTTCCCCGCCGCACAGACTGAAGATCATGTTGTCGGCCCAGCAGGGTTGCAACAAGCGTTGCAGGCCAAGATGCGCGAGAGACAGCTCGACATCGCAAAACTGGAGCGCTTTTTCTCCCTGCCGCCCGTTCAGGAGGCAATGAAAGCCGGCGGCATCGATTCCACAAAAGTCCAGCAGGCGATCCCTCAACTGACAGATGAGGAACTTGCCAGTATTTCCATGCGCGCCGAGCAGATCCAGCGCGACTTTGAAGCCGGCTTTCTGGGAATAGGCTCGCTGACTCTGCTTTTGTTGCTGCTCATTGCCCTGATCATTATCATCGTGGCAGTGAAGGCTTGAGCATTATGGTGCGCCTGGCGATAGCCGCTGTCGCAGCCCTGGCCCTCGGATTTGCGTCGTCCGGCATCTGGCTCGACGTCCCTTATGTCAAGCAGGAGCGAAACGGGTGCGGCTCCGCGGTGATCGCCATGGTCGCTCAGTATTGGGCGCACAACGGCGCGCAAGTGCCTCCGGAAGCAACCGACGCCGGGTGTATTCAGAAAAAGCTGTATACGCAACACCAAGCCGGCATCCGAGCCTCGGACATGGAGCGCTATTTTCAAGCCAATGGCTTTCGTACCTTTGTTTTCCGGGGCTCGTGGGAAGACTTTAAACCGCGGCTCTCCAAAGGCCAGCCCCTGATCGTTTGCCTGAAAGAAAACGGCGCCGGAAACCCACTACACTATGTTGTCGTGGTGGGTTTCGATTGGGACCAGAATCTCATCCTCGTCAACGACCCGGCGCAGCGCAAGCTGCTGAAGATGCCTCGGTCCGCTTTCGAGAAACAGTGGGGCGGCGCACAGAATTGGACGCTTTTGGCGATTCCCCAGCAAACGCAGTGAAGTCTGCGGCGCGGATCCTCGCCCTGCTGGCCCTTCTTTCCGCTGGTGATCGTTCCGGATTCGCGGCCGATCCCGCCTCCCGCGTCGCTTTACTCTACGCGCAGCAGCGCTGGCAGGAAGTTGTAGATGCCGTACCCCCGGGGTCGGAGCATTCCGCCGATCTGGATTACTACCGGGGTATGGCTCTGGCGCGGCTGGAGCGCTGGGCCGATGCGGAAGACGCCTTCAAAACAGGCCGGAGAAAGGCGCCGCGTGACAAGCGGTTCCCTCTGGAGCTCGCCGGCGTCGCCTTCAAACGCAAGGATCTGTCGAGAGCCAGGGAGGAAATTCAGACAGCTCTCCGGCTGGACCCTGAAGACGCTTATGCCAACGACTTCCTGGCAACGCTGTACGTACTCGACGAAAATCTTCCCGCCGCGTTGAAATATTGGAACCGCATCCAAAAACCGCACATCGAGAACTTGCGAATCGAGCCTCAGCCTCAAGTCAACCCCGTGCTTCTCGACCGCGCTTTCGCTTTTTCTCCCGCCAGCCTGCTGCGCGGCGAGGATTTCTGGACCACCGAGGCCCGTCTCCGCGAGTTGAGCATCTTCCCGCGATTCCGCTTCGAGCTGTTGCCTGCGGACGGCTCGAACTTTGACTTGCTGTTTCGCCCTGTGGAACGAAACGGCTGGGGCGACGGCGCCCTCGGCGGGCTTTTGTCACTGCTGCGAGGAACGCCGTACCAGACGATCACCCCCGAGTTTTACAATCTGCAACGCTCCGCGGTGAACATCACGTCGCTGTTTCGCTGGGACGCTCAAAAGAGGCGCGTCCTGGCAATGTTCTCGGCGCCCCTGCACGGAAAGCCCGCCTGGCGCTATCAGGCGTATGTAGATGGCAGAAAGGAAAACTGGGATCTCTCCCGAACGTTCCACCTGAGCGCTACGCCGCTCTCCGGCCTGAATCTGCAAAGAATCGAGGCAGGAGCGGGGATCCGGTCCGCCGTCAATGGGAAATTCGCCTGGCAGGCGGGCGTCAACCTGATCGACCGGGAATTTCGGAGCGCCGTGCTCCCTCCGTCCCTGCTGTCTCCCGTATTTACGGGCGGCCTTTCGCTCGGGTACCGTGCTGGCGTGGACTACAACCTCCTCCGGCTTTCGGAGCACCGCTTGACGCTGGATTCCACGGGCTCCTGGGAATTTGGACGGCTCTTCGCGCCATCCTTCCACGCCTTTTCCAAGCTGCAAGGTTCGGTCGATTTTCATTGGTATCCACGGCCGCGAGGGGAAGATTATGAAATGACAGCGCACTACCGGGCGGGCAAAACGTTCGGCCCCGTCCCCTTTGACGAGCTGTTCATACTGGGGATCGAGCGCGACAACGACCTCTGGCTGCACGGCCATATCGGCACGCAGGACGGGAAAAAAGGCAGCGCCCCGCTGGGACGCGACTACCTGTTGCTGAACTGGGAAATTGACAAAGCGCTTTACGTCAACAGCCTTGTCACCGTAAAGGCGGGCCCATTGCTCGATGGTGGGCGAATTTACGGCGAATCCCAGGGCTTCGGCTCGGAGCGCTGGCTGGTGGATCCGGGCGCGCAGTGCAAAATCGGCGTCTTGGGCGCGGTCCGCCTGGTAATTTCGTACGGAAAGGATCTTCGCTCGGGCCGCAACGCATTTTATACGATGGTGACGCCAGCGGGAGGTCAGAAGAAATGAGCGAGATTTACTACGACGCTCTCGTAATCGGATCCGGCCAGGCCGGAACCCCGCTCGCCATGGCGCTGGCCCGAGCGGGATCGAAAACGGCCCTGATCGAGCGCCGGCACGTTGGCGGTACTTGCGTCAACGAGGGCTGCACGCCTACAAAAACCATGATCGCCAGCGCCCGGGTCGCCGATTTGGCCCGCCGCGCCGCCGATTACGGCGTCCGCACGGCCTCGGCGGCAGTCGACATGAGAAGAGTCCGCGACCGCAAACGCGGGATCGTGGACAGCTTTCGGAAGAGTAGCCAGCAGCGGCTGGAGCAAACGCCAGGGTTGGATCTCATTTTCGGCGAAGCGCGGTTCACAGGGCCAAAGCGGATAGAGGTGCGGCTGAATAGCGGAGGCATCCAACGCATGGCCGCCGCCAAAATCTTCATCAACACCGGTACCCGCGCTTCGCTGCCGGCCGTGGAAGGGATCACCGAGGTTCCGGCGCTCGACAATGTCTCGATCATGGAGCTCGAAACGCTTCCGGAGCGCTTGCTGGTCCTGGGAGGCGGATACATCGGGGTGGAATTCGGCCAAATGTTCCGGCGGTTTGGCAGCCAGGTGACCATGATTCAATCGGGCGACCGGCTGCTGGCGCGCGAAGACCCCGACGTCGCGGATGAGGTCGCCAAAATTCTCCGCGAGGATGGTATAGAAGTGCTCCTGGCCGCCCAGACCTTTCGCGCCTCGCTCGCCGGAAGCAGCATTCAGCTCCGCGTTCGCACTACCGTCGGCGAGCGCACGTTCACCGGCTCGCATTTGCTCGTCGCGACCGGCAGACGGCCCAACACGGAAGCCCTCGACCTGCCCGCCGCTGGAATCGCTACGGACAAAAAGGGGTTTATCCAGACCAATAGCAGGCTGGAAACGACGGCGGAAAGCGTGTGGGCGCTCGGCGACGTCAAAGGGGGCCCTGCGTTTACTCATATTTCCTATGACGATTACCGCGTGATCCGCGAGAATCTGATCGAGAATGGCAACGCCACGACGGATGGCCGGCTCGTGCCGTATACCGTATTCACCGATCCGCAATTGGGACGCGTCGGACTGAGTGAGGTGGAAGCGCGGGCGCAAGGGCGCGAAATTCGCATTGCCAAGCTCCCTATGAGCTCCGTTGCGCGGGCGCTGGAAACGGGCGAGAGCCGCGGTTTCATGAAAGCCGTTGTAGACGCACGCTCTGCGCAAATTCTGGGAGCGGCGGTTCTGGGAACGGAAGGCGGCGAGATTATGGCGGTCCTCGAGGTGGCCATGATGGGCAAGCTTCCGTATACGGCTCTGCGCGACGGAATTTTCGCTCATCCCACTCTGGCCGAATCGCTGAACAATCTATTTACGGCCATGGAAGGCGCCTAAAATGCATCATCGATGCGGAAGCTCCCGAAGGCCGCCTGCCTCGGCTTGGGTTGGCTTCCCCTAGCTTCCAGGCTACTGGTAGTAAGATGCTCCTATGTCCTTCTACACCGCCGCGGCCAGAGCTTTGCAGTCGGACACAGGCCGGTAATGGTGCTGCCCTTCAAGCTGGTCTATTCCGAGCGTTATGATTTGAATCTCGGCCGCCACGTTTTTCCGTCACAGAAATTCCGGCTGGTTCGCGACCGGCTCCTGCGGGAGGGACTCGCCGCGCCGGAAGACTTCCTCGAGCCGGCTCCGGCGTCCGACGAAGACATTCTGCTGGTTCATGAACCGGGATATGTCCAGCGGCTGAAAACCGGAACTCTCAGCTATCAAGAAATCGCCCGCATGGAGATCCCCTATTCCCGGCCCCTGGTGGAAGCTGTGTGGTTGGCGACCGGCGGATCGATTCTCGCAGCGCGGCGGGCGCTCATCGACCGGATCGCCGTCAATCTCAGCGGCGGCTTTCATCACGCCTTTCCCGGCCACGGAGAGGGATTCTGCGCCATCCACGATGTGGCGGTGGCGACCCGGCGGCTTCTGAAGGATCAGGTGATCGAACGCGCCCTCGTCATCGATTGCGATGTTCATCACGGCAACGGGACGGCCGCCATCTTCGCCGGCGACCCGGCGGTATTTACAATCTCGATTCACCAATACAATAACTATCCAGCGGAGAAGCCTCCGAGTGACATTGACATTCATCTTGAGGACCGAACCGGGGACGCGGAGTATTTGGCGGCGCTTTCGGCAAAGTACATTCCCGCGGCCGCCCGCTTCCGGCCCCAACTGGTGTTCTATATTGCCGGCGCCGATCCCTACTGCCGCGACCAGCTCGGCGGCCTTTCTCTGAGTCTGGAAGGACTGAAGCGCCGTGACCGGCTGGTGATCGACGCCGCCTTGCGGACCGGTGCCGGAGTCGCGATCGTGCTCGCCGGCGGCTACGCTTTCGACGTGAACGAGACGGTCCTGATCCACTGCAATACAGTGGCGGCTGCAAAAGAGGCCTTGGGCGGGTGACATCCGGGGTCTGGCGCGACCGGACCTTTCCGGCTCGTTCTGGGATCTAACTGCAAAGTTCTTGGGAAGCGGCGCTTGCCCGCTGCACAGCCCTGCTGGCTGCCAGTTAAAGCTGCTGCGAAATCAATCGTAGGCGCGCCCAGTCAATGGTACGCTTTGGGGCCGGCGGCGCCGGGAGAATGTCGCTCTGGGGAGGCTTGCGGAGAGCGGG
>DASREK010000298.1:0-26045 GCA_035652135.1 Bryobacterales bacterium | reverse complement strand
TTTGGGCGCGCCGCCGGCCGCGGCGCGCCCGATTATGAATGTACGTGTTGTCTCAAATAAGTCGCGACCAGTAGCAGGGCTCTTCCCGCCTACGTCCTTTCCATCATTTCGTCGCGATGGATCCGTGGTGCTCAATCCATTGACCTGCCCAACAATCCCCGTTTGCGCCTCAGACAGCCCTGCTACTATTTTTGAAAGGCAAAAAGAAACAGGACGCCGGCCAGCGTCTTGCCGTCCTCGATTCTCCCCCGGGCGATCATTTGCCGGATCTGCTCCGGTGTAAACCACCGCGTCTCGATCGACTCGTCTTCATCCGGGTGGGTCGCTCCCGGCGTCAACCCTTCCGCCAGATAGACGGTCATGTATTCGGTGCAATAGCCGGGGCTGGGGTAGAAAGCAACCAGCCGTTTCCAACTTTGGGCATGGTATCCGGTTTCTTCCTCAAGTTCGCGCTGGGCGGCGCGCAGCGGCGTTTCTCCGTCGTTCAAGCGGCCGGCGGGCAATTCCCACAACTTCCGCCGCGCAGGCAGCCGGAACTGCCGCACCAGGAGAATACGGCCTTGTTCATCCCGTGCAAGCATGACGGCTGAGCCGCTGTGGTGGACAATCTCTCTTTCCACGGCGATGCCGCCCGGCTCGACGGCTCTTTCCCGGCGGACGGTGAAGACGCGCGCCCGCAGGATTTCCCGGGAAGACCGGATCGCGAAGAGCCCCGCTCGCTTTACCGCCATCCCAGGCGCTCCCGCAGAGAGGTGATGTGGGCGACGTGATGCCGGCCATGCCAGGCATAGAGGCCGACTTCGCGGCCGAGGTGGACCACTCCGCGTTCCGGGTGTACATACGTGCGCGCGAAATCCGCCTCGGACATGGATTGCAGCAACAATACCCAGCGCTCATGCAGCCCCTGGAACAAGCGCAGCGAGGCCTCGACCGGCGCTGACCGGGCGTCCTCGAGGGCCGCCCAGCGCGACTGATCGTAAGGCTTGATCGTCGGGTTATCCTCAGTCAACGCCAGCCGGAACCGGGAATAGCTGTTCAGGTGGCTGTCGGGCAGGTGGTGTACCACTTGGCGAAGCGTCCAGCCGCCGGGCCTGTAGGGCGTGTCCAGTTGTTGCGCAGAGAGACCTCGGACCGCCTCCCGAAGCTGGCCGGGAGCGGCCGCGATTTGGGCGATCCAGTCGCGCCTCTGCGCGGCGGTTACGTCGCCTTCAAATTGGAACCTTCCAATCGGATATTGCAGTTCTACCACGGCGTCCTCCATCAAAACGGATTGCGGGCTGTCGGACGCGAATTCGCGCCTAGAACCGCGCGGAAGCCTGAGGCGCTGGCGCTTCGTCTCGTTCAACGTCTCTTAACCATCGCGGCGCGAAATTGCCGGGCGTCCAGCGTATTGAGCACGTCCTCCGGTCCCAGCCAGCCGCGCCGGGCCATCCACACGCCGTACTTCATATTGGCAAGGTGCCGGGTGTGGTGGGCGTCTGTGGAAATGACGAACTTTACTCCTTTGCCCTTGGCGATCCGCAGCAGATTGGCGGAGAGGTCCAGCCGCTCCGGGCTGGCGTTGATCTCGAAATGGACGTTGCGCCTGGCCGCCTCCGCCGCCACCCGCTCAAAATCGAAAGGAAACGGCTCCCTTCGCAGAAGAAGCCGCCCCGTGGGGTGTCCAATGATGTTGACGTGGGGGTTTTCCATAGCACGCAGCAGTCTTTCCGTCATGGCCCCCGCATCCAGATTCATATGGCTGTGCACGCTGGCAATAACGATGTCAAGCTGCGCCAGCGCTTCGTCATCAAGATCCATCGCGCCGTCCTGGCGGATGTCGCACTCGCAGCCCGCCAGAAGCGTCAGGCCCGGGAAATCGAGGGCCACCCTGCGGATTTCCGCAATCTGTTCCACCAGCCGTTTTTCATCGAGGCCGTTGGCCATCGCCAGAGCTTTCGAATGATCCGTAATGGCCAGATACTGGTATCCGGCGGCCTGGGCGGCGGCCGCCATCTCCGCGATGGAGTTGCGCCCGTCGGTGGCGGTGGTATGGGCGTGAACGTCGCCCCGGATTTGGGGGAGTTCCACTAGGGCGGGCAGCCGGCCCTCCGCCGCCGCTTCAATCTCGCCCGTGTTTTCCCGCAGCTCCGGCGGAATCCAGGCCAGACCCAATGTGCAATACACTTCCTCCTCGGTAGATCCGGCGACCTTTACTTCGTCGGTTGCCCGAAACAGGCCGTATTCGCTGAGCTTGAAGCCCATTTTAATGGCCCGCGTGCGAATCGCCACATTGTGGTCCTTGCTGCCGGTGAAATATTGCAAGGCAGAGCCGTAACTGGAGCGGTCCAGAACGCGCACGTCGACTTGAATCCCTTCGTGGCCGATTTTGGCGCTGGTCTTGTTCTCCCCTTTGGCCAGGACCTCTCGAATTTTCGGAAACTTGATGAACTTCTCCAGCGCCGGCGCCGGGTCGGGTCCCGTGACGAGCAAGTCTATATCGCCGATCGTCTCTTTCCGCCGCCGCAGGCTGCCGGCCGGCGTGACCTTCTCGACCCCCGGCGTCTCGGCCAGATACGCCGCTATTTCACCAGCCACCCGGTCGGCGTGATCGATCAGAAAACGGGAAGCGCTGCGGCGGTACTGCTCGATCGAGCGCAAAATTTTTTGCTCGAGCTTCTCGCCCATGCGGGGCAGTTCCCGCAGCTTGCCTTCGCGGCACACTCGCTCGAGGTCGTCGATATTGCTGACCTGGTAGTGGGAGTAGAGCAGAGCGATGCCCTTGGGCCCCAGGCCCTGGATCTTCAGGAGTTCCAGCGCGCCGGCGGGATACTTTTGCAACAGCTGATCGCGCCGCTCGAAGGATCCCTTTTCAACGATTTCCTTCAGGACGGAAGCCAGCCCCTTGCCGATTCCCCGGATCTCGGTGACGTCGCGCTCCGGGTTGGTTACGATGTCGGCGATCCGCTCGGGGCAGGTCTCGATCGCGCTCGCGCCATTCCGGTAGCTGCGGATGCGGAAAGGATCCTCGCCTGCGATCTCCATCAAGTCGGCGGTTTCGTAAAGCAACGCCGCGATTTCTGAGTTTTCCAACGAGATAGGCACTCTAGGCTATGATGGTAACAAAATGGTGCTCGAGCTAGGAATCGGAGCGCCGCTGACGGCGGCGCTGGCGGCAGGCTACGGCGTTCGGGGACGCTCCTCGCCGCTTTTTGGTCCCAACCTCTGGCGCGGCCCGCGCGAAAAAAGACAAATCGCGCTGACCTTCGACGATGGCCCGAGCGAAGCCACTCTGCCGATTTTAGAGCTGCTGGAGCTTTACTCGGCCCGCGCTACTTTCTTTCAGTGCGGCAAAAACGTAGAACGCTTGCCGGAAGTGTCGCGGCGCGTCCAAGACGGAGGCCACGAAATCGGCAATCACACGTATTCCCACCCGCGTCTGCTCGGCTGCACGCCGTCGCGGATCCGCGAGGAGATCGGCAGAACCCAGCAGGCGATCAGCCGGGCAGCCGGAACGGCGCCCCGCCTGTTCCGAGCTCCGTATGGAATTCGCTGGTTCGGCCTCCGCCCTGTCCTCCGCCAGTTCGGATTGACGGGCGTGATGTGGACGGTGATCGCTTATGATTGGGAATGGGAGGCCGACGAGATCGCCTGGCATGTGATAAGTCATGCGTCGAACGGCGCGATCTTCTGCATGCACGACGGCGATCGCGTCTCCGAGCGCGTAGACCGCCGCAATACGATCCGCGCGCTGCGCCGGATCCTTCCGGAGCTTGCGGGCCTCGGCTATTGCTTCGTTACGGCGCGCGAGATGATGGATCCGCGCGCCCCGGAAAACAGCAGCGCCCAAAACCCCGGAAAGGCTTCATCGCCGGCTTGAGCGGGGCGTCAGGACGCGCGTTTGCTGGTATAATTTGCACTCCTGTGAGGAAGATGCTCTTTGACCGCAAGCGCCGAGGAAACACGCAACCTCAGGGCGCGGCGGTCCGGCCTGAGGCGGCTTGATCAATTCTGCCAGCCCCACTTTGCTTTTGACCGGCGCCACCGGCTTGGTCGGCGGTGAACTTCTGGAGCGGCTGCTCGCCGCCGATCCGCAGCGCCGTATCATCGCGCTCACGCGCCGGCCGGCCGGGGCGGAGCGCCTGAATCAGAATCCAAACGTAACGGTTGTTGCGGCTGACCTCGCGCAGCCCAGCTTGGGCCTGGATAGCGCTCTGCTCGCCGATCTGGAGCGCTCTTTGACCGAGATGATTCATACGGCCGCCGATATCCGCTTCGGCCTGCCTGTCGAACAGGCCCGCGCGGCCAATGTAACGCCAACGCTGCACTTGCTGGAGCTGGCGCGCCGCTGCCGACGTCTCCAAAAGTTCGCCCACATCAGCACGGTCTATGTGGCCGGGCGCCGCAGCGGGGTCATCGCCGAGGAGCGGCTGTCTGCGCACAACGGATTCCTCAACACGTACCAGCAATCGAAGTATGAGGCCGAGGAGCTGGTGTTCCGCTTCATGGGCGAGGTGCCGGCAGTCATCTTCCGGCTGAGTTCCATCATTGGCGACTCCACTACCGGACGCGTCCGCCAGTTCAATCATGTTCATCAACTCTTGCGATTGCTGCCGCGCAATGTATTGCCTCTGGCGCCGGGCGATCCACAGGCGCCGGTGGATTTAATATCATCCGACTGGGCCGTCGCGGCGCTGGCCTACCTGTTCGAGAACCGATTTGTTCCAGGCCGGGTATATCAACTTTGCGCCGGTCCCGATGCCAGCCTGACGGTGAGCCAGATGATCGATCTTACGGTCGATCTCATGGAGAGTCACCCGGCCTGCCGCCGCAACGGCCGCATCCGCCTGCCCAAGCTGGTAACTCTGGCTGAGTATCAGAGATTTGTCGAGCAGACCAGACGGAGCGGCGACGTTCTGCTCAACGAGCTTCTCCGTGTCTTGGGATACTTTTTGCCCCACCTCGGCCTTTTTCAGGCGTTTGAGAATCGCAACACCGCCGCGGCGCTCCAAGGCAGCGGCCTGGCTCTTTCTCCCATTCGCAGTTACTACGACAAGGTTGTACGCTACTGTCTGGACACCGATTGGGGACGCCGGCCGGAACGGCTGGCCGGGAATGCGGTATAAGGGACTTTATAGTCGTCTTTGGCGGCGGATTGCAGAAAGGAGCCGGGTGCGGTCTCCCCGGTAACGGCGTCCTTGCCGCTTTCCTGTCACTCGATTTATGGCCAAATGGAGACCCGCGGGAACCCGCAAGAAGCCGGAATCAAACCGGGCGCGCCAGATTGGCTGCATCTTCTGGCTGGTAGTGGCGATGGCGTTTGTGATGTGGCTGTTTTATGCGATGATCAAATCGAGCTAGCGCCTCCGGCTGCCGCATCGACTTCGTTTTTCCGGCAGCGGCCGGGCGCAATCTGGTGGGATAGCGTTTTTCTCCCCAACTATGCGCAGCGATAAACGTCTTCCGGATCAGGCCCGGCCTGTTCGAATAACCCCGCACTACCTCCTTACGGCGGAGGGGTCGGCGTTGATTGAAGTGGGCAACACGCGAGTCCTTTGCACCGCCTCGCTGGAGGACATGGTTCCCAATTTCTTGCGCGGCTCGGGAACCGGCTGGATTACCGCCGAATATTCCATGCTGCCCCGCGCCACGGTGACCCGGACGCCGCGGGAATCGGTGAAGGGAAGATTATCGGGCCGTACTCAGGAGATCCAGCGCTTGATAGGCCGTTCGCTGCGAGCCGTGGCGGATCTCGCGCTGTTGGGCGAAAGGACCGTCATTGTGGATTGCGATGTGCTCCAGGCCGACGGCGGCACTCGCACAGCGTCCATCACGGGAGCGTTCGTGGCGCTGGCGCTGGCCTTGAAGCAACTGGTGGACTCGAAAATTCTGTCTCGCATACCGCTGCGCGACTACGTGGCCGCCACCAGCGTCGGCCTCCTGGATGGCGTTCCGACGCTCGATCTTTGTTACGAAGAGGATTCCAAGGCGGGCGTGGATATGAACGTGGTCATGACCGGCGGAGGCCGCTTCGTGGAAGTCCAGGCCACAGGGGAGCATGCGCTCTTCGACGAGCGGCAGTTGCAGGTTATGCTTGCCCTGGCCGCCAAGGGCATTCAGGATCTGATCGGGGCGGAACGCCAGGTGGTCTCATGGTAATCCGCTGCGCAACCTCCAATGCCCACAAGCTCGCGGAATACGAGCTGGCGGCGCCCCCTGAGTGGCGCATCGTGCCGGCGGGCGATTGTGATTGCCCCGAAACGGGAAGCAGCTTCGAGGAAAATGCAATTCAAAAAGCTCTATGCTATGCCGGGCACATCGGCGCTCCGGTGTTTTCCGACGATTCCGGGCTGGAAGTGGACCAATTAGGAGGCGAGCCTGGTGTGAACTCGGCCCGCTATGCAGGCTCGGGCGCAAGCGACGAAGAGAACCGCAGGCGGCTCCTCGAAAGGCTGCATCTTTCTCCGGGGTGCGGCGCGCCGCGGCCCGCAGCCCGGTTTGTCTGTGTAATCGCACTCGCTTTGCCGGGCCGGCTTCTGGCCACGTTCACGGGAACGGCCGAAGGCGAGATCGTGGATACCCCGCGCGGGTCGGGCGGGTTCGGCTACGACCCTCTGTTTTATTTCCCGCCCCTGGGACGCACTTTCGCCGAGTTGAGCCCGCGGGAAAAGCTGGCCCACAGCCATCGCGGGAAGGCCTTCCGGCAGATGCTCGGCTGGCTGAAGCTGCATCGGGCCGAGTTGCGCTGAATATTTCGTATGGAGCCCGCTCGCGCCCCTCGATCTATTTTTGACGGCTTTCCCCGGAAGCTGATACAACTATCAGTTCTATTGTTTTGGCAACAAAATGAATCCCGTGAAGCTTTCGGTGGTGATCCCGGTCTACAACGAGAAAGACACGATCGGCGAGATTGTCAGCCGCGTCCAGCGCGTCAACATTTCCAAGGAGATCATTATTGTCGACGACGGCTCCACCGATGGCACGCGGGAGCGGCTGCAACAGATCCAGTCGGAGCAGGGCAATGTTCATGTGATATTTCAACCGCGTAACATGGGAAAGGGCAAGGCCTTGCGCGCCGGATTTGCGGCGGCCGCCGGCGAATACGTCATTGTGCAGGACGCCGATCTCGAATACGATCCGGAGGACTACCACAAACTGCTCGGCCCGCTGGAGCGGCAGCAAGCCGACGCCGTCTATGGCTCCCGTTTCATCACCACCGAGGAGCACCGGGTGCTCTATTTCTGGCACTCGATGGGAAACAAGCTGCTGACCCTGCTCTCCAACATGGCGACCGATCTGAATCTCAGCGACATGGAGACGTGCTACAAGGTTTTCCGCCGCGAATTAATCCAATCCATCGAGCTTGAGGAAGACCGCTTCGGCTTCGAGCCCGAGATCACGTGTAAGCTGGCCAGGGCGCGCGCTCGAATCTACGAGGTCGGCATCGCCTACCACGGACGCACGTATGAAGAGGGGAAGAAAATCGGCTTCAAAGACGGCCTGCGCGCGCTGTGGTGCATTTTGAAGTACCGCTTTAAGCCGCTGCGGCGGAAAAAGCCGGCGCTCTGACGCTCAAGCCTTTTTTTCGAGCGCTGCGACGCCGGGCAGGGTTTCGCCGGCCAGAAATTCCAAGGTAGCTCCGCCGCCGGTGGAAATGTGGGTGATCTTGTCGGCGACGCCGGCCGCCTGGATTGCTTTTTCCGAATCCCCGCCGCCCACGATGCTCGTGGCTTTTGAAGTGGCGATGGCTTTCGCCAGTTCCACCGTGCCCTTGGCGAAAGGCGCTATTTCGAAAACGCCCATGGGGCCGTTCCACACGATCAGGCTGGCCCGAGCCGCCTCCCGGCTGTAGGCGGTGATCGTTTCCGGGCCGATGTCCACGGCCATCCAAGAATCCGGAATCGGCGCCCTTGCCCCATCCACGACCTTCGAGAGCGCCTCAGCTTTCAATTCGGCCGCCACCACATGATCGGAAGGCAGCCGCAGTTTGTCGCCGGCGCTTCGCAGAAGCTCGTGCGCCAGATCCAGCTTGTCCTCCTCGACCAGCGATCGGCCCACGGCCAGCCCCTGCGATTTTAGGAAAGTGTAGGCCATGCCGCCGCCGATCAGCAGCCGGTCCACAAGCTTCAGCAGGTTTTGGATGACTTCGATTTTGTCGGAGACCTTGGCCCCGCCCAGAATGGCCACGTACGGACGGCTGGGATTGGACACCGCCATGGAGAGGTATTTCAATTCCTTTTCCATAAGGAACCCGGCGGCTGCGTGGCGGACAAAAGCCACCATGCCGGCCGTCGATGCATGGGCGCGGTGCGCCGACCCGAAAGCGTCATTCACGTAAACATCGCACAGCGAGGCCAATTGGCGGGAAAACTCCGGATCGTTGCTTTCTTCCTCGGGATGGAAGCGCAGATTCTCCAGGAGCACAACTTGCCCCGGGGCTGGCGCCGGCACCGCGGGGCCTATGCAATCCGGGGCCAAAGTCACCGGCTGGCCCAGCAGCTCCGAGAGCCGCTGGGCAACCGGTTTCAGGCTCATCCTAGGATTCGGCTTGCCCTTGGGCCGGCCAAGGTGGGAGGCCAAAAACAGCGCTGCTTTGTGTTCGAGCACGTAACGGATGCTGGGCAGGGAAGCGCGAATGCGCTTGTCGCTGCTGATGCGGGTCCCACTCTCGTCGAGCGGCACGTTGAAATCCACCCGCAGGAAGACGCGCTTGCCCGGCAGCAGCGGTTCGAGATCTCGCAGGGAAAGGGCCACCTACAGTCCCCGGTTGGCGAGCATTTCGATCAGGTCGCACATCCGGCAGGAGAAGCCCCATTCGTTGTCATACCACGCCAGCACCTTAACCAGATTCCCGTCCAATACTTTGGTCATGGCGCCATCCACAATCGAGCTGCGGGGATCGTGCAGGAAGTCGGTGGAAACAACAGGATCTTCGGTGTAACCCAGGATGCCCCGCATCGAACCTTCAGCCGCTTCTTGCAGCCTCTGATTCACTTCCTTTTCCGTGACCGGCCGCTCGGTTACGACCACCAGATCGACTACGGAGACGTCGGGCGTCGGCACGCGCATGGCAAAACCGTCCAGCTTGCCGTTAAGCTCGGGGATCACCAAGCCGATCGCGCTGGCAGCGCCCGTTTTCGTCGGGATCATGTTCAAAGCGGCGGCGCGGGCGCGGCGCAGGTCCTTGTGCGGATAATCGAGGATTTGCTGATCGTTCGTGTAGCTGTGAATCGTGGTCATCGTCCCCTTGGCGACGCCAAAGCTGTCGTGGAGCACTTTGGCTACCGGAGCCAGGCAGTTGGTCGTGCAGGAAGCGTTGGAAAGAATCGAGTGCCGCGCCGGATCGTACTTGTTGTCGTTGACGCCGAGCACGATGGTAAGATCTTCGCCTTTTGCCGGGGCCGAGATGATGACTTTTTTTACCGTGCCCCGCAGGTGCTTGCGGGCGTCTGCGGCGTTGGTGAAAAGTCCTGTGGACTCCACTACGATCTGGGCGCCCGTAGACGGCCAGTCGATCTGCGCCGGGTCTCTCTGGGCCATAACCCGCAACTGGCGGCCGTCCACCTGGATGCACTCGCCGGCGGCTTTCACCTCCGCCTCCAGGTTGCCCAGCACTGAGTCATACTTCAACAGGTACGCCAGAGTCTTGGTATCGGTGATATCGTTGACGGCGACTATGTCGATACCCTCCCGGTGCATGGCGGCGCGATAGATGTTGCGCCCGATCCGGCCAAAGCCGTTGATCCCTACTTTCACTGCTGCCATTCTGCCTCCGTATTTTGAAATTGGCAGGTATGAGTTCCCGCCCTACTCCGGCGCCGCGTAGTCATCTTTCACCCGGATCACGTTGTTGCCCTGAAAGGTCACGAACGTGATTGTGCCGGGCGCTTTGCCGTAAATCCAGTCTTCCGTTTCCACCCCGTCCTTGTTCTCCCGCAGCTTGCGGTCGGGATGTCCCCTGGCCAGCAGCACCATCTCCCGGTCCATGCCTACCAGAACCTTCTTTGCTTTGATCGCATCCTGGATCTCTTTCGGAAGAGTCTGCGTGTATAGCTCGGTGGCTGTATGCTTGTCAAAATCCATCACCGGCTGAAGCATCTTCTTGATGTCCGCTGCCTTCGGCGGCTTCGAGAGATCCCCGAAAACCAGCGCAACTGTAGTCCCGCTGGGCGCATTGGTGTTCTGGTCGGCGACGATCGGCGACGTATTGCCGGTGGCTCCGGTTATCTGGACATTGTGCCACCAGCGATGCTTCCCCTTGATTCCATTGTTGATCTCGAGGACGATGCGGTCGTTTTCAATGGTCACTTTCGTGATCTGCACCATATCGCCCACTCGCGCCGCCGGTCCATTTTCCTGCATCGCCTCGGCCCACACGTTTTTGTCATACTTGCCCGCCGGAGTGACTTCCAGCGGCTTTTTCGACCGCGGGAGCACAACCTTGGCAGTGGCGAATTCGGCCATCAGCCCGCGCACCAGTTCGGTGCGCTCCTCGAAGGTCAACTTTGCCTCGCCTGTCGCGGCGCTGAGTCCCAGGATCAGTAAGCCAGCCCAAAAAGCTTTCATCGGCGTCCTCATGGCAGCCCGGCCAGGATTCCGTCCTCCTGCCGGGCGGTTGGTGCTTTCCATAGAAAGATAACCACGGCTGTCAGAACCAGGGTGGTTATCAGGCTCGCCTCGGGGCCGTAATCACCGCCGCTCCACAAGCAGGAGCCTGCGGAGCTCACCGACAGCCCCATCAGTCTAATTTTAAGCCCACTGATGTTGGCGCCGATAGCGGCGAGAGTAAAATTCCATGCAAAATGCATGCCCAGGGGGAGCCAGAGATCGCGTGTGCGCCAGTAGGCGTAGCCGAATAAGAGTCCAAACAGCGCCGTGTTGAGCAGGCTCACCCTCGAAAAGGCCGGATTGGCGCTGTGCCCAAGACCGAACAAAACAGATGTTGAAATTACGGAAAACCAGGGACCAAACGCCCGGATGAGATTCTGAAACGCGTAGCCCCGGAAAAGCAGTTCTTCGCCTGCCGCGCCGATGGCTAGAACAAAAATCCAGAATGGGATGGTGAGGCCGGCATCGGGCGGCAGCGGCTCTCGCTGGAAGCGAGCCCAGCCGCAGCTCCACTGAATCGCCGTGATCAACAGCGACATCCCGCTTCCCAGCCCCAGGCCCAGAGCCAAATGGATCCCGCCCAGGCGATTCCAGAACAGGCCCACGGCCGATAACGGCTGCATTTCGTAAATGCGCATCATGACGGCTGTCGTGACGAGCGCCGTAGCCCCCAGTGAAATAGCGCTCGTTACCAGCGGGCCGGCAAATGGCGCCATCAAGCCCGCGACCAGCCACCAAAGAGCGAATGTGAAAACCAGAAAGATGGCGAGCCGGATCAGCGAACGGCCGATGCGGCCCTCGAGAAAGGGCGTCTTCGCCGGAGGCGACTGCTCTGGCTCGGGAGTCACCGGGAACATGGAAGGCATGGGAAGACCGGACCGTTCAAACCTTTCCCGATCCCGGTTTGACGAAATCGAGCGCGTGCTGCCGGGGAGAGCCTGCCTCGAAACAGCGCCGGCAGCGGGCTTCGTAGAGGCCCGCCGCGCCGACCACGATCAGATCATCGGATGCCACCAAGCGCTGGGTGAATTTCGCCGGTCCGCCGCACTGCATACAGATGGCCAGCGTTTTGGTGATCTCTTCGGCCAGGGCAAGCAGGGAGGGAATCGGCTCAAAAGGGCGGCCCAGGTAGTCCGTATCGAGTCCGGCTACAATCACTTGTTTGCCCATGTCCGCCAGCCGGCTTGCCACCTCCGGCAGTTCTGGGCCGAGAAAGTTTGCTTCATCGATTCCGATCAGTTCGGACCGGATCTCCAGAAGCTCCAAAATCTCGCGCGCCGAGTTGACGGTTTGAGAAGGTATGCGCAGGTCGCTATGCGAAACGATCTCGTCGCTCGAGTAGCGATTGTCAATGGCGGGCTTGAATACCTGAACCCGCTTACGGGCGATCATGCCGCGCCGCATGCGGCGGATCAGCTCTTCGCTTTTGCCCGAAAACATCGGCCCGCAGATCACTTCCAGCCATCCCGTATGCCCCTGGAAAACGTTCATGGCATCGCTCGCGGCCGCCCGCTCAAGGCGCCGGGCGCAGGACCAAGGAGGCCTGGCCTGAACCTGCGCCGCCGTGCGGGAGAATCTGGGAATGCGGAAGCGGCGCTCGCCGCGCACCGCGCTGATATGCTAAATCCATGGCCGTTCGCGAGATCCTCCAGCTTGGCAATCCGGCGCTGCGCGAGCGCTCGCGGCCGGTAGTGAACTTCCAGGCCGCGCTCGCCGCTTTGCAAGACCTGCGCGACACCCTCCACGATTTTCAGCAGCGGTACGGCTTCGGGCGCGGCATCAGCGCTGTTCAAATCGGAATGCCGGAAAGATTAATATATCTCGAAATCGCCGGAAGCTCGTACTCGCTCATCAACCCGGTGCTACGCCGCGCCGGCGAATCGAAAATCCTCGTATGGGACGACTGCTTTTCCTTCCCCCAGATCATGGTCCGGCTCGTCCGGGCCGAGCGTGTACAAATCGACTACGCCGATCATCGCGGCGTGGCTTGCTCGCTCGCCGCCGAATGGGATTTCGCCGAGCTCCTCCAGCATGAGCTGGATCACCTGGACGGGATTCTGGCCATCGACCGCGCTATTGACCAGAATAGCTTCGCCACTCGCGCGGAATTCGAGCGCCGCTACTGTCAGGAGCGAATCGTACGGCTGCGCGAGGGTGCTTCGAGCGGCGCGTAGGCGCTGCCTGCGGCAGCCGTTTCTTCAAGCTTCCAGTTCTCGTTCCAGTTCCTTCAGGGGATGCTTGGCCGCCTTGCGCCGCGGCTTCGGCTCGATCACCCGGCCGGGCGGCACCGCTCCGATTCGTTCCCTGGCCAGCTTCCGAACTTCTTTCGCGGCGCGAAAGCGGTTGCGCTGCCGCGCCGGCTGCTTTTTCATGATGGGAAACTCCGTCCCGGAGCTCAGTTTTTCGACCCTCAGCCGGCGCGAAACGCTTCGATTTTTTCGTCGCGGTGAAACAGAGGCAACGTGCCGCCGCGTTGCGCCATCTCCTCGAGGTCCGCTTTGCAAAACCCGACGCTGGTCAGGACGATCCGGCCGCCGGGATCGATCAGAAAAAGCGAGGGCACGTGCGTAATGCCGTAAGCATTCGAAACCGGATAATCTTCCTCTTCGCCGTCCAGCAAAATCGGAAAGCTGACGCCGAATTGTTGAGCGAACTTTGCGCTCTTCTGGCGGTCGTCCTGGGAAATTCCGTACACTCGCAAACGCCGTGCCTCCGATTGCTTGTGCAAGCGCTCCAAAAAGGGAAATGTGTACTGGCAAGTAGGGCAAGAGACCTTGAAAAATGCAATCAAAACATCGCCGGAAGCGAGCAAGGCGCTCAGGGCCTGGGGCCGCCCCGTCAAATCCGGCAGTGTGAAGTCGGGCGCCTGGACTCCTGCTTTAACCGTCGGCATCGAGCCTCCTCGTCTATCAGTGTAGCGTACAAGTCTGCGGAGAAAGCGGAACGGAAGGGAGCGCGCAGTCAGCCGTTTTGACATCTTTCACGAACCCCGGCGGGCGGAGGCAGGCCGAGCTAAATTTGCGAAATTCACGGCTGGCTCAGATCCGGTTGGCTGCGGCCTGACTCGGCCCGGGAAGCGGCCGCGCGGCCGTTCCCTCCCGGAGCAATGCTGCTCAATGGATCGTCCGCGTCTTGCGGTTCATGTAATCCATCAGGAGGTATTGTCCCAGGGTGTACGGAGTTGTGAAGTAAGCCTTGCCTCGGCAGATCTCGGTCACTTTCTGGACAAACTGGACCAGCCCGTAGTCGCTGGCCAGCATGAACGTGTTGATCAAAATTCCCTGCCGCTTGCATTTGTGCACTTCTTCCAGGGTCCGGCCCACGACCAGCGGGTCGAGGCCGAACGCGTTTTTATAGATCCGCCCGTCGTCGAGCGTGAGCGCCGAGGGTTTGCCGTCGGTGATCATGATGATCTGCCGCATGTCCTTGTGCTGGCGGGCGAGGATGCGCTGGGCCACGATCAGCCCCTCACGCGTGTTGGTATAGAAAGGCCCGACCTGCACCCGCGCAAGCTGGGACAAGGGAACTTCCTCGGCAGAGTCGTGAAACAGCACCAGGTGCAGGCTGTCGCCGGGGTACTGCACCCGGATCAGATGGGAAAGGGCCAGCGCCACTTTTTTCGCCGGAGTGAACCGGTCTTCGCCGTAAAGAATCATGCTGTGGCTGCAATCGAGCATGAGCACTGTGGCGCACGAGCTCTGGTATTCCGATTGATGCACCATCAAGTCCGGATAATCGAGCGGCAGCGGCACGCGCAGGCCCTCGCGCTTGATAGCGTTAAATAAAGTATTGCTAATATCCAGATTGAGAGTGTCGCCGAATTCGTAAGGCTTCGACGCGCCGGTGGTTTCGATGCCCGTGGCCAGGTCGCGCGTGTCATGCCGCCCGAAGCTCGCCTTTCCGAGCGAAGCGAGCAGGTCCTTCAGAGTCTTGAAGCCGAGAAAGTCGAGAGCCTTGTCGGTCAACTCGAACCGCACGCGCCCCTCGCGGTTCTCGCCGACGCCGCCTTCCGGGTTGAATTTGACGTTCCGCTCGCCCTGCGGATTGGGCTCGCCGATAGAAATGTAGCCTTCCTCGGCCATTTTCTCGATCAGCCTGTCCAGCAGCTTCTCCATTTGTTCGGCCGACATCTGCTGGAGCTGTTCCATCAGCTCGCGCATGTTCTCGTTGTTGAACAGGCTTCCATTCTCGAGCGCCTCCTGAATGGCCTGTTTCAGATCCTCGAGCGTCTGCTCGCCCATTTCGTGGAAGTGCATGTACTGCTGATCAAAGCCGCTGCGAAGGAGGAAGTCGGCGAGCGCTTGCAGCAGGTCCTCGGCGCTCAGGCCCAGGTCGTCTCCGGTGTATTTGGAGTAGGTGGTAAATTTCATGACGCCGCCGCCAGGCTTCAGTTATAGTGTTTCCGGAACCCGCGCGGCGGGAATTCGTCGTGGTCGCGCGGCTCTCGCTTCTTTTCCTCCGCCATGTAACCGAGCTCCTCGCTGCGGCTGATGCGCCGGTGCGCATAGAGGCCGTCCAAGACGAATTCCGCCGCTGAAGCTTTCACGGCGGGATCCTTCGGGAGCCCCGTCTCCAGCGTCTTGACCGCTTCCATCAGGCCCTGGATGCCTTCCAGTTGTTTCAGCAGCTCCGCCGCGGGCTGCGCGTCCCGGATCTTCAAGGTTCCGCCCAGTTCGAACCACTGGACTATCTGGGAAACATTTACGCCATCAAAATAGCGGTCGTAAATGCGGCCGACCGCCGCCTTGATCAGCTCGCGGGCGACGGCATCGGCGCCCTTCAGCTCACCCTCATACTCGAGCTCGAACTTTCCGGTCAGCGAGGGCAGGGCCGCGTAAATGTCGCTCACGCGGGGCACCACCAGCCGCTCCTTGTTGCGCAGAGCGCGCCGCTCGGCGTTGGAAACGACGTTCTCCAGGCAGGTGATAGAGAGGCGCTGGGAGACGCCCGAGCGCTTGTCGATCTTCTTCTCCTCCCGCGCGAGAAAGGCGATGGACTCGACGATCTCCTTTATGTACTGAGGAATACATATGCCGCCGCGCGGCCGCCGGTCGGTCCACGCCTCTTGCTCGGTGATGCTGATGCCGTGATCGAGCGTTACCGGATAATGCGTGCGGATTTCGCTGCCGATGCGGTCTTTAAGCGGCGTGATGATCTTGCCCCGGGCCGTGTAATCCTCCGGGTTCGCCGTAAAGACCATCAGCACGTCCAGCGGCAGGCGCACCGGATAGCCTTTTATCTGTATGTCGCCTTCCTGCATGATGTTGAACAAACCAACCTGGATTTTGCCCGCCAGATCGGGCAGCTCGTTGATGGCGAAAATGCCCCGGTGGGCTCGCGGCAGCAGGCCGTAGTGTATAGTCAGCTCGCTCGAAAGATCCAAGCCCCCTCGCGCCGCCTTGATCGGATCGATATCCCCGATCATGTCGGCGATCGTCACATCGGGCGTGGCGAGCTTCTCGACGTATCGCAGCTCTGGAGGAAGATAGGCGATCGGCGCCGCATCGCCCTTTTCCGCCACCAGCAGGCGGCAGTGCTGGCAGATCGGCGCGTACGGATTGTCACGGATCTCGCATCCGGCGAGGTACGGCAGCACCGGGTCGAGCAGTTCGGTGAGAGCGCGCAGCAGGCGCGTCTTGGCCTGCCCGCGCAGCCCGAGCAGGATGAAGTGGTGGCGGGAGAGAATCGCGTTCACTACTTGCGGGATCACCGTGTCGTCATACCCGATTATTCCCGGAAACAGGGGTTCGCCCCTTTCCATGCGGCAGATCAGATTGGCCCGCATCTCATCCTTTACGGTGCGGTTTTGGATCCGCTCCTGGCTAAATTCGCTCTGGCGCAGTTCGCCCAATGTTGCTGGTAAGTGGTAAGAAGACGGTTTCACAGGTTCTCCCATTCAAAGCTGGGGTGATTCCAGCTTGCTCCTCCGTCGATGGCGACGGATTCCCCGTTGATGTAGTCCGCGTAATCCGAGCAGAGGTAGGCCGCCAGATTGGCCAGCTCTTCGTGACGTCCCGCCCGGCCGGCGGGGATTCTCTGGAGGGCGCGTTCGCCAGCCCCCGGGGCCGGCATCAGGCGGGAACTCGCACCCTCGGTTGGGAACATACCTGGGGCCACGGCGTTTACATGCACATTGTACCGCGCCCACTCAACTGCCAGAGTCCGCGTCATGGCCAACACTCCCGCTTTGGCCGCACAGGAATGGACGGTTCCGGGACTGGCGCCGGTTGCATACGTGGCCAGAATGTTCAAAATGCGGCCGTATCTCTGGATTTTCATCGGTTCCAGCGCGGCGCGCGAGCAATAGAAGCTCCCGTTCAGAACAATGTCCACCGCCGAACGCCATCCGTTGTAGCTGAGCTTCTCGGCCTTGCAGAGAAAGTTGCCCGCCGCATTGTTGATCAGGATGTCGAGGCGGCCGAAACAGCGCAGGGTTTCCCGGACCATGTTCTCGACCTGCTCGGGAATGCGGACATCGGTGGGAACGGCCAGGGCCTCTCCTCCGCGACGGCGGATCTCCGCGCGGGCGGGCTCGAGGTGGGACGAATCGCGGCTGGCCAGAGTGACGCGCGCTCCCAGTTCGCTGAAGCGCAGCGCAAACGCACGCCCCAGCCCGGTCCCCCCTCCGGTGATCACGGCGACGCGATCGCGGAATATGGGTTCCTTGAACATACCCACCGCCAGCCAGCGCCCACCATCATAGCCGATTCGCCGCTCCGCTGCGGCCGCAGCGTTGTGATATCTTTCTCTTGCAGTGGACTTGCAGGTACAACTCCGGCGCCTCCAGCAGATCGGCCTGAACGCTTACGAATCCCGCGCCTATCTGACCTTGATCGGCCATCCGCGCTTCAAAGCCCTCGAGCTCGCCACGCGCGCGCACGTTCCAAGGCAGAAAATCTACGAAGTGCTCGGCAGTCTCGTGGAAAAGGGCTTCGCACAGGTAGTACACGGCAAAGCCAAGCTGTTTTCAGCGGTCGAACCCAAGCTGGCGCTGGAAGGCTATCTGGCGCGGCGCCGCGAAGTTTTTGAACGGGAGCTCGACGACCGGCGCCGTCTTGCCGAAATGCTCCATCAGGATCTGCACTCGGTCTTTATCGACGGCCACCAGGACCGCGGGCCTTTGGATTATTTACGCATCGTCAACGAATCGGGCCAGATTTCCGGAGAGTACCGGCGGCTGCTGGCGCGCAGCACGCGAGAATATCTGGAATTCTCGCGCCGGCCCTACGCCGTGGACCCGGTGAGCGAACCGCGCGTCCGGGAGGCGCTCGAACGCAACGTCGAGTGCCGCCTCATATTTGAAAGCCGCGACATGAACCCCGTGCACAGGAAGAATCTTCGCGCGCTGGTGAAATATGGAGCGCAAATTCGCGTGGACAGCGAGCTCCCGCTAAAGCTTGCCTTGTTCGACGGCCGCTTCGGCATGATCGCGCTCGTCGATCCGGTTCTCACTCGCCCGCAAATCACGGCCCTGGTCTTTGAACACGATGCTCTGGCTGCCGCGTTGCGCCGCCTTTTCGAGGACCATTGGCAGCGCGCTCAACCCCTGTTATGAAGCCCTGGGAGAGCCGACCACCGCATGAAAAGTAGATGGCGGGCCGCCGCCCTGATCTTGATGATGCTGGCCCTCATTGTTGCCTTTCGCGTTTTCGGGCCTCGCGACGTGCCCGAGGGACAGCCAGCGCTCGTGTCGATCACCGATCAGACTTTTTCCGATTTCCAGCGCGTGTTCAACGATTCCGCCGAAACCACCCGGATTCTGGTGCTCTTTTCGCCCTCCGAGAAGCGGTCGCTGCAAGGCGCTTCTGCGCTCCAGGCGACGCTGGAGGATTTTCCCAAAGCGCGGCTGCGCGTGCTGGTGGTCTGGGAGCCGGTGGAAAGAACCGACTTTTTCGCTCCTACCTCCGATGTGCTGGCGAGAATTTCCGACCGGCGGGCAGTCCAGTTCTGGGATAGAAATCGTCTCGTATCGCAAAGAATCAAGGCTGCCGGCATACCGTCAGTACTGCGCGGAAATACGATCTGGGATTTCCTCGCCTTGTTTCCTCCCGGCGCTCGTTGGGACTCCGCCATGCCTACGCCGGTATTGCGCGGCGCCCCGGTTGTGAACGTCATGGAAGGACTGAGCCGGTATCTTTATTCCAACTCCGATCCAGCCGCGAGTCCTTAACCCAGCGCAGGCCGCACTCCCCTGCCATTATTTGACAGTCACAACCGGGCGGTTTCCGCTGTCCTGATCGCCGACATGCAGCACCACTTGCTGATCGCCCACCGGGGCATTGTCAGGCACGACGATATTCGCCTGGGAAAGGCCCACATATCCGGGCGTAGCTCCCAGATAATTGATCTGCGAAAGCTTCCCGCCGATGATGGCGCTGTGGCTGGATTTGGTTTGGGAAAGAGGATTGGACGGAGCCCCTTGGCCCGTAGCGAACGGCGGGTTCAGGTCGCCCGGCCCGGTCAGGTACACCGTAATAATACTGCCCCGCGCCGCTGGCTGGGAGAAGCTGTTTAGAGAACCGTCCTGATTGACGGCTACGGCCCGGTTGGTTCCGGGGTAAGTGAAAATACCCGTCGCTGTGGACGATACCTGAAAGGTCACCGGAGCGCTCTGCACCCCTCCCACATTTACGGTCAGAGTTGCCTGGCCCGGCGCCACTTCAAAAGGCAATTGCGCGTTGATTTGGTCGGGTGAAACGAAAAAAAGCGGCATGGAAACCATGCCGCTGCCGGCCGTTACGCTCACAGACACAGGCTGCGAATCGAGCAGGGTCGTGGGCAGCGGAGTAGCTGCCGCGAAGCCGATTCCGGAAGCGAGGTTGCGCCCGAAAATCGCCACAATCGATCCCGGCGCCACCGGGGCCGGCGCCGGGGCGAATCCCCCCGCGCTCACCACGCCCCCGGAAAAAACCACCGGTTGCGGAATACCGGAGCCCGGAGTCACTTTGCGGATGCGCTGGTTGTACCAATCCATGAAATACAAATTGCCGTTTGCATCCAGGGTCAAGCCCGCAGGCCGCGCCAGTTGGGCGGCCGAGGCCGGCCCGCCGTCGCCGGCGAAGCCGAAAAAGCCGGTGCCGGCGATGGTTGTGATAATGGCGTTCGCAGTCAGTGGCGCGGTGATTTTGCGAATTGCATTGTTGTGCATGTCCGCGAAGTAGAGGTCGCCCGTTGCAGGATCCAAGACCAGGCCAATCGGATATCCGAGAGCCGCCTGCGTCGCCGGACCTCCGTTACCGCCCGGGTTATCGTCACTGTGCTGGCCCGTGCCCGCGATCCGCCGGATAAGTCCCGTTTGCAGGTTCAGCACCCGGATAACGTTGTTTGTCTGATCGGCGATAAAAAGATCGCCCTTGCCGTCGAGAGCCAGACCGCTTGGCCAGCCCAAAGTCACGGAAGTACCGGGCACGCCGTCGGCGCCTGCCTGGCTGTTGCCGTGCCCCCCGTTGCCGGCGACTGTTGTAATCATCCCGCTTTTGGGATCCACTTTGCGAACCAGGTCATTAAACTGATCGGTAAAGTAGATCGTTCCGTCCGTATCCACGGCAACGGCTGTCGGCCCGTTCAGGGCGGCCTGTGTAGCCGGCTTGGTATCGCCGTCGTAGCCGAACTTGCCGCTTCCAGCAACCGTGGTTAGTGCGCCAGTGGTATCAATTTTGCGAACCAGCCCGCCTTGCTGAACCCCTGCGTCCTCATCGGTGAAGAAAATGTTACCCGCCTTGTCCACGAATATGCCGGTGGGAAAACTCAGCGTAGCCTTTTTGGCATCTGCCTGGTCGCCGTTGAATCCATCCACGCCGGGGCTGCCGGCGATCGTAGTCACGATCCCATTCTTGTCGAGCTTGCGGATAAGCTGGTTGCCTTTGTCGGGAAAGTAGAGATTGCCTGCGGAGTCGAACGCAAGGTGAGCGAAGTCCTCCAGATCGTCGGCGCCGATGTAGAAATTCAATTGCGTCTGGGGTCCCGGTTTGCCGTCGCCGTTATAAAAGCCGTTGCCGTCGGGATCTTTATCTCCGGTGCCGACCGCGGTTGTGATGACCCCTCTCCCGATTTGCAGCCCTTGCGAGGAGACGATCGTGGCTGCCGTCAAAAGAACACAAAAACCACCTATAAAAGGACGTATCCGCATAAGTTGTCCCTGTTCATCCCCCTCCTGCCCAGCCTGCGGCAGAACTGTGCCCCGCAGAAAGCGGCCGGGTTCGCCAAGTGAGAATGGATCTCAGCAATCCTCCGGATAAGAAGGACAAAGGTACCACCCGCCGTTACGCCCCGGCAAGATCCACGATAGGCTTATCGCCGGGAGCTATCCGGCCGATAAGAGTTCGGGGACGACTATGACCTCTGCGTTCAAAAATCGCTACGGCGCCGCAAGCCGTGGTTTTGTCTTGGTCACTGCCGCCGTCAGCGTGGTGGCTATCTTGGGCATGTTGGGCCTATGTCTGGACCTGGCCCGGCTCTATATCGCTAAGAATGAGCTGCAAAACTACGCTGACGCCGCGGCCATCGCGGCGGCTAACCGGTTGGATGGAACCAGCGCCGGCATCGCCAACGCCATTAGCGAAGCACAAACGAACGTGAATAAGTGGTACTTCGACAGCAGCTCCGTCTCTTCGGTGAACGTAGATTTCGCTACCTCTCCCGGCGGCGCGTTCTTGAGCAACCCGAGCCCGGCAACCGGCTATGCCTTCACCCGAGTTCAGGTGCAGGGGAACGTGCCCGTCTACTTTTTGCCGATATTCGCCGGCATCGGGGCCTCGAGCACCGTCAAGGCGACGGCGGTCGCCGGCCAGACGCTGCTGAGCGGGCTGGGCGACGGCGCCTTCCCGTACTCTCCTGATGCCCACGTTCCCAATCCGCTGCCGGCCGATCCGACAGGAAACTTTGGCTTCATCAAGGGCCAGCTTTATACGCTGCGCTGGGATCCGGTGGGCAAAGGAAGCAAGGTAGGTATTACAGATAAAAGCGGGAATAAGTTGGTGGGCTGCGCGGGCGATATGAATACGCCCGGTTTTATCCCCGGCAGCGACAACAACGGACAGCGGGGCTATATCGATCTGTTGAATGGCGGTGGCGGAGGCGGCGCGAATTTCATTCGTAACGCCATCCTGGGCAATGTAGAAATCCCGAATCCGATACAAGTGGGCCAGACGATCGACAACGCTAGCGGGAACAAGCAGACGGAAGTTACCAGCTTGCTGACCCGAGTGGCACAGGATACGAATCCCACAACGCCGACTTACTATACCGCACCTGCCTCCGCGGTCGGTGAGGATCCACCCGGCCGGACATACTACTCCGTCGATCCACCCGGCCAGCCTCCTGCCAATCCTCCACACGGCAACGGGCGCCGCATCGTCACGGTGCCGGTCAACAATCCCACCAACGACGTAGTGATGGGCTTTGCCCAGTTCTTCCTTCCTCCGGTTCCCTGCCCGGGCAGCAATCCGCAGCCATGCTGCGCCGAGTACATCGGCCCGGCCAGCGCCCTGCCGGCAGGCGGCGGAGCTAACGGCGGCGGCAGCCTCGGGCTGTATCGAATCCGGTTGTTTCAGTGAAAGGCCGAATCAGTTGGCGGCGCCGAGACTTTCTGTGGTCAGATCCGCTTCTACAGTAGGAAATGTTTTGGATCCGGCGATATACGGGGTGAAGAAGTTGAAGGTGTAACCCGAGATGATCACCTGAACCTTTTCGTTTCCATCGCCGAGATCGATCAGATTTGCCGTGACGAAGCCGGGTTGCAACCCGAGGAGGGGATTCCCGTTTCCCGCCGAATTTCCAAACACGACGACGTTTTGGATCTTCGTCGCGTCGAACGAATTTACAACAGCGTAGCGCGCTCCGGCGCGCGCGCGTTCCACCAGGCCTTGCAGCCGAAAAAGCACGGACCCGACGTCGATGATTCCGATGAAGGTAATCAGGGCCGCGGCCAGAATGAGCGCCGTCTCGACCATGGTGCTTCCGTCCCTGCGGCCATTCGTTTTGCTAAAGAGACAATTTCGCATAGGGGAAGGGCATCCTCAACTCAGAAACTGGCCCAGATAAATGAATGTGGCCTGCGGCTTGTTGGTAAGCTGGTACGCTTTCCCGAGAACCGAGAAGCTGTAGCTGGAAATTTTGACCGTGACCGTCTGTGGTATGCCGGCGCCATCCGCCTGCCAGGTCACACTGACCAGCGAAGTTCTCAGCCCGGTCACAAGCGGCCGCGTTCCCCCGGATGGGTTGCCGTAAACGACCATGTTCGCTACGTTGCTCCTGAAGCTGGCGCCGCTCGATGCGCTATCGAAGTCAGCGATCGAGGCGTAACGCGCGCCGGTCCGCACCACCATCTGCAACTGGTTGTAAAGAAAACATCCGTAACCTAGCTGGAACATTCCGATTAGAAAAGCGAAGAGCAACGGGAACGCCATCCCAAATTCGATCATCGTGTTCCCGCGCTCACGTCTTCCGCGTCTGGCGGTGTACATCGAAAAGGCCCTTCCTGGATGTTATCGGCCGAAATCAGCATAAAGTTTGGGCCGGATCGGTTGAACCGCCGCCGGAATTGTCTTAGAGTAGGCAGAACACCTTACATCGATGCCCTTCCACAATTCCAGGCACGATTCCGGCGCTCAAGTCATTCGATTTGAAGGCAGGATCACTTTCGGCGGGGAGACGGATGCGTGCCGCCAGTTTTTGAAACACCTTCTCGCGGACGGCGAGCGCGAATTCATATTCGACCTGACCCGAGTGGAGTATATCGACAGCGCGGGGATCGGCTTCCTGGTCAGCTGTCTGACCACGCTCGCTCATGACGGAGCTTCGCTGCGCCTCGCAAGCCCGACCGCGCGCGTTCAGTACGTCTTAGGGATTACGAAGCTGTACACCGTTTTCCAAATTTTCCCAACGCTCGATCAGGCCCTCCGGAACCGGCCTTAGGCAAGCCATTCGGCACTTGGCCCGAATTCCGTGCGGCCGGCTCTCTGGTGATGAGTTGGAATGGGTTTGCGCAGCGGCCTTTTTTCGACCGGATTTGAAGCCGTTGCTTTGCAGGTCTCGGCGTTCTTCGTCGCCGCGGAATGTAGAGTTTTGCAGGCGGGGCAAGCCGGCTTTCGCGTTCGCCCCGCCTCAGGACGCGACGTTCACACGGGCAACGCCTTGCGGCTTTCCGCACCCTCGATGGCGATGACCCGCGGCTTCATCTCTTCCTTCACCGGAATCTCGATGTCAAGCACGCCGTCATGCAGCCGGCCGCTCACTTTGTCGAGATCCAGGCCGGCAGGCAAACTGATGGCGCGATAGAACCTGCCGTAGGGAAGGACTGAAGAGAAGCCGTCGTGGGAGAAGTTCTCCGGAGCCTTGCGCTCGCCTTCGACGAGAAGCTGGTTGCCCTGAACCGTGACCTTCACGTCCTTCTCGGAGACGCCCGGGAGGACGACGCGGAGATTCAGCCTATCCCCTGTCCATCCCGCCTCGAAGTTTGGCGCGAAGGTAGACTCACTGCCGTCGAAGGTTGAAGCGGTCCATACGCTGCCAAAGAACTCATCCATCGATCGGCGTAAGACGTCAAACGTCCTGCGAACGTCATCCATCAAAAGAGTGTTGAGCATAGACAGCACCTCCTTCTTTCAATGGACTTCATTCGGTACAGGGTATCTCGCCGACCCCCTGCACTTGCCTTAGACGCTGCAAGTTGTAAAAAGTTGCAGGTCCTGTTTGCAGCGAATATGAGAGTGCCTTGCTGAGATCTTCGGGAGGAAAAATCACCAGGGCGGAGGCGGCGGTTAGCCGGCCAGCCACTGCAACACGCGAAAGTGGAAAGCGGCCGGGTTGATTCCCTCCATCTCTTGGAACATTTCGATAAACTGTGGCCCTCCGACCAAATAACATTGGTCGCGATAAAAGACCGCCACGGTAACTTGCTCCGGATTCTCCGGGTCAATGCCTTTGTTCTTCAGATAACGAACAAACGAGGGGTACACCCGGTCCCGCAGATACTCCCAGGGCTTTCCCTCGTCTAAAGCGACTTCGTAAAACGGCGCTCTTTCTATGGATTTTGCTCCCGAGGTCAGTTCCTCCAGGGTCCGGTTGTAATCGGCTCCGGGGATCACCCGGAATGCCTTATGGAAAAGCAGAGGGAGATAGTCAGCCATACTTGCGCGCCCGCTTCATTCAACGTTCCGAAAGCCCTCGTAGCGCCGTGGCACAGGCAGGTATTCGACAGTGGGCTGCCGGCGCACTGGCTGGGGGTAAAGATTCATCAAATCCAAGAATTCAGCCGGCATGTCGCAGCGGACCGGCAAGCCGAAACTTTTCGCTCTCTCGTATGTGATTGGATGATCGTGAGTCCATGTGCCCTCCGAAAGCAGGCGCGCCAGTTCTTCCGCTTTTTCCTCAGGGCATTTCTTCGCCAGCAGTTCCTTAACGCTTTCCCGAACTTGCGCCATGGCTTTTTCGGCTTGGTCTGCCAGGATCAGCGTCTCGTCCTTGACCTCGGCGACGGGCTTGCGGGCCACTGCCTTTAAAATAGACGCCGCGGGATACTGCCCCAATTGGGGGTCCACGGGTCCGAGCACCGCATACTCACTCATCACGATCTCGTCGGCTGCCAGAGCGATCAAAGTTCCGCCCGACATCGCGTAATGGGGCACGAACGCTGTTACTTTTCCCGGATGCTTGTAGATGGCCCGTGCGATCTGCAAGGCCGCAAGCACCAGTCCCCCCGGCGTGTGGAGAACAATGTCCAGCGGCACCTCGGGATCGGTCAGATGTATGGCGCGTAGCACTTCCTCGGAGTCGTTGACGTCGATGTAGCGAAACACAGGGAAGCCCAGAATGCTCATTGTTTCCTGCCGGTGGACCAGCAAAATGACGCGCGAATTCCGCTGGCGCTCGATTTTCGCGATTAGCCGCTGCCGCGATGCCTCCAGCAGCCGTTGCTTGAGGACAGGCTGTAGCGCCGAAAGTACAAAAAACAGCCAGAGCAAATCGCTGGGTACCATTTTTACGGTGTCCTCCTCGCAGTTGTTCTACGTTCTCTCCGCCCTGTGCGCTCACGGAGCATCGCCACTTCTTTCTGGAGCCTTTCCAGGCGGTCCCTCATTTCGAGAATCACCGCGATGCCCGCCAGATTGACGCCCAAATCGCGCCGGAGCCTGACGATGCGCCTCAGACGTCCCACTGCCGCGGGAGCGAACAACGGCGCCCCTCCCGATTCGGCGGCTGGCTCCAGGAGCCCATACGAAACGAAGCTCTCAACCAGCGTCGGGTGGAGATCGGCGGCTCTGGCCAAATCTTCTAAAGTCAGGAATGAATGCTCCCAGCGCCACAGGATCACCGAAGTGCAGGTGGAGGAGCTCATGCCTGTTCACCTCTTCAGGCTCCGGGGATCGAAGCGGGAGACCTCCGCCAGCTTGCGGAATAACTCCCTTTCCGGCTCGGAAGGGTTGGGCGGCGTCACTATCTCCAGCCGCACATATTGG
>DASREK010000297.1:0-8627 GCA_035652135.1 Bryobacterales bacterium | reverse complement strand
CTACCTGCAAAATCACCATGGTCTCCCGGTTGGCCGATTCCATTTCGGCCTGGGCGCCCGCATACTGATAATCATTGATAATTCCGCGCAGCCCGTAGCCCCGGCTGCCTTCCGGCGTAAACTTCATGGCGTCCACAACAGCGCGGCCCTGGGCCGCGGAGTTGATCCGCGGAGCGATGATGCCCATGGCGCCTACATCGAGCAGCCGGGCAATCAAAAAATATTCGCTCTGGGTGACTCGTGCCAAGGGGATGACATTGGCGGCCCGGCCGACCCGGACCAAGGTCTGTACATCCCGATAACTCGGAACGGAATGCTCGGTATCAATGAAGAAAAAGTCCAGGCCCGCTGCTTTAAAAATCGTAACGATTTCAGGCGAAGTGTGATCGGTGACGCAGGTGCCCAAAATTGAGCCGCCGGCGCGCAAGATGTGCTTTATGCGGTTGGTTTGCATATCCGTACGTTGTACCATAACGATGCCGGGGCATGAAGTGCGAATCGGGCGTCCCGGACTAGAGAGCGACGGCAATGGCCCATGCGGCGAAGACCGCCTCAACTTCGGCCCAGCCCGTTGGTTGCCCTCGCGCGTCCGTTTGGATTCGACCTTTTGGGGGGCGTCCTGGGATCGCAGTGAACCGCGCGGAAAGACCGTTTGCCGCTCTCCAGATACCTAAACGGATGGGCCGCGGTGGCGTACCCACCCACTGTGCCGGAATTAGGGGTAAAATTCAGGAAAATATCTTTTATTCCTAATCTATTCACTCTGACAAACGAAAATCTGCAACGGTAGTTAGCCGGGAGTTCTACGTTATTCACATTTTTTCCTCACATTTATATTGACTCCCAATGGGACAGGGTATATAAATGCTCTGTCGAACCTGGGAAACGTAACAAAAGGATGGCTTCGTCCGAATCACCGGGCGGACACAAAACAGTGCAGTTGCAATAGCAGCCTGGGCCCCGGGCGCGCATCAGGCCGCGGGAATCCAGGGACGGAGGGCGCTGGAGAGAACCGGCGCCTGGATCTTCCCAGCCAGGTTGTCAGAAGCAGAGAATGGGGGGCTTGGTATGGACCTACCGAGGGTGCTGCGAGAATTGTACACCGAGAGGCGCTGCCTGGAGACGATCATCGCAGCTCTGGAGATCATTTCCCGGTCGCCGGATGAGCGGGTGGGGGCTGCGCTCGTAGCACACCTGCGCAACAGCGGCTGGGACGGCAGCATGCTGCGTCTCGGACAGAGCGAAAAGCGAGAACTGACCCGCTTGGCCCGCCGGGTCTGCCGAGCCGGCATGGCCGCCGGGGACGAGGATGGCAGCACTGCGCTGCCGCGCGTGGATCATGGCGCGGCCCTGGCGGCGGCTGTTATCCCCTGCATCCGCTCCCGGAGCGGTATCCAGGCTGCTTAAGGTTTCGGCGCCCGACCTCAGTCTATTGGCGCATGGTTCCGCCAAGGGAAACCCGCCGAGGCCGCCGGAAAATCCATCGCAATTTCCGGCCGAGCCTCGCGCCGTTTTCGCCACGTCGCGGTGGATAAGGCTCCTTAGGAGTGGTCCGGTCGCCGGGCTGCCATCTCGCGCTCCTGCTCGGCGGGAGGTGTTACCGGAACCTGATCGACGATGCGGATTCCGAAGCCCTCCAGAGCGACAATCTTACGCGGGTGATTGGTGAGCAGGCGTATTGTCCGCAGCTTCAAATCGGAAAGGATCTGCGCTCCCACCCCCGATTCGTACTGCTGCCGCCGCTGCCCCGCTTCTCCTAAGTAGTGATAGTATTCCCTGCTGTGTGAAACGAGGCGCTTCTCGCCCGACGGGAGGGTTTCCAGGTTAAAGCCCGCTCCGGTGGCGTGCAGGTAAAGCAGCACTCCGCGGCCTTCCGCCGCAATGCGCGCCAGGGATTGCTCGATCAGCTCGTGGCAGCCGCAGGCCGCGGAAAGGAATACGTCTCCCAGCAGGCAATGCGAATGGACGCGCACCAGCACCGACTCGTCGTCCTCGACATGACCGCGTACCAGCGCCACGTGCACCTCTGTATCGAGATCGCTCTGATAAGCAATCGTGTGAAATTCGCCATAGGGAGTCTCGACAGAGCCTTCCGCGATGCGGTGCAGGAAGCGTTCATACTGGAGCCGGTACCGGATCAGCTCGGCCACGGTGAGCATCTTCATTCCATGCCGTGCGCAAAATTCCATTAGTTGCGGCACGCGGGCCATGGATCCGTCGTCGTTCATGATCTCGCAGATCACGCCGGCCGGGATCAGCCCCGCCATGCGCGCCAGATCGACGGAAGCCTCGGTTTGTCCCGCGCGAACCAGTACGCCGCCCTTCCGGGCGCGGAGCGGGAAAATGTGCCCAGGCCGGGCGAGGTCGGCCGCCGTAGTGGCCGGATCGATGGCCACATGAATGCTCCGCGCGCGGTCGGCGGCCGAGATGCCCGTCGTAACGCCTTGCCGCGCGTCGAATGACTGGCAAAACGCCGTGCCGTAAAGAGACGTATTTTGCTCCGCGATCAGCGGCAGGCGAAGATAATCCAGCCGCTCCTCGGTCAGAGCGAGGCAGATCAGGCCCCGACCATATCGGGCCATGAAATTGATGACCTCGGGAGTGACCTTTTCGGCTGCTATGGTAAGGTCGCCTTCGTTTTCCCGGTCTTCATCGTCCACGACTACAATCATGCGCCCGGCGCGCATTTCTTCCAGGGCTTCCGGCACGCTTGCGAAGGACATAATTCCAATCTAGCACGGGCTCGGGCCGGGGCGGCGGGAAGCAAGAAATCTCCGCCGGTCCTGGCGCCATCCGGAAACCGTTGTATAATACGCCCGATTTCCCGAGGAGCGCGTTGGGATGCCGTTCTGGAAGACGATTCAAGATCATCTCATGGGGTCGATCACCGCAGGCGGGCTGGTGCTCGTGGCGGCGGGCGCGTATTGGGTGGACCTCCACAAGGAAAAAATTCTCGACTGGGTGGCCGGCGTGCAAATCGAAGTTTCTTCCACTAATCGGCCGAGCGTCAGCAGCTTCATTGCCGGGGAGGAGCTCCGGTTTTCCTTGAAAGGCGTCGAATCGGATAAGGTCTTTTGGTTTTTGGCGAGGATGAAAAAAATGTGGTGGAGACCCGAGGCCCAGAGATCCGATATACCTTTCAATTTGATCCTAAGGGCCGCAAAAATGTGGAATGGGACCGGCGCGTGGATGCTTTTTTCAAAAAAGACGGCGTGTATCGCCCCGCCTGGAAGCTGGTTCGAGTGATCAATACCTCTCTCAGTACGGGCGTTCACCTCGGGTCGTCCGGCTTGAGGCTGACTGTTGCGCAGCCATTGCAGGGAGATTGGAAACTCACCGGCGCCAGGCTGGCGACCTTCGAAAACGCGGCCGTCCAGGACAAGCTGGATTTAGCGCAGGCTCCCGGCGGGAGGGCTGGAGAGGAATGGACGTTCACCAGCTTGACGTCCGCCTTCACGAAGGCGCTCGGCGGCGCAAAAAATACGTGGCTCAGCCTCGATTTTATTTCGCCTGCGGGCAATCAGATGCTCCGGTTAATGAAGCCGCTGCCCGCGCTGGATAACCGCGTCGCCGGCATCGAGCATGCCAACGAATAGCTCACGGTAATTATGATCCTTGCATTCTCTAAGCGCAATTCAGTAGTTTGAAGATTAGGCCTTCTGCCCGCCTATCCAACTCACATGAAAATCCTCATGGTAGCTTCCGAAGCGGTGCCCTTCTCCAAAACAGGAGGCCTTGCGGACGTGGTCGGCGCGTTGCCGCAGGCCGTGCGCAGTCTCGGACACGAGGTGGCCGTCGTGCTGCCGCTGTATCGTATGACGCGCCTGGAGCGCCCGGCGACCCTGTTCCCGGCCTTGACCATTCCGCTCGGCCAGAATACCTGCTTCCCGTCGGTGCAGACCGTTGCCGAGGGCGGGGTGAAATTTTATTTCATCGCTTACCCAGCGTTTTTTGATCGCGCGGCCCTCTACGGGACGCCCCAAGGCGACTACCCCGATAATGCCGAGCGCTTTGCGCTGCTGAGCCGGGCCGCCATTGAGATCGCGCAGCTCGATTTTCATCCCGATGTTTTCCACTGCCATGACTGGCAGGCCGCTCTGGTTCCCGTCTTCCTCCGCTCGATCTACGTCAAGTCACCGGCGGTGGGGCAAACGCCGGTTCTGTTCACTATCCACAACCTCGGGTATCAGGGCTTGTTCCGGCACGAAGTGCTGGGCCAGATTGGATTGCCTGACTCGCTGTTTCACATCGACGGCCTGGAGTTCTACGGCAAAGTAAACCTTCTGAAGGGCGGCCTGGTCTTTTCCGACGCCATCAACACCGTCAGCCGGGGTTATGCCCGCGAGATCCAGACCGAAGAGTATGGCTTCGGCCTGGACGGACTGCTGCGCCGCCGCAGCCGCGTACTGAGTGGCATCATCAACGGAGTCGATTACACCCAGTGGGACCCGGCGACCGATAAATTCCTGGCCGCCAACTACAGCCCGCAGGACCTGAGGGGAAAACGGGTGTGCAAGGCGGACCTGCTCCACGAATTCGGTCTCCCACAGGAGAACCTCGATCGGCCTTTGATCGGCATCGTCTCCCGGCTGAGCGCGCAAAAGGGGGCAGACCTGATCGCCGAGGCCGCTGGAGAGTTAATGTCGGAAGACTTGGCTATGGTCGTCCTAGGCTCGGGAGATGCGGTCTACGAAGACCTGTTCAAGGGACTTGCCTCGCGGTATCCGGCGAAGCTGGCTGTCCGCATTGCTTATGACAACGCGCTGGCGCACAAGATCGAAGCTGGAGCTGATATTTTCTTAATGCCAAGCCGGTACGAGCCTTGCGGGCTAAATCAAATCTATAGCTTGAAGTATGGCGCCGTGCCCGTGGTGCGCGCCACCGGGGGTCTGGACGACACTGTTGAGCCCTTCGATCCCGCTACGGGGAGGGGCACAGGCTTCAAGTTCGCCGAATACTCGGCCACTGCGATGTTGCGGGCCTTGCGCGCTGCTCTCGAGGCTTACCACAATGGTCCGCTTTGGCAGAAGGTGATGATCAATGGCATGTCGCGCGACTTTTCCTGGGGCTCCTCGGCCGCCCAGTACGTGAAGCTTTACGAAACCCTGGCCGCCACGGGCCGCCAAACCTGAGTCTTCTCGCCCCATCTGTTCATCTATAATGGTGATCGTACTTTAGACCTGTGAGGGAACCGACGAATGGCTGGAGCAAACGTTCTGAACTTTACCGACGCTTCTTTTGATTCGGATGTCCTGAAATCCGACGTGCCGGTATTGGTGGATTTTTGGGCTGAGTGGTGCGGCCCCTGCCGGATGATGTCCCCTACTATTGACGCGATCGCCAGCGAATATGCAGGCAAGGCCAAGGTGGGCAAGCTGAATGTCGATGACAATCCTGCCACGGCTGGGCGCTTCCAAATCCGCGGCATTCCCACTTTGCTGCTGTTCAAGGGTGGCGCTGTTGCGGAGCAGCTTGTCGGTGCGGTCGGCAAAGACAAAGTCCAAAGCATCCTGAACAAGCATCTGGGCAGCTAATTCTTTTAAACAAGCCAATTCGAAGCCAAACTGCAAGGAATTGCCGGCGCTGAGCCGCACGTCTGGCTCGGAACGGCAGTGGATCTTCCGGCATGCAAGCCAAGGGTTGAGGCTCCGTGGATCTGCGACCCGCGCGAAGATCGGCGCTTCCGCGCCAATGAGATACTCGCGCCCCTTTTTGCCCGAACAATCTCGAAGACAGGCTTTTCTTCGGATCGGAAACGAAGGCCACAACCTCCTGGCGATTAGCAGAGCCTGGCGGCGCACTCGTCAAACCGGCGCCGTGCGGCTCCAAAGAATCATTCCCCGCGGTGTTGTCCCGTCCCGAATTCTGTAGAGCCAGATCTTCAAGGCCCTCGTGTAGCTGACGAGCATCACCGGAACCCTGCTAAAAGAGCTTGTTCGCGCGCCCGCCACGGTAACCGGGCTATCGATTCCCGCCGTCAGCGCCGCTCCGTTCGGGAGGCCAAACTGCTGGAGCAGCCGGGCAGCCGCCGCGCAAAGTAGCCACTTCACACCACCGGAGCAGCATCTCCGAACGAATGTTCGGTTTGCCCGCGGGGTATTATATTGGGTTTGGATCCCCCGCAGCTCGCCGGCAAGGCTGCGGTGGTCAAGGCATGTGGCAGCGGCGCTCGATGACCGTGTACGTTGGGAGTTTCGCGACCCCGTTCGCCTGCATGAAACTCTTCGGCCTGTCGCGAAGGCTGGCCGACGGCGGCGCCGCCATCCGAGACGAAAAATTCGCCCGTCGTCTGTTTGCAACCGGCGAATTCCATTCCCAATCATCCTAATGGCCAGCACCCGATCCGCCGTCAGGCGCTGCCTGTCAGGTAGCGTGCCCTATTGCATCGCGCTCTTCATGGAGGCGGCCGTCTTTCACCGTCGCGTGTTGTTCTATCGGGGATTTCTATTTCCGTGGGACTTCCGGGGTGTTCATCTGCCTCTGGCTGCCTTCGTCGCGGATTCGTTCCGGCGCGGCGAGCTGCCCCTTTGGGATCCATATACATATTGCGGATACCCGATATTTGCCAACATCCAGGCGGCCTTGTTCTATCCGCCCGCTCTTGCGGCGGCGCTGGGGAGCCTATTGCTCGGCGCATCGTCCCTTCCCCGTCTTCTGGCGGCAGCCGCAGCGCTTCAGATTTCTTTCGGCGGTTGCTGCACCTTCGCCATACTGCGGCGGATCGGCGCCGGACGGCCGGCGGCCTGGATTGCGGGGACGACTTACGAACTGGGCTGCTTTTTTGCCTCGCAGGCGCAGCACATGGGCGCCGTCCATGGCGCATCGTGGCTGCCGCTAGCCTGGCTGTGCGTGATTGAGTTGAGGGCATCTCTCCGCTGGGGCTGGCTGGCAACGCTCGCTGGCGCGCTGGCCATGAGCGTCTTCGCAGGACTGCCGCAGGTTGCCGTCGTCGTGTTCGGGTCTGCGTTGGCTCTTGGGTTTTTGCTCGCGGTATTGCGCCTGGCCCGGCCGGCCCTCCCGGCTTATGTACTGCTCGCGTGGGCGTGGGCGCTGCTCTTGGCGGCCGTACAAATCGTTCCCACCCTCCAACTCACGCTCCAGAGCGTCGCTAAGTACCGGTATGAGTGGCTGCGCAGCGGCGGCGGCATCAAGCCGGGCGCACTGTGGTCGCTCGCGCTCCCCAATTACTGGAACGTTTTCGATCTATCGAAATTTAGCGGCCCGTCCGACCCCACATTTTTGTATCTGTACTCCGGCCTGTTGAGCCTGGCGCTGGCGGTGGCTGCTGCGTGTTGGAAGCCGGACCGGTGGGCCCGCGCTCTCGCGTGGCTGGCGGCCAGCGCCGCCGTGTGGATGCTCGGCGACTCCACTCCGATCGGGCGCGCGATCTTTCTGGCGCTGCCGGTGAACGTCCGCATTGGAATTCATCCCGAGTTCACGCTGTGCGCCTTCGCGCTCGCTCTGTCTCTACTGGCGGGCTGCGGCGCGAATCGATTTTTGGGAGACACAAGGGTTTCCGTGATAGCGGGTGTGGTCATTGTCTGCGAGCTGATACTCGTCAGTTCAGGCCGTCCGATGAATACGGCGTCCCTGGCAGCGGAGCCGGGCATCATGCGCGATTCAGCCGACGGCAGTCGGGAACTGGTCGAGCGGCTGCGCGCATTGACGGGCCGCTCGATGCCGCCTTCGCGATTCGACACGACCCCCAGCGTGTCATTCCTGTGGTCCACAGCCGCTCCCATGCTGGGAATTCCGACCGCGAACGGTTGCGATCCCCTTGCGCCAGAGCGGATGATCCAGGTTCGCCTTTCGTTTTCTCCCGGAGCCAGATGGGGCACTTGCTATCAGGTCGTCAATGCATCCTCGCCGGTCGTCGGCCTGTGCAATGTCCGGTATCTTCTCTCTCGGGCGCCTTTGCCGGATCGCGGGCTGGAGCTGGCGGCGGAAATCGCGGCCTACAAAATTTACGAGAACAAAGAGGCGCTGCCGCGTTTTTTTCTCGTGAACCGCGTAGCGCGCGTCGATCGCCTTTCCCAGGCTGCGGCATTGCTTCATGCGCCCGGATTTGATCCGGCGCAGACGGCGATCGTCGAGGCGCCGGACAGATTCGAGCCGCTGCCCGCTGCGCCGGCCCATGGCGAGGTCGAGGTGATCTCGTATCGTTCCACCAGCGCCGTCCTGGCGACCCATGCGGACTCCCCTTCGTTTCTAGTGGCCGCGGAGGCCTATTATCCGGGCTGGGAAGCGGCCATCGATGGCGAACGCGTTCCTCTCTATGCCGCCGATGTCGCATTCCGCGGCATCCGGGTTCCCGCGGGGGACCACCGGGTCGAGATGCGCTTCGTTCCGCGAATTCTCTATCGCTCGGTGGTGATCTCAATGACTGCTTTCACAACCGCTCTGGTTGTGCTTTTGATGTCCGCCCGGCGCCGCTCGAAAAAATCTTCGTGAAATCAGGCGCAGCCGGTGCAGCAGTTCCTGACTGCTGGGACGTGGCTGAGCCTTGGAAAGAATCGGTTTGCAAGAATCTGCGGCAAACACCTGTCGGCCCCCAGCCGATGAGGAAACCAGGCGATCCGCGGTTCTCGTTTTCTCAGTTGATCTGTTTGGCGGTGTTCAGAGGAACT
>DASREK010000296.1:0-11491 GCA_035652135.1 Bryobacterales bacterium | reverse complement strand
CCCGTCGTCGATCACGGTCGGGTGCTTGGCTGTACCGTCGTAGTTGCAGGTAATCGTGCCTGCCCCGACGTTTACGTCCGCGCCCACAGCGGCGTCTCCGAGATAGGCAAGGTGCATGGCTTTTGAGCGTGCGCCAAAGGCTGTCTTTTTGAGTTCCACGAAGTTGCCGACCCGGGCCTCTGCTCCTACTATGTTTCCCGCACGGAGCCTGGCGAAAGGTCCGATCCGGGCGCCGCGCTGAACCTCCGATTCCTGGATGATAGAGAACGGCTCAACCACCACGCCCTCGCCCAGAACTGAATCGCTGATTATGGAGTGGGCGCGGATCCAGCAGTTTGCCGCGATCCGGCAACGCCCGAGCACCTGCACGAAGGGCTCGACGACGGTATCCTCGCCGACTGAGACGCCAGCGTCGATAATGACAGTTTCCGGCTTCTGGATCGTCACGCCCTCCAGCATGAGCCTGCGGACCTCCCGCGAGCGCAGAACCGCATCGACGGCAGCCAATTCCACACGGGTGTTGATGCCAAGAACTTCGGAGGACTCCGCGGTGTGGCAGGCCTCCACTTTCAGACCGCGTCCGACCATGCCCGCAATGACGTCTGTCAAATAATACTCTTTCGCCGGATTGTCAGGCCGCAACGCGGCGAGCGCTTCAAACAATGGAGCCGTCTCAAAGCAATACATCCCGGAATTGATTTCGCGGATAGACTTTTGCTCCGGGGTGGCGGCTTTTTCTTCAACAATCGCCTGGACTGCTCCGGAACTGCCGCGCAAGATGCGGCCATAGCCGGAAGGATTCTCCAGCGTCGTTGTCAGGACTGTGGCCGCAGCACCCGATTCCACGTGCCGGCGCATCAACGCTTCGAGAGTTCCGGGCGTGACAAGGGGACAGTCTCCATACAGCACCAGGAGTCTCTTCCCGGAGGCGTCGAGACACCCGCGGCCGCTCGCGATAGCGTGGCCGGTTCCCAGTTGCTCCGTTTGTTCCACGAAGCGCACGCCGGAGCCGTCGAGAACCTGGCGAACCAGGCCGCCCTGGTGTCCGATGACCACGTACACGCGTTCAGGCGGAACCAAGCGTACGGCCGTGGACGTGACGAGCTCAATCAGGGTTTTTCCCCCCGCGCGGTGCAGTACTTTGGCTTGGCGGGACTTCATTCTGGTACCCAGCCCGGCGGCGAGGATTACGATCGCAAAATCATGATTCATGAGCAGTGCCCTACGAACTGCCGGCCGCGAGAGGACAGCTAAGAAGCCTTGGGCGACCAGCCCCGATCAAGCTGCAAGAGTGATGCCAGAGGCGGGTATTCCAAAATTCCAGCGAAATCGGCATCGCCGCGGGCGAGGATGCGGTTTCGCGGCTGAAGATGAATCGCGGTCTTGAGCCGCTCATACGCTCCTTGAGGGTTTCCTTGGAGAGCCTCGGTTGCCGCCAAAGCATAGTAAAGATGGTCTGCCTGCGGCGCCATATGAAGGGCCATCTCGAGATGCTCGGCAGCCTCCTTCAGCCGCCGGGCATTCATCATGGTGACGGCATAGTTGTAATGATCGTCGGCGGTTTTTAGCTTCGGCTCAGGCGGCGCAAGCCTCTTTTGACAGATCTGGGAGTGTATTTGGGCATGATGCGCCAGGGTGCGATTGGGGCCTTCCGTCGCTTTTCGGAACAACTCGTCGGCACGCTCAAATTTATGGGCTTGGAACAGGCGCATGGCCTCGTCATACGCTTTCTGTTGCTGTTCTGCTGTAAAATCGCGTTGCTGCCCGCCCGGCCTGACCCGCGCAGAAACCAGGGCTGCGGTTGCCGAAGCCTTGTTATTCGGCGGCAAAGCGATCGGCTTGCGCCTCCCCGATTCCGGGCGTCGAGCCGGGGAGAGGCCCTTGCGATCCGCTGACGAGGGGCGGCCCGCTTTCCGTTCCCGTGCTGTACGCGCCTGTTTTTTCATCAGCTTACCTCCGTGCCCAGGGGTCTTCACGGAAAATGGGTTCGGAATGTGCGTCTGCCTCCGGGCCGGAAGACAAAACAATCACCTTTAACGAGGCATATATAACAGATTGAATTCAAAGTGGCAAGCGCGTACTTCGAAACGCGGGATCGCGGCTGGCCGTCTCGGACCGGTTGGTGGCTTGGCGGCAAGACCCGGCTCGAACGATCGAGCGACGGCCGCTTTACTTCCCAAGGCGGTAACATCAACGGTCTATGAGGAAATCAGATGCCTTCCGCGACCTGCAAAACCTTCAGGAACAAGTCATTCAATGCCGCCGCTGCCCCCGGCTGGTCGAATACCGCGAAGTCGTCGCTAAGACGAAACGGCGGGCCTACCTGGACTGGGAGTACTGGGGACGCCCCGTTCCGTCTTTCGGAGACCCGGCCGCTCGCGTGTTGGTCATCGGGCTTGCGCCCGCGGCGCACGGCGCCAACCGCACCGGGCGGATGTTCACGGGAGACTCCTCGGGTAATTTTCTCTACCGCGTCCTCCACCGCGCTGGTTTTGCCTCGCAGCCGACTTCTGTTTCCAGAGACGACGGCCTGCGTTTGAAGGACCTTTACATCACCGCAGCCATTCGCTGCTGCCCGCCGGGCAACAAGCCGTTGCCGCAGGAATTTGCCAATTGCCGGCCCTATTTGGAAAGAGAACTCGATCTGCTTCCCAACGTGGCCGTCGTCGTCACGTTAGGCAAACTGGCACACGACACGTATCTGACCATTCTCAAATCGCGCGGCGCCATTTCCCGCAGATCAGCGTATCCGTTTCGCCACGGAGCCGTGTACAAATTTGGGCAAGGTCTTCCGACCCTCATGGCCTCCTACCATCCCAGTCAGCAGAATACTCAGACCGGCAAGCTGCTTGAGCCGATGTTTCTGAGGATTTTCGAGGCGGCGAAAAAGGCGGCCGCTGCGCGCTCCTGAACCTGTTCCGCCTATCGCGCCCGCTCACGCCGCGCTGTAGAAATCGCGGATCCAGATATGGCGGCGCAGTTCTTCCAGAATATCCGCCGGCAACGGGCCCATGTCCGGGACAGCGCAACTGGATTCCACGTTCGGCACGCTCCGCATTCCGGGAATTACGGTGGAGACCGCCGGATGCGACAGACAAAACCGGAGCGCCACCTGCGCCAGAGTTCCGTGTGCTTCACCCACGGCTTGCTGGAGCTTCCGGGCATGCTCCCAAACCTGGCGCCGGCGCTCGCCGCGAAAATACCGGTTGCGAAAGTCGCCGTTGGGAAATGTCGTTTCCGGAGTTATCCGGCCGGTGAGGCCGCCCTCATCGAGTGGAACCCGCGCGATGACCCCGACGCCGAGCTGCTGGCAGAGCGGAAACAGGGCATCGGCCGCACGCGGATCGTAAATGTTATAGATGACCTGCACGCAGTCGATCAGCCCCGTGCGCAGCGCGTCGAGCAGTGAGGCGGGCTGGTAATCATTGGCGGAAATGCCGAAATAACGCACCTTGCCGCTCTTCTTGAGATCCTCAACCGCCCTGCGCCATTCCTCGGAGGCTGTGAATTCCGGCGACCACACATGAAGCTGCTGGAGATCCACCCTTTCCAGCCGCAGATGGCGGAGGCTCTCCTCGGTTGCTTGCAAAATGTGCCAGTAGGGAAACACCTGGTCGATGCTGATGCCCGGCCGCGCGGGCCAGAGCATGTTCTTCGGTGGAACCTTGGTAGCCACGTAAATGGGTTCCGAACGATAGCGAACCACTTCGCCGACCAGCTTTTCGCTGTGTCCGTCGCCATAGACCAGCGCCGTGTCGATGAAGTTCACGCCGAGATCGATAGCGCGGTGGAGCGCCCGCAGCGACTCCTGGTCTTCGGCGCCGACCCACATCATCCCGCCGATGCCCCAGGCGCCGTAGCCGATTTCGCTGACGTCGAGTCCTGTTCTTCCCAGCCTGCGATAGCGCATGATGAAGCTCCTCCGGCGGCATTCCGGGACGCCAGCCGGAGATCGAGACCGAGAATCAACGCTCTCCGATACTCGATGGGATGCTTCTATGGGCCGGCTGGCGTCAGCTTGCTCTTATTCATGCATAAGCGGACGACGTCAAACCGGCTGTAGTGGCCGAGAGTATCGATGTAGGCCTTGGTTTTCTGGCGGTCCTCGGCGCGGAGCTCCGCCCAAAGGATCGCTTCCTGATCGAGCGCCGGCCCCGCCAGATAAAGGCCGGCGGGGTTGAGAATGGCGCTGCCTCCCGAGCCGATGTCCCAGGCGGAGCATTCCGACGGCAGGGAACCCGCCGGATCATAATTGCCAGCGCTGACGACGAAATTCTGCGTCTCGAATGCGTATTCACGGTTGGCGTAGGCCACTTCGCAAAGGTCTGTGGAGTCTCCAGCGCGCCAGCGCCGCTTGGCTCCGGGATGGCTCTCCATCACCCAATACCCGGCCCACAAAGCACAATGGATTTCTTCCCCCAGCGCCGCCATGGCCGCCTTGAGCAGCGTCATGTGATGCTCATAGCAGATCAGCGCCCCAATGCGTCCCAGGGAGGTTTCGAACACTTGCAGATCGCTGCCGTCGCCCATGCCCCAGACCATCCGCTCGCCGTGCGTTGGCATCAGTTTGCGGTGCTTACCGACGATGACGCCCTCGCCGTTGATGAAAAGCGCCGTGTTGTATAGCGTCTCGCTGCCGGCCCAGCCGCTTCGTTCCGAACAGCCGATGACGCAGAAACAGCGCGCCTCGCGGGCGGCCTCGCACAGCCGGTCCGTGTAGTTGCTGGGAATTACCAGTGAATTCAACTGGTACCGGACCATCCAGGCGGTCCATTCAGGGACGGGATAAAGACCGCGCCAGTACGGGTAGCCGGGTATCACCACCTCGGGAAATACCACCAGCTCAGCGCCTTGCGAACCGACTTCGCGAATGGTTTGGCAAACCTTTTCCACCGTGGGGCCGAGCTGCATGTAAACGGGCGAGATCTGCGCGGCCGCCGCCAGAAATCTTTCTTTCATGAATTTTGATGCTATCAGATGCCGCTTCCTGGAAGTACCATAGAATGCGAGACAGGAGAGCGTATGTCGTTGGGCAAGGTTTTGCGATTGCGGCGGCTGCTGCGGAAGGGGCGGGCGCTGGTGGTGCCTCTGGATCACGGATTGGTCGCGGGGCCCCTGAAGGGCATCGAGGATCCGGTCGGGCTCATCAAACTGATTGCGCAGTCCGACGCAGATGCAGTGCTGCTCACGCCGGGCGTGCTCGATCAAGTCGCCGGAGAACTGGGCCAGCTCGCCGTGGTGCTGCGAATCGATGGATGCACCAGCGTGCAGGGAAGCGGGCCCATGCGTCAATTCGCTTCCGTAGCGCACGCGGCGGCGCTGGGCGCGGACGCCGTAATCGTGAATGCTACCGTAGGAGGCGGGCAGGAAGCGGCCGAGCTGCGCAAACTCGGGCGGGTGGCCGAAGAAGCGCGCCGCTGGGGCATGCCCGTTATCGCGGAGATGCTGAGCGCGCGAATGCTCGCGAACCATCTCGACTTCACCGGCCGGGGCGGCGCGGCTCTGCCGCCGGATGTGGCCGGCGATATCGCGCTTGCGGCCCGCATCGGCGCCGAAATGGGGGCTGATATTATTAAGACAAGATACCCGGGGGAAGAGGCGAGCTTCCGGGAAATCGTCGCCGCCACCGGGCGTCCGGTGATGGTCGCCGGCGGCCCGATGCGCGACTCCAGCTTGCGTTCGCTCTACCAGTTGGTCGATCAGTCGTTGTCAGCGGGCGCCGAAGGGGTCATCTTCGGCCGCAATGTCTGGCAGCACGCACGCCCCGATGCCGTGCTGGCCGGCCTTGCGGCCATGGTCCACGACGCCGCCACCGTGGAGCAGGCTCTGGCCGTAGCGGACGAGCAGCCATGCCCGGCCGTTCCCTGACTCGCAGGAAGCGGGAGACCATTCGCGCCCCTTGCCATTCCTGAAAAGGCATATTCTTTCGCTCGCTCTCCTGGCGCAAGCAGGCTTGCTGTGCTTTCACATCGATCTGCTGCCGATCTGGGGTGACGAGCGCTACACGCTGGAAACGGCCCGGCTCCCGCCGGCGCGTATTCTGGAAGCGCTCCGGGTGGATGTGCATCCGCCCCTCTATTACTTTCTAGTCAAAGGCTGGCTGAAGCTGCCGCTGCCCGGTGCCGAACTGGCGCGGGCGCGCGAGCTCTCCTTGCTGTTCGCGCTGCTTGCTACTGTGGCGGTCTACCGGCTTTGGCTGGCGAATATCCGCTTCAGAGACCGCTGCCTTTTTCTGGGACTGTGGGTGGGATCTCCCTTCCTGCTCTTATACGCCCGGATGGCGCGCTCCTATACGTTGCAACTGCTGCTGGCGGTAATCGCCATTCGTACGGCCCGCGACTGGCTTCGTTCGCCGCGCAATGCCCGAGCGACGGCACGCTACATCTTTGCCGCCGTGGCGCTGCTCTATACGCATTATTTGCCGGGCCTAGCGGTGGTGACCGGGACGGCGCTCGTGAGTTTGTGCCGGCGGCAGTGGAGGCAACTGCTCGCACTGCCGGCCATCGCGCTCGCGTACGCTCCCTGGCTGCGAACCCTGATTGAAACCTCGGGCATGGTGGCGCGGGGGCAGCCGTATCAAGTGAGCGGGAACGTTTTGATCGCCGCCGCCGTCCGGGTAGCATACACGTTCACGGCCTTTAACTTCGGCGAGAGTATCCCGCCCTGGGGCATCCTCCTGGCAGCCGGGGTCTCCCCCGCTTTGCTGTGGGCGTTGTGGAAAGCGTGGCGGCGGACGGATCGAGTTCCTCTTCTTTTTCTGGCCGTGGCGGGCATCGCGTACTTCGGCGCTTCAGCCTGGGTGACCTTCGCCTTCCTTGGAGCGCGCCTGTTGTTTCTCTTGCCTTTCTACTACCTATTCCTGCTGCGCGGCTTGGATACCCGCCGCATCGCGGGACTGGCGGCCTACGCCGCTCTCGTCATCGTGGCCTGCGGCGGCCTGGGCAGCTACTACCGCAAACGGGATTTCCTCAATAAGGGGTATCTGGTCGATTACGCCGCCATCGCCGGTAGAGTGGCGGCACGCTCCCGGGGCGAGCCGGCGCTGGTATTGCTCGACAGCCATGTTTCCGACGCCGGCTACGCTTTGCATGAGGCCGGTTTTCGCGGCCGTGTCGAGATACTCAATGACGCGAAGAATTTTGACCAGGCGCTAGCCGAAATCCGCCATCACCATCCATCGCTAGTTTGGTATATACGCTACGGCCGCGATCTGACGCCAGCCGGCCTCCACCATCATCTGGAAGCCGAAGTTTCGCGGGAATATACCGTCGAGCGCCACGGCGCGGTTCCATTCTCCTGGATTGACCGCAAGGCCATGCAGTGGCTGCGCATGGCAGAGCAGCCCGCCTACCTGGTGGAGGTTCTCGAAATGCGCCCGCGCGGCCCGCAAGAACGCGGAAAACGCTCACTGGAGCGCGGCTATCCAAGCACGGGCGCGTGGAAAGGGCCCCTTCACCTGATCTCAAACGCTCCCAAGTCGCCGCCTGGTCCGTGCGGCTGCGAACCAGGGGAGATATAGCCCCGGGGCCGCCCCTTGCCGATAGAGGTTTTGATGGCACAGCCGCAACCGTCCCCTACCGGTGTCATTCATTTCCCGGACGGCCTGCCGGGGTTCGAGAGTTTGCGGCAATTCGTGTTGCTGCAAGAAGAAGAGCTGCTGCCGATCGTGTTTCTGGTCTCCTTAATTGAACCGAAAATCTGCCTGCCCCTGGCGCCGATTCATCATATTCGATCCGACTACCAGCTCCGCCTGACGGAAGACGATCGCCGCATGCTTGAGCTGCCGGCCGAGGTCATACCGGGATTGAACGTTCTCTGCATGGCGGTGCTGAACCTGGGAGACGGAACGCAAAAGCCTTCCGCCAACCTTCTGGCGCCCATCGTGATCAATCCGGCAAACTGCACGGCTAAGCAAATCATCCAAATCGACAGCCCGTACTCAACGGTTACCGAGGTGTGATGCTCGTTTTTCGCCGGCAGCAAGGAGAATCGTTCATGGTGGGGGATCAGGTCGAGGTGCGGATATTGGAAATCAGCCGCGCGCAGGTGAAGATCGGCGTCATCGCGCCCCGCGAAGTGGGCATCTACCGGAGTGAAATTTCCCGCCTGAATCGCAGCGCGGTTCTGGGTGATTTGAGAAAGCCGGAGGTGAAGGCCGCCATCGCGGCTGTGCGGAAGGCGCTTTCCAAAAACGATGGTTGAGGTCGCCCCGCCCGCGTGGACGCCGCAAAACGATGGAGACGGCGGCTGCGAAGTCAGGCTTTCAAATCGAGCTTTTGGGGGGAACACGTATTTTGGACCGGCGCGGACTTCGCCAGACGCAGGCGCACGGGCTCGATTTCGCTGAGCAGCGCTCGCGCCGTTTCGCGCCGGCCTGCCAAGGCCCGCGCGGCCGCCTCGCCGTGAGACAGGACTTTTTCCAAGCGCTTCAGGAGATCCGGAGACCAGATTTGCGGGCAGCGCGCGAGAGCGTCCGCATCTTGTCCGCGCCTCGCCGCCGCCACGCCGGCGCCAGCCAGATCGCCGGCATCCACGGCCCGGCACAATTCATCTGTGCTGGCGTGCAATGCGCGCAGTAGATCTTCAGGGTCGAGATTCTGGCACGGCATTCTACCCACCTAGAGTATTGGCGAGCGCTATGGCCTGCTGATCCTTGAACAGCGTCGTGAGCAGGGTTTGTTGCGATTCCAGTTGGGCGAGCAAGGTGTCCGCCTGGGAAATTTGCTCGGTAAGCGTACTCTGCACCCGGCTGACGTAATCCTGTTGCGCGGCGATCTGAAGAGAAAGCCGCTGATCGGATTCGTTGAGAAAATTCTGCGTGTTTTGAATAGCTCCGCTTACGGGGTCCGTCAACTGGTTTAGAAGCGTGTAGGCGTTGCCGGCGAACCCCGCCGTCGTATCGCCCAGGAAGCGAATGGCATCCTGGAATTGCTGATCGGTGAGGCTGTTGAAGGTCGGCAGGTCGAGCGACAAATGTCCCTGGCGGTCCAGAAGCAGCCCCAGAGCCGCCATGGACTGAATCGAGCCAGCCGTAGAACTGAATCCGGTGATGGCGTGCAGCGCGCCGCCGATCTGGCGCACGATGCTGGAGCCGCCGAGCGGCCCCGCGTTTTTGCCGATTTGGGAGCTCAACTGATCGACGACTGCGTTGTACTTGACCGCAAAATCTTGCAGCGCGCTCTCGACGGCGCTGCGATCAGTCTGCACGCTGAGGGTGACTGGCGTGGCCCCGCTGGGTCCGGTAATCGTCAGGTTGAGGCCGGGGACCAGGCCGGTGATGGTGTTTGACGTGTTGGTGATGGCTGGGCCGCCGTTGATGCTGAACACGGCGTCAGCGCCGAGCATGCCTCCATTGGGCAGAAGATCGGAGCCCGTGCTGTCATTCAGAGTCAGCGTTTGTGCGCCGGTCTGGTCCGCCGTGAGCGTCAGATCGTATCTGGGATGAGCCGGATCCGAGCTCGTATTGATCACGGTGGCGCGAACACCCAGCGCCGCTTCCTGAGAATTGATGTAGTCCCGCAGCCCGGAAAGCGTGTTCGAGTAGCCGACGACTCGTGTTCTGCCCGCAAGTCCCGAAGCGAAGCCGGTTCCTTGGGAGCTGTCGGTGGCCGTAAACGTGAACTGCCGGCCGGCCGCCGCCGTAACCTGGATCTCGCCCTGGGAGGCGGAGAACCTCACGCCGGCCGCCGAGAGAGCGGGATTCGAATCGACCTGCGCGTTCAAAGCGGCGGCGATCTCCTGGGCCGATTCACCGCCGATCGCGCCTCCCGGTTCCAAGCCCGTGGTTATCGCGCCGGTAGTGCTGGATGTGAAGGTGAAGCCCGTACCTGCCGTATCGGATTCCACCAGCTTCAAACGGCCGTTCACCGCACTGAAGCTGATTTTCCCGGTCAGGCTCGCATTTCCCGCGATCTGCTGATTGAGCAAGTTGGCGAGTGCGGCCGCGTCTTCTCCTCCGGCCAACGTGGCCGTGATTCCAGTGTTGATGGCGCCGTCGTCGCTCGTGAAATTCACGCTGACACTGTCGCCTGCCGCGGCGCCCCCGACAGGTGAATTTCCCACAAAGAAGCTTTTCAGGCCGGCGGTGATGCTGCCCGTGAGGCCGTTGGCGAAGGTGATCGTTACGCTGTCCGGTTCCGAGGGCAGCGCGTCGCCAATCGTTCCGGCGGTGCGGCCGGAGCCGGTGGCCCGGAGATCGAAGCTCTGATTGTTGCTTCCCAGCGTGAGCGTATACAGGCCGTTGGCGCGCGGCGCCGATGTATCGCTGTCGGGGAGACCGAGGGCTGTAGACGCCTGGGCGGCTGCCGCGGCCGAAGTGACCACCAGGGAGTAGGTCAGAGGGGCCGGCGATCCCGTCAATTGCACCGTCGCCACCGCAGGGTCGGATGTCGTGGCGGTTAGAGCGCCGTTGGCCCCCAGCAAGCCGAGCGACGAGAAGCTGCTCGTGAGTCTGCTGACAGCGCCGCCCAAGCTACTCAATGCCTGTTCCTGGCTGAGTATGCTGGCCTGATCCAATTGCAGCTTCTGCATGGGCAGCGTCGCAATCTGCACGGCGCGCTGTAAAATCTGCTGCAAATCGCTCGAGTACGAGCTTACGCCGGTGAACGTGAGCGGTTGTGTGAGGTTCAGAGCGGACGTGCTTGGGGAAACCGGTGAGCTAGCCATGATACTTCCTCGATGCGTTTTGCATTCGAAACTCGAACCGGAGTTTCAGCCGGGCGGGCAGCGGGTCATGCGGCCCTACAGGGTCCAGTTTGCCGGGCCGGCGGCGCCCAGTGCTTCCGCCGGCGGGGCGGCCATGCTTTGCCGCGCGGCCTGCTCCCAACCCTCGTTGAGAATGAGCAGCAACTGCAACACTTCGTCCAGGGGCGCGAGCGCCTGCCGGGCGTTCGCCTCGGCCAGCCGTTCCTGAATGTAGACATATAACCGAGCCAGGTTGACCGCGATTTCACCACCGCGCTCCAGATCCAGCGAGCTTTGCAGTTCCAGAATGATCTGCATCGCCTTCGCGATTGTTGCGGAGCGCCCGTGGATGTCACCCTCCTGCAAAAATACTCGGGCCTTGCGGATCGCATCGATCGCGCCTGCGTATAGTAGTTGCACCAGCCCGATCGGATCAGCCGAAAGGACCTCATTTTCCAGATAGCGGCCGTGCATGACTCTATTTCTCCCCTGGGGGCCCATCGCCGTTCGCCGCCGGCTTTGCGCCAGGCTGGATTTACGCCATTCTGGCGCGCCCTTGCAATTGGCCGAGCACCTCGGCCAGCCGGAGCACGTCCTCCGGTGGAATCTGGTTCAACACCTCATTGGTGGCGCGATCCACGATTCGAATCAGCGGCCGGCCGGTATCGCGATCCACGGCGAACCGCAGCTCACTGCCCGGCCCGAACGCTTCCTTGGCATTGATGGCGTGAATAGCCTTGACGATTTCGCGATTCTTCGCAGCCTGCTCGATCCCCGTGTTCTCCGGGCTTTTTGAGGCGTCGGTTCC
>DASREK010000295.1:0-29377 GCA_035652135.1 Bryobacterales bacterium | reverse complement strand
GACCTACAGATTCGAAGTCTGCCGCTCTATCCAACTGAGCTACGGGCGCGTTGCTTTCCTCGCATAAACTTAGCATGATTCCACTTGTCGCCGGGCTGCTGGGTGTGTCCCAAAGGCGGCCCGGACTTGTCACAATGTTTGCTTCTTCCATTACCTGCTAGGGATCCTCCTAGTACTCACTTCGGCTGATCCCTGCTCTGTCTGTTATTACCTGCCGTGCGGCCGTTCTGAGCGGCCACGTTTTTCTTTGGAACCCGCCGTTGCCGGCGATAGTCCAACGTTGATTGAACCAGTCGGGATGCTGTGCGGAATGGGGCGAGTTTAGCGTACCAAACTTGTACGATTTTGGACGGGTCGATGGCGCGGGAAGAATCGCGTTTGGCGCAAACCGCATCCACTTAATTTACTCGCTAAGCATCAGAGTCAGTAGAAGGGCAAGAGCGGCGATTCAGTTTTTTGATATGAACCGGGCAACACATCGCGGCCTGTACCTGCTGCGCGGGCGTGCGCGCCTGGCGTTTGCCATCTGGCTCCTGCTCTGCGCGGCCGGTCTCTCTCAGCCTCTCCGAGGGGTGCAATCCCCTCGCGCGTTATTTTCACAGGGCGTTCAGGCATACGCGGTCGAGGATTACGAGGGCGCCATCAGGCTGTTGGAGCAAGCCATAGCTGCCGAACCCGCTGTTTCCGAATACTATCAGTGGCTGGGGAAAGCCGCAGGACGCAGAGCGGAGCGCTCCAACATCTTGAAAGCTCCGGGCCTCGCCCGGAAAGCTCGCCTGGCCTTTGAAAAGGCGGTCGAGCTCGACAGAACTAATGTCGGCGCGCTGAACGACCTGCTGGATTATTATCTGGAAGCCCCCTCCGCTTTAGGCGGCGGCGAGGAAAAAGCGAGCGCCATCGCGTCCCGGCTCGGGGCCATCGACGCGGCGGAAGGAAGCCGGGCCGACGGGCTGATTGCCGTCAAGCGCAGGGACTACGCCCGGGCGGAGGCGGGGTTTCGCCGGGCGCTCGACCTGCAACCGCGAAACACCGGGCGTCTGCTCGATCTCGCTTCGTTCTTGGCCCGCCGGGGGAGACATGCCGAAGCCGATGCGCTGTTCTGCCGCGCTGCGAGCGCCGATCCGAATTCTCCTGGGTTGCTGTTCGCTTGGGGAAAGGAACTCGGGATCTCCGGCCGGGATCCCCAGCGGGCCCGCGAGCTTCTAGCACGCTATCTGCAATCCGAGCGGCGGCCCGATGATCCACCACCTTCCGAAGTTCGGAATATCTTAAAGAAATTTGTGGATCGTGCCGGCGCCTGAGCGCCGGGTCTTCCGAAAATCTTTCTACCCCATAGGGAAGTACGCCCAAGGGGTGGATCGTGCCTTTTTTGCGGAGGATACAAATAGGATTGCGGCAAGCGGCCCCGCCTGCGCTACTGGGAAACCCAAGAGGAAAGACGCAGTCGCGCGGCGCTGTTTTGGCGGCGTATGACGTTCGGCTTAGCAGATTTTCGAGCAGTAGTAAGTAGAAATGGCAGGCGGTCTCAGAAGATCGACTGGTTGGGCGCATGGTACGGCCGATTTAGAATTCCTGAGAGGTAGATGTTTATCCCCCTTTTATGTTGTCCGCCCTCATTTTCGGGCCATCCCGGCATCTGGTGTTCGGCATCCAGCGGGGGTGCGCGTCGGTTGAGAATCTTTGCGTCTACAAGACGCTTTACGCCTATCCCTCCATCTACGAGATCGTCCGATTCCTGAACGCCTTCACGCCGAAGATTATTTTCCTCGAAATTGAAGCCGCGCAAACCGCCTTCGATCTGGCCCGGGAGGTCCGCAACTCAAGCCCCGAGACGGTGATTATCGGCTTCGCACAGCGATGCGGCCGTGAAAAGGCGCTCGAGGCCCTCGAGGCGGGAATCTCAGAGATACTGATTCCGCCCTTCGATGAAGACGATTTTCACCAAGCCATCATTCAGGTGCTGGACTCCGGCAAGGCCGGTCCCCCGGAAAACCTGTTTGCGTTTGTGCCGGCCAAAGCCGGCAGCGGAGCGACGACCACCGCGTTGAACGTTGCCGGCGCGCTGGCTCGGGACTGGAAAAAGAAGATCCTGCTGGTTGACGGCGATCTGCGAGCGGGTGTGGTTTGCCTTCTCCTGAACCTGAATCCGGAGAGAAGCGTAACCGACGCCCTGGAGATATCGAACCAACTGGATCAGGATCATTGGATGCAACTGCGGTCAAGCGCCGGCGGCATCGACGTGCTGGGCGCACCGCGCATCCCGAGCCCCACGGCCTTTTCCAAGCTGAGCTATCACCGGTTCTTCCGGTTCGTACGGTCGCAGTATGACGCGGTGATTGTCGATCTGCCGGAAGGCGCAACGGAGTTGACCGAAGCGGTCGTGACGCAGGCCAAGGATTTTTACATCGTCGCCACGCCCGAAACGGCCTCCCTCTTTCTCGCAAGGAGGAAAGTTTTGGAGCTGCGGGGCATCGGCGTTTCGCGCACCCGGATCAGCGTGGCCGTGAACCAGCACAGGGAAGACGATCCTCCGTTGGCCGAAATGGAAAAGTTTTTGGAGCGCCGCATCACCGCCGTCCTGCCGGAGGATGACACGAGCGTTCGCAGAGCGTTGCGTTCCGGGTCTGTGGTGGATGCGGCTTCGAATCTCGGGAGCGCCATCCGCGAATTTGCCTGCACTCTGGCCGGATGCGATCTGCCGCCGCAGCCCGCGGAGGTTCCGGAGTCACCCTCCTTTTTGGACCTGTTACTGGGGCGAGCCGCGCCCCGCCGGGCGCGAGCTGTTTCGCGGGGCGCCGCCTGATCTTATTTTCTGCCGCGTGCAGAAACGAAAGGCACGGTCTGGTTATGTATGCTACTGGCTCATCCCGCGAGCGGAAATCCGCCAGACCTCTTCCACCTTCTCCCCCCGGACGCAATACAACCTGTCGTACAGATTGACAGTGGGATCACAGTGCGGAATGACAAATTCGAGCCTGTCTCCCACTTTTAGCTCGCATCCGGCGTGCGAGAAATCGAGCCGCCCGTGCTCGTCGCCGGCAAAGCCGTAAAGCAGGCCGGGGAGGTCCTTGGATTCCGGCGGGAATGGCTTGTCCGTGGAAAACGCCTTCAATCCGGCATCCACAATTGCCTTGCAGGATTCGGGGCGGCTGACCACTGTCGCGAGGACCGTCAGAGCCTTGGCGAAATCCGTGTAGGCGTCGGAGTCAGGGCCGCCGATGCGCCCGTAATCCACGTCCATGAAGATAAAGCTTCCCGGCTGAAGTTCGGTGATGCCGTCCAACTCTATATCAATATTGTAAGTGCCTGTACTACCCCCGGCGAGCATACGGACCTCAATCCCCGCTTGCTCCAGCAAACAGCGGGTTTCAACGGCCTGGCTCATGCACTCGCGCGAAAAGCGGCGGCGCTCCTCGAATCCGATGACGTGAGACGCTTGCCCGGCATAGGCCTGAATGCCCTCCAGATCGAGCCCGCGCATGGCGGCGACCTGCCGGGCGAGGTCTAGGGCCGGACGGCCTGGAAGGATGCCGGTTCGGCGGCCCACATAGAGATCCAGCGCTACCTTGATACGGATGCCTTCGGCTTGGGCCGCTTCGGAAAGCTCGCGGGCATTGGTCTCGTTATCGATGACAAAAGTCGTCTCCGGCCGGGCCGCCGCCAGGCGCACGGCCCGCGCGATTTTGCGCGCGCCGACGATTGCCGTTGTGACCAGTAAACCGCCAATGCCCTCTTTCGCGAATACTTCGGCCTCGCTGATCTTAGCGACGGCCACGCCGCTGGCCCCTGCTGCAAGCTGGCGCCGGGCGATTTCGGGACATTTGTGCGTTTTGGCGTGCGGGCGGAAGCCGCGGCCGCGCGACCGCACGAACGCCGCCATTTTTTGGAGATTGCTTTCGAAAAGGTCGAGATCAAGGATCAGGGCGGGCGTCGCGAGGTCGTGCTTCGTCAGCCTTCCGCCTGGATTGCCTTGGGCCAGCAGTTCCTCGACTTCATCGTGCGTATAGCCAGCGACTGCCGTTTTTCCGCTCAAAGTAAGTACCGCTCCTCCCGGGAAAATTACACTGCTGCAATCACGCCATCATACCGTATCGCCGCATCGATGGTTTTCAACTGCTCTGCGATTGTCAGAGCGAGCCGGAATAGTTGAGGCGATTCAGCCCCGCCAGGGCGGCCACTTTGTAGCATTCCGCCAGAGTCGGGTAATTAAAAACGGTGTTGACGAAGAAATCAATTGTCCCGCCGAAGGAGAGCGCCGCCTGGCCGATGTGAATCAATTCGGTCGCTCCTTCGCCGATGATGTGGACGCCGAGCAGTTTGCGTGTTTCGCGGTGAAACAGCAGCTTGAGCATACCGTGCGTGTCGCCGATGATCTGGCCCCTGGCAATCTCCCGGTAGTTGGCGACCCCCACTTCGTAGGGGACATCGTTTTCCGTGAGCCGGCTTTCTGTCGCGCCCACAAAGGAGATCTCAGGAATGGAATAAATTCCATACGGGAACAATTCCGGAACTGCGGAAGCTGGATGATGGAACGCATGACACGCGGCAAGGCGGCCCTGTTCCATCGAGACGGAAGCCAGGCTCGGAAAGCCGATCACGTCGCCGGCTGCGTAAATGTGAGGGACCGCGGTCTGAAAATTTTCCTTCACCGGAAGACGGCCGCGGGCATCCGCCTCCAGGCCGGCGGCGGCCAGGTTCAATGAATCGGTGTTGCCTTGGCGGCCCACAGCGTAAAGAAGCGAGTCAGACCATATTTGTTTCTTGCTCTTGAGCTTCGCGCAGACCTTGCCTTCCGGCGTTTTGATGACCTCCGCGACCTCTTCGCCCAGCCGGAACGTCACTCCGCGGCTGCGCATGTGGTAACTTAGCGCCTCAACGATTTGATCGTCTACGAAATCGAGGATTCGCGGCCGCCGTTCGACCAGCGTCACCGAGATCCCCAGGGCGGCGGCCATGCAGGCGTACTCAACTCCGATCACGCCGCCGCCCACAATGGTCAGCAGTTTAGGCAGGACAGGCAAGTGGACCAAAGCGTCGGTGTCAAAAATGACCGATCCGTCGAGAGCGATGGAATCATTGTGCGCCGGGCGTGTACCTGTCGCGATCAGGATGTATTGGCCCTGGCACTGCACCTCGCCATCCACGCCCTCTACGCGGATTGTGTGTGGATCGACGAACGAGGCCCGGCCGTTCAGGATTTCGACGCCGTTCCGGCGAAACTGATGATTGAATACGCCGATTTCCGTGCGGATCACTTCCTGCACGCGCTGCAACAGGTCGGACATCGAAATGTTGGCTGCGCCGTCGAATGCGCCGCCGTAGAGCCCTCGCTGCTTAAATCCGGAGAGATGCAAGACCGCCTCGCGCAGGGTCTTGCTCGGAATTGTTCCCGTGTTGATGCAGGCGCCGCCGACGCAGGATTTCGCCTCGACTACTGCCACCTTCTTGCCGAGTTTGGCTGCCTGAATGGCCCCGTGATGCCCGGCGGGTCCCGAACCGATCACCACCAGATCGTATTGCTTCATCTGCCTTCCCGCTGCCCCAAATTATAATAGCCGTCTGGCATGCCGGCGGGGCTTTTCTTGGGAGAATGCGATGCAGGCCTGGATCACCTGCGGCGTTGGAGGGGCGATGTAGAAAGAGATTCAGCGGCGCCCGAAAATCGCTCTTAGGGCGGAAGCGCATCTGATTTCCCCGGCCGCGAACCCGGCGGGACAAATTATTCGTTAGAAGGCCGTAGGAACAGATGATCCGGCCGCCATTGGTGCGGCTGCCATCGGGAGCCGCTGGTGAATTCCAGACCCAAGCGATAATCGTTCTCCCGCCGCGTGCAGTAACGAACCCGGGCGCTGGCTTGCAGTCCTCCGGCTACCAGCACGACGAGCTCGTCCCGGTCGAGCGGGGCTTCAAAAGCGATGGCGGCGCCCTCGGCGCTCAGGTCCTCCAGCAGGCCGGCGGTAGTCTCGCGGCCGTGCCAGATCTCGACGATGTGAGAACAGAGATACCGCGGGCTTTTTCGGCGTTCGATCAGAGTGCGGGCCATAAAATCAGGTGAGAATTGCGGTGCTGGACCGAGTGAAACATGGCTATGCCTAACGAGATCGCTCCGGGCTAACGGTCAGAAGCGCCGTCGCGCTATTAGAAACCGCGGGATCCACCGGGCTTGAGGCCGTGAGGGTCACTGGAATCGTCGATCCCTCAGCCGCGCCGGGCGGTACGGTAACCGGCACGTGAGCATCCCCGTTTCTCCGGTGTTCAATGACAAGGTTTGCGGAACGCCATTGCGAATGGCGCCGGTCCCAACGGCGGCCGCGATGCGAAAAACCGCCGGCCGGCCTACGTTGCGCACCACAAAATCGACCATGGCCCTGGCGCCGGGAGCTGGCTCGCCGCTGGCCGCCACGAAGGTCACCTCCACCGGCTGCGGATGAAACAGCGGCGGGTAAACGGGCTGGTAAGGAAAGCCCCGCGGGTCCACGCCCCTGATGGCAATCCGGAAGGGACGCGCGGGAAGAGAAACTTGCCCAACAAATTCATCAGCGGCGGCATCGGGGCTGCCCTGAGCCAGACTCAGCATTTGTAATCGCTCGCCGCTTTCCGCAAGCACCTCAAATGCGGCTGCGCCCGTCGGGCCGGAGAGCCCCGCGAGGCCGATCTGCGTTTCCCCGAGGACGGGCTGGCCGCTGATGGGAAATAAAGCCTCGTGGCCGGGACGCCCGCCGCGTTTCACAAACTCAAATCGATGCAGTTGAATCGGGCTATCCACGCCGACTAATACGGAGAAAGACCCCGAGCCGCTTGTTCGGACGCGCCAGACCCCTGTTTCAGGACGACTGATCGCCAAAACTTCTCCCGAAGAAACATTGGCGATTGTGATGCCCGGCCCCTCCGACGCCGCAGCACCGGAGGCGCGGAAGGCCTGAATCTCCCCCTTGCACTCCACGAATATCGAGAAGGTCATGTCTTCGACAGTGGAATCGACCGGGGCCAAAAACTCCCGCGATTCCGATGGCCGGAGAAGGCCGCTGGCGGACACAATCGTGGCTGATTTGTTGCCCGTAGCGGCAAGGAGATTCGGGTTGTTTGCCAGATCGGCGCCGCGCAACCTGAGAACTTGACCGCCGGTCGCCTTCGCGATCCGCTCGTAGACTGGATCGACGGGAGAGCAGGGACCGGCGGCCCGGCGTGCGCGCTGCCCTTGGCCGGCTTGCGGCGCTTGACCCGAAACGCCGTGTCGCCCGGACAGGACCAAGAATAACGCCAGCAGCATGCGCGGCAGAACGGCCTGGCGGAGCTCGGACATAAGCTTGCGCGCCGGCCGCAGCGCTTTACGGAACGGGCCAGCCGGCGATGCAGCTACTATAACTTGGGGCCGGATCGCCGGGGACCGGCGTCTGACCGGAACGCCCCCTTTTTTCTATGTATTACTTGCGCAGGAAAACCTTAGCCGTCTCGATCTGCCTTCCGATCATTCCCCGGCGGCCGTAGAGATCTGCACCAACGGCTCGGAAACGGATCTGGAAGGTTCGATATGTTGGGGATCGCGCCAAAAATCGATCGTGGCGACCTGTTGGACGCAGGAAACAGTGCAGTAAGGAGCGCAGGATTTCTTGGTGTAGTACTCCCGCTCAAGGTCTTGCGGCGTGTAGCGCTCGAGCGGCGTTGCGGGATAGCCGCGTTGTTGTGAGCAGTAGTGGACCAGCCCGTCCTCGCAAATATACAGGTAGCGCCCGCCGGCCCGGCATCTCCAATTATTGGGACGTCCGTGGGCGATATTCTCCTGAAAATAATTGACCCTGGCGTAGCTGCGCTTCCCTAATTCCTTGATCGTGCGGTAAATCCGCTGCTCTTGTTCGCTCAAAGCGCGCACCTGGCCCCAACCGTCATGGATGATGCCGACCGTGCTGGTGAAACCTAATTCGAGCGCGCGGCGCGCCACCACGAGCGCGTCTTCCGGGTTGCGAATCCCGCCGCCAATCACTGAGTTGATGTTCACGTGAAAATCAGCGTGCTCGGCGAGAAGTTGAAGCTTCTTGTCGAGGACCTTCAAGCTCTTCTTGGAAACTTCATCCGGCGTGAGGTTGTCAATGCTGATCTGCAAATGCTCGAGACCAGCCTTATTCAGGCGCTGGATGCGCTCTGCGGTCAGCAAATAACCATTCGTGATCATGCCGGCGATCATGCCGCGGCTCCGGATCCGCCGGATGATGCTATCCAGGTCGGGATGCAGCAGCGGCTCGCCGCCGCTGATCGTGATGACCGTCGTGCCAAACAACGCCAAGCGGTCAATGCGCCGGAACATCTCTTCCACCGGGACAGGCTTGGAGAAGTCGTCGTATTCGTTGCAGTAGCGGCACGAAAGGTTGCAGCGGCGAATGGGTATGATGTGGGCGAGGATCGGATGCCGCTTGGACGCGAGGCCCCTCGCGATCATCCACAACTCGCGGCTCAGCCGGTGCGCAGCCAAGAGCTTACGCCGCAGACTTTTCCGTGTCATTGTCTTTTGTATTGAATCACATAGCTCCCGGCTGAGCAAGCCATTGCAGCCAGTTGCGCGGGAAGTTGCCCCGAACGGCGTTATTCGGGCGGGGAAGTGCGCGGGATGGTCTGCGAACCTTACGCTTTTCGGTAGGTTTTAGCCAGGCGATCACCGCCGTACGGCGGGGTGAAATTGAAGTTCACCGAAGGGCGGGCGTGATGGAGTTGATGATGCAAAACCTGGCGCGCGCGAAGAGCGCCCAGCCCGGGAATGCAGGCCAGCGTTCTGTCAAAGCCGTTTTCCGCCACGTGAGTAAACCAGTGGCCCGTCTCGTAAATGATGAAGTGCGCGGTTACGCCGAAAAAGAACGCCGGCGCAGCGGCGGGGTAGATCGCCGCGAGCAGCGCGTAGTGCGGCGCCATCAGGACGGGAAAGGCGTACCACTCAGTGGTGACATGCTGGAGATCCTCCGGGCGGCGGGACCGAAAATTTTGGCCATAGAAGATGCGGTGGTGCCGGAGATGGCCATCGCGGATGAAACGCAGCCCCGCCAGCCCTCGATGCATGGCCACTTCATGGCTGAAATATTCGAACAGGTGTGCGTACGCGAGCCCCGCAAAGCACCCAAAACAGACATTTCGGGTAGTGTGGGCGGCCGGCAGGCCAAGGATATAGGCGTGCAGAAGGAAGGCCGCAACCCAAGAGGCGGCGGCCGCTGCTACCGCTTTGGCCAGCGGCAGATGCAATCGATACGACCGCATTTTGTCCTCATTATCAGACTTTGCCCAACGCCCGGCGAGAGAAAGTTTTTTGGCAGAAGCCGGGCGTTCTCGGCCGCCGGCTTCCGCGGGAAGCGCATCATTCTTGCTGCCCCATGCGACCCTGGCGGGAACATGCCCGTCAGCCGGTCTCGATGCGCACGAAGCAGACTCCGGTTTGACAAAAAATGGCCCTGCACCAGGCGCGCGCTACAGGTGGGATCGGGCAGGAGGGCTGGCTGTGCTAAACTGAAAACCTACCGCGTCATGGTGGAGATTGCACCTTCGATTCTCGCGGCTGACTTTTCGCGGCTGGCCGATGAAATCCAGTCGGTGCAGAAGGCGGGGGTCTCGATCATCCATGTGGATGTAATGGACGGCCATTTTGTGCCCAACATCACTCTGGGGCCTCCCGTGGTCAGTTCGCTGCGCCGCGCCACAAACGTCACGCTGGACTGCCACCTTATGATCGAGGACGCAGACCGCTACGCCCCGGAGTTTGTGGCCGCTGGCGCGGACATGGTTTCCGTTCACCAGGAAGCCTGCCCCCATTTGAACCGCACGTTGACGGAGATCCGGAACGGGGGAGCATCCCCGGGCGTCGTGCTGAACCCGGCGACGCCGCTGTGCACGCTCGATGAGGTTCTCGATCTGGTAGATTATGTACTGATCATGAGTGTCAATCCGGGTTTTGGGGGGCAGGAGTTCATTCCCAGTACGTTGGAGAAGGTTCGCCGTCTGAAGCACATTCGCACCGAGCGCAACTTGAACTTCCGGATTGAGATTGACGGCGGCATCAGCGAGAAGAACGCAGGCGACGCGGCTCGGGCCGGCTGTGACATTCTGGTAGCCGGCACAGCCGTCTTCGGAAAGCCCGATCCCGGCAAGGCCGTGGCGGCGCTGTTGCGAGCTGCGGAGGGGGCGCTGGCGATCCGCGCCTGAGTTTCGGAAGGCGTTTGTCTATGCACGCAACTGTACGAAAACTAATCGTATTGGTAGCAGCGGCGGCGGCCCTGACCGGGTGCGCCCGCCGGAAGAAGTACGAAAATCCGATCATCACGAATTCGCAGCAACCGGACAAAGTTCTTTTCGACCGGGCCATCGGCGACATCGAGCGGAGCCGCTTCGAGGTGGCCAGGCTCACGCTGCAAACGCTGATTAATACTTATCCCGACAGCGAATACATTGCCAAGGCCAAGCTGGCGATCGCGGACAGTTGGTATCGTCAGGGCGGGACCAACGGACTTGCCCAGGCCGAAGCCGAGTACAAAGACTTTATTACTTTTTTCCCGACTATGGAGGAAGCTGCTGAGTCGCAAAAAAAGGTCTGTCAAATCCATTATCAGCAGATGGAGAAGCCAGACCGGGACCCTCAACATGCCATCAAGGCCGAGGCCGAGTGCCGGCAGTTCCTCGTGCAGTTCCCGAACAGCAAGTTTGTTCCTCAAGTGGAGCAGATGCTCCGGGAAATCCAGGAGGTTCGCGCCGAGGCGGAATTTCGGGTAGGCCAATTGTACGCGAAGAAGGGCAGCTACCGGGCTGCGGCCACCCGGCTCGCCGGGCTGACCGAGCAGTATCCGCTTTATAGCAAGGCGGACGAAGCGTTATGGGTGCTTGGCGATGCCTATGGGCGAATGGGCAAGAATTTCGAAGACAAGAGCGCCCGGGCTTACTCCCGGCTGGTGCGGGAATATCCCCTCAGCGCCTATGCGCCCGACGCCAAAGACCGGCTGTCGGATATGAAAAGGCCGATTCCCGATCCCGATCAAAACGCGCTGGCGCGCATGCAATATGAACTCGAGAACCGGGAAACTACCGGCGTATTCGGCCACGCTTTCGGAATATTTAGCCGGAAGCCTGATGTAAAAGCTGCGGCAAAAACGGGGAAGCCGTCGCTGGTGGCTGCCGCTCCTGTGATCCCAGAGGGTGTCAATGTTGCGGCGCCAGCCACAGGAACGGCGACAGCCGAAGTGGGCGCCCAGACTATCACCGGGCCGAGCGCTCTGGATACGCAGCCCGACGCCCGCTCCAGGCCCCCGGCTGCAGCGACGCCGGCGCCCACCACTGGTGATCCAGGCGGAAGCGCTGCTTCGACAGCGTCCGCATCGGCCACCGGGTCAGCGTCAGCGGCTGCTACGAATGAAGTCTCAGCCTCAACGGCGAGCAGCTCGGGTGAGACGGTAAACGGCTCTGCTCCGAGTACAACTTCGGGTTCGGCCGGCTCTTCCAAAAAGAAGAAGAAGGGGCGGTTTCTAAAGATCTTCTGATTTCGGGGCATGCGCCTTGGCGCCGAGGCACGGTTCTCGGCGGAGTCAGTGAACGATCCGTGGGCGTAAGAGCGGCCGGTTCTGCGGAGGCGAGCCGGAAGCGGTGCGGCGCGAGCATGGCGGCGTTTCCCTATCCATTCATGCTGAGTCGGAGAACGATCCGTGCCGAGAGTTCTTCTCGCCGATGACAGTCCGCACGCCCAGCGCATGGGCGCTGAGATTCTGCACCAGGAAGGATTCGAAGTTCTGGGTGTCACCGACGGCCGGGAGGTTCTCGAGACGCTAGGGCGCTTCGGTCCCGATTTGGTGCTGGCCGACGCCTCCATGCCGCATCACTCGGGCTACGAGATCTGCGAGCGCATCAAAACGGACCCCGCGCTCCAGCACGTAAAGGTGGTTCTGCTGGTCGGCGCGTTCGAGCCGCTTGACCGGGCGGAGGCGATGCGGGTGCGCGCCGATGGAGTTCTGCACAAGCCGTTTGAGCCGTCGGTCGTAATACAAACCATCAGTCTGCTCGTGCAAAACCTGCCCTCCGCTCCGTCGGCGGCAGCGGGGGCCGGCCAATCCCGGGACAATGCGGCCGCGGCGGAAAAAGGCGTTTTCGAGCAAGCAGTCCGCGCGGCGATGGATGACGACCGGATCGATCTTGACCGGATTCGAGGCGCCCTGACGCTGGCAGTCGAATCCGCTCTGCCGGCTTTCCTCGACGAAGTGACTGCGCGGGTGATGGAGGCGCTGCGGCGGCCCAAGCTCTGAGCTATGCCCGAGAATTCTTTTGATATCGCCTCCAAGATCGATCTCCAGGAAGTCCAGAATGCGATCCATCAGGCGCTCAAGGAGGTTCACACCCGTTTCGATCTGAAAAATACAAAGACGCGCATCGAGCTCAACGAGAAAGAGCGACAGATTCTGCTGGCGTCGGATGACGAGTTCAAGTTGCGGGCAGTCAACGACATTTTGCAGCAGAAGCTCGTGCGGCGCTCCGTCCCGCTCAAAGGGCTGACCTATGGGAAGATCGAACCGGCCGCCGGCTCCTCGGTGCAGCAGAACATCAGCTTGCAGCAAGGCATTCCGGTCGAAAAGGCGCGGGAAATCGTGAAGACCATCAAGAACACCAAATGGAAGGTTCAGGCCTCCATCCAGGGGGATGTGGTTCGCGTCACCAGCCGCGACCGCGACACGCTCCAGCAGGTGATCAAGCTGCTGCGGGACAGGGACTTCGGCATTGACATGCAGTTCACCAACTACAGGACCAACTGAAACGCTTTGTCAACGCCGCCTGGCACGCCCTTCTGCGGCGCCGCAGAATACGCAGCATTCAAACCGCAGCCTCTTCCTGGGCCCGGTTCAGGCCCAGATGCTCGTCAAACCAGTTGCGGGCCAGGAAAGCCACCTGCTCAAGCGCTCCCGGTTCCTCAAAAAGGTGTCCCGCGCCGGGGATAATTTCCATCCGGCTCTCCGTGAGGAGCTGATCTCGCGCCGCCTCATTGAGAGCGATCACCGCTCTATCGTTTCCGCCGACGATCAGGAGCGTGGGCGCGCGAACCTGTCGCAATGCCGAGCCCGCCAGATCGGGCCGCCCGCCGCGGGAAACAATGGCTCCGATGCGGCCCGGCAGCCGAGCCGCCGCCGCCAGCGCGGCTGCGGCGCCCGTGCTGGCGCCGAAATAGCCTGGTTCGAGGGATCGCGTGGCGGAGCGGCCAGCGAGCCATTCGGTAGCTGCGGCCAGCCGTGCGGCCAGAAGTTGGATGTTGAAGCGCAGTTCTCCCGTCGCGCTGTCGAAGATTTCCTCCTGCGGCGTGAGAAGATCCATCAGAAGCGTAGCCAGCCCGCTCTGTTGCAACACCTGCGCCACGAAACGGTTGCGCGGGCTGTGGCGGCCGCTGCCGCTGCCATGGGCAAAAATCACGATGCCTCGGGCGTTGTCGGGAATCGCCAGGTCGCCTGAAAGGGCGATGGAGCCGATCGGAATGGAAACCGGCTGCTCAATCGCCGGCATCAGGGCCTCCTTCGGACGATGAGATTTCGGCGACGGCCTCGGCCGTTGTCGCCGGCTCCTCCATGCGGGCGGCGATGTCGGCCTGTGCAATGATGCCGACCATACGCCCGCTGTCGTCTACCGCGGGCAATCCGGCGTACCTGGCGGCGCTCCATCGCGGCGATTGCGTGATCTATGCTTTCGTGGGGCCGGCACGTGACGAGCGTACTGGTCATCACTTGCTGCACCTGGGTTGCATCGGCGGAACGGTTCTCGGCGACACCACACACTACGAGATCCCGGTCCGTGACGAGACCTCGAAGCCTGGCGCTGCAATCATCGACGACGGGAATCACCCCGGCATTGTGTCCCTTATCAATTGAGCCGTCCTCCTGGCGCCGTCGTCCGGAAGGCAGCAGGCCAGGCTGGATGTCCTCAGGTCCTCGCATTTTCTGCATGGAGGTCTCCGTGGTCAGGCGTCCGCCGGTTTAGCGGGTTTTTACGGTACATTTGGCAGCCGCTAAAGCAAGTGCGGCAAGCGATCCAGGTCGGAAGACCGGTGTTCTGTTTTCGCGATTTCATGAGCGACGGAAAATGTGCTCCGCGACTGGAGTCTCAGCAAGGTTCTAGCCAATGTCGGCCAAGTTCCAAATCGCCGAAGCGGCAAAACCAAGCAATCTGGTGTTCGGCCGGGCGTGCCGCCGGCCCCGTCTGGCATTCCACAGCGGCGGCATCGCCGTTCCGCTCTGCTCAATCCAGGTTGCGCCGTGGTCGTCCGCCGCGAGGTGATATTCTCTAAGAGGAAGGCGGCGGCCATGAGCATCCCTCGAACGTGGTGGCGCTTTGCGTTCGGCCTTACTTTTCTGAGTGTAGTATACGCGCTCCAGCGCCCGTTCAAAGAATATCCGGCAGTGGAATACAACGACCTTCCTCTGCCGGCCGACTGGCAGGAAGACACGGAGTTCGTCTTCGCCAGGCTTATGTTTCCCGGCGGACCGCTTGACGGCTATCGCGGGCGCTTCGATGGGGACTGGCGGCTGGGACTTTCGCTCTGGACGCAGGATTATCCGCGAGCGGACCGCTTCTTTTCCAACGCGCTCCGGCGTCTGACGCGCATCCATGTGCGCTCCGTCGAACAGGCCGTGAACCTGGAAGATGGAGACGAGGTGTACTATTGGCCCTGGGTCTACGCGGTCCAGGTAGGCGAGTGGGGCTTGACGCAGAACCAGGCTAAAGTGCTGCGTGAGTACCTGCTGCGGGGCGGCTTCTTCATGGCGGACGATTGCCACGGAACCGCGGAGTGGGCGGAGTTCGAAAAAAGAATGAAGTGGGTGTTCCCGGAGCGTTCCTTCGTGGAGATTGACGACAACGATCCGATCTTCCACACTCTTTATGATTTGACCGACCGCTACCAGATACCGGGCCGGGAGCATCTGGACACCGGATATAAGAAAGACGGCCGAGCGCCCCATTGGCGCGCAATTTACGACGATAAGGGCCACATCATGGTGGCCGCCGTGATCAATTCCGATGTCGGCGATTCCTGGGAGTGGGCGGATGATTCCTGGTATCCGGAGAAATATTCTTGGCTGGGGGTCCGCCTGGGCGTAAATTACGTCATTTACGCCATGACGCACTGATTTCCCGCGAAGCAGCTCTCCGGGATTGCGGGCGGTGTTACTTCAGCGTGGAAAGCCAGATGTCGGCTTCGACCTGAACCCGCGTGAAATAAAGCAAGCGGTCGTCGCGGGAAATTCCGAACAACACGGGCGGCGCTGTCGTAAGGACCTCGTGCACGTCGCCGGTTTCCGTATCGGTGAGAACGATCTTATCCCCATGCGCGTAGAGCAGACGCCGGCTGTCGCTGAGCCACACAGGAAAGCTGCCCGCGTTGGTGAGCCGCTGATATTTGCGATCGGCCACAGAGTACGTCACGATGCCCGCGGTATCTGATGCGCTGCCGGCGCTCTGAAGATGTCCCGCCAGCTTGCGGCCATCAGGTGACCAGGAGAAGGCTTGAAAGCTTCCGGGAGGTTCGCTCCAAGCAGGGAGCGCAGTGGGCCGCTGCTCGTTCCAGGACTTTGTTGCATCCAGAATGAAAGAGCTTGTGACGGAACTGTAAGCCAGAAATTTCCCGTCCGGCGACCAAACCGGAAAGATGGCGGGTTCAGGCGAATCGGTGATTTGTTGCAATTCGCTGCCATCGGCGTACACGGTCCAAATCTGATCGCTGCCGCTCCGATTGGAATGAAAGGCGATCCGTTTTCCATCCGGCGACCAGCGGGGCCAGCGGTTCTGATAGGCGTCGTTCGTGAGCGGGCGGGGCGTTTCCCGATGAATTCCCGCCACGAAAATATTTTCCCGCTGCCCCCACGAAAAGAACGCAAACCATCTTCCATCCGGCGACAGGTCTGGACCGAAAACGAGCCTTGTTCCTTGCGTAACGGCTGCGGGCCGGCCGGTGGTCCTTTCGTGCCGCGCGTCAAACGCGACCGTGAAGAGATTGGCAGAACGCGCCGACTTGATAAAAGCCATTCGCCGCCCGTCGCGGCTAAAGCTGATAAAGCCGCTGAACCCCGGTTCCCGGATGATCGGGGCCGGTTCTCCCATCACCTTCCCCGATTTTTCTTCGATTCTCACGCGCCATAACTCCATTTCCGAGCTACGGTCGCTGGTGAAGTAAATGTACCGGCCATCGGCGGACCACACCGGATTCCAGTTGGTGGAAGCGTCGTGAGTGACGGGAATGGGATTAGCCCCGGCAGCAGAGACGGTCCAGATACCGGCGTGGCCGGATTGCATACTCCAATATGCGATACGATCACCGTGCGGCGACCAATTTGGCTCGATGGCGTCCGGAATGCCTTGCGGACTTGTCAGGGGGCGCTTATTGCCGGTACCCACATCGATTATCCAAAGCGAGCTGCCGGCCGTGGAACGCGACGAAGGATCCAGAAAAGTCTCGGTTGCGCAGGCGATCTGTTTTCCATCCGGCGACCAAACCGGGTTGTAACCGAATTCAGTGAGCTTCACGGCAGGGCCGCCGGCTGCCGGCATCGCGAAGATACCGCCGCCCTCCCTTTCCGAGCGGAAGGCGATGCGCGCTCCCTCCGGAGAAAATGCAGGCTGCCAATTCTGTGACGTGGAATCCGGCGTCAGGTCTGTTTCAGTCTTGTCTTCGATTTTTTCTAAGAAGATATGTCCCTTTGCGCAATAGGCAAGCAGCTTGCCGTCCGGCGAAAGTGCCGGAAAGAGCTCCTGGCCGCTGCGGCTGGTGAGCTGTACAAGCGCGGCGCCTTCGGCCGGAGAGTGGTTCGGGCTGCGCCGCGCCCAGATATACCAGGCCGCGATCAGCGCGTATCCGGCGGCCAGGGCTATGGCGGCCTTTTTCCTCCACTGGCGAAGCGCAGGCCGGTTCGCGGCTTCACCGTGGCTGGTTCCCTGGGCCGGAGCCCCTCCGGAGCGGGACCGGCGGCTACGGTTTGTTTGCGATGATTTCACGAACGGTTTTCAGGACCTCTCCGGATACGGCCGCCAGGCGGCCCTTGGCGCCGCGGAGCGTCCCGTTTCTCGACTACGAAGCCGGGATCGACAGGCTGGGCCGGGCTACATGAAGTTTCGCGTGTGCAGGCCGGAGAGCTCGGCCGCTTGCTCGTCCGAAAAACCCAGACGCAACAGGCGATGCCTGCGGCCCTCATCCATTTCGCGAGTAAGCGCCATAACGCGCTGGTGGCCTTGCCGCAAATCTTCGTGATCCCAGGATCCGGAGGCCATCAAAATCAGCGCGTCGAATACTTCGGCGTTCAGGCCGGCCGTGTGCCGCAAAGCGTCGTGCCGCCGGCGCACTGCGTCGGCAAGCCGCCCGCGAAAAGAAGGCTCGCGCGACAGGTGCTGGCGCAGGTGGGCCAAACCAAAGGCGACATGCCTCGCTTCGTCTTGCGCGGCCAGCCGCGCCACCGCTCCGGTGACCGGATCCGGCGCGAAACGTTCAATGAACCAAAGCAGAGAAAGAAAACTTCCCTCGCCCAGCACCGAAAGCAAAAAGGACGCGATGGCGAAGTCCGGCTCATCTAACAAAGTCTTGAGGGAAGCTTGGCCGCCGGCAGTGGAAAGGCCGAGCGCGTTGCGCTTCAGTAGCGCCCTCCTGGTAAAAACCTCGATGTGCCGGGCCTCATCAGCGGCCTGTATCGCCAAAACCTGCATGACTTCACGGAAATGCGGGTGGAGCTGGGCGATGAAGCGGCTGGGGACCACAAGCGCGGCCGTCTCATTCTCTATGAGGTAGGTCATGACCTGGACGACGGCGTCTTCGATCTCCCCGGGGATGTCGAAATCGGTGTTCCAAGGGATGGCGGTCTCCGGGTCCCACTGCGCGGCGACCGCCTGCGCGTAGATGCGCGCGGCATCGTCAGCCCACACCTCGAGCTTGTCCGTCAACCGGAAGTCGAATTCCGGGCTTCCCGCCTCGACCTTCGCACCGCGCGCGGCCAAGCCCCATTTTCTCGGGGCATGCTCGACGACAGCGCCGGGCTGGGAAGGATCGGGCATACCAGCCCGCTCCGATCCGGCCCAGCGCCCTGTTTCCGCCGCGCCGCGGGCGATGATGGCGCAGCCTCCATTTTGGCCGCGCTGCTCCCAGCGGAATTGATGGCCTTCCGCGCGGCACCAGGCGCGCAGGTGGACTTCGAGCTCCGGCGCTGCGCCTGTGACCGCAATTTCGCCGCCCACAGGAACCTGGCGCAGGCTTCTCTTCACGAGCAGGTGGCCGCCTTCTTCAAATCCGAGATCGTGTAAATCTAGCTGCATCGGGTGACAATCGTCGTGACGAACGAGTTAATAGTTCCAAAACGATCCACTGCGGCCGCCAGGGCGCGGTAACCGCTGGTGCGCGCCGGCTGCCACTGTTTGAGGCCCTCCAGATCGAGCAGCGTCCGGATCTCGGGATCGGCGTAGGACATTTCCAGCAACAATTCGCGAAACCGGCCGATCAGCTCGGGCGGAGCATTCTCTAGAACCGTAAAGTTGCAGTGATCGTAAGCCGGCGTCCGCGCCAGGATGCGCGCGGCGCCTGAAGGGAGCGTGCCTTCCTGGGCGAACAAGAGATAGTTGCCGTCGATGAGGCAGGCGGCGTCGGCCTCGCCGCGCAGTAGAGCGCGCACCGCGTCCCTCTCTCCGCCGATGTGGTCGCCATGCTTGCCCACCAGGCGGTCGAAGGCGATTACCTCAAAATCCCGGCCTGGCTCCAGACCGTGAGAGGCGATATAGCTGAGAGGGATCAGAGTGGCTTGCGGCGAATCTCTGGCGCCCACGGCGACCCGCTTGCCCCGCAGAGCGGAAATCTCGCCCACGCCTTCCGGACGGACGATGATGAGCGAAGTCAGATCGCGGTCCGTATCGCGCATGCAAATCGCTTCCGCCCGCCGGCTCAAGGCTCTGGCTATGCGCTCCGACTGAAGCCACGCAAGCGGCGAGTTCCAGGCGACGTGAATATGGCCGGAGAAGTGCGCCTCAACCTGCCGTTCGTAGTTCGAGTAAAGGACGTAGTCAAAGGCCAGGCCGCGTTTGGTGAAGTAATGTTTGAAGCCGTCCCAGATAGTAACGACTTTCGGGTCGTACGCGACCGCTCCCAAGAGAAGAACGTTGTCGTTCATCCATTTCCCTCAAAACAGTTGCATTCCGCAGACGGCCTTGCCAATGAAATCGTAGAGTACATCGGTAGTCGGGGCCATGACTCCGGCCGCGCGCGCGTCACGGAAATAACGCTCCACGCCGATGTCTTTACGGAACGCGAAGCCCCCGCAGATCCGCATTGCCATATCGAGAACCTCGTTCGCCGTTTCTCCGGCAGCCGCCTTGCACTCCAGGACGCGGAGCAACGTGTCGCCGCGCCCGGCTTCGATGGCGGCAAGGGTCTCCTCCAGCAAACCCCGGGCCATATCCGTTTTGATCTGCATCCGCGCCAGATAATTGCGGATCGTCGGCAGGTCGGCGAGGCTCGATGTGATATGGGAGTAGCGGGTGTTGGCCGCGTGCCGCGTGGTGCGCTCGACGGCGGCTTCCATCAATCCGACCGAGCAGGCTGCGTTGAGCACGTTAAAGACCGGCAGCACGATGCCCATCATCACGTCAAAACCTTTCCCGTCAGGTCCCAACATCGCCGATTCAGGCACGTGCACGCCGGCGGCGGAGACCGGCGAGGAATCATTGCCGCGCAACCCCAGGCCGTCGAATGGGCCGTGAACGGTCAACCCTGCGGCGCTGGCGGGAACGAGCCAGATTGTGCTGAACCCGGGTGCTTCCAGCGGCTGGGACGACCACACATAGGCGGTGGCCTTGGATGCGGAGGTGACCCAACTCTTTTTCGCGTCGAGCAGGACGCCGTTGGCGTTCCGCCGGGCTGTGCTGACCGGCGCCCAGAAATGGCTCCGCGACCCCGCTTCGCTGAAGGCCAGCGTGCTGAGATGGTCGCCCGCCGCCGCGGCTCGCCGGACATCCTGGCTCCCGTAGGCCTCCAGCACCGCCGTCCCGCAGTAATGCATACAGAGCACCATCGCGGTGGACCCGCATTCGCGGGAAACGCGGCGGATGATGCCGGCCGTGGTTCGCAATCCGAGGCCGAGCCCGCCCACTTCGCGGGCGCTCATGGCGCCCATCAATCCGGCGTTCTTCAATGCTGCAATGGATTCGGTCGGAAAGCTGCCAGTCCGATCGACCTCAGGCGCCGCAGGGCCGATGATCTCCGCGCAGATCTGATCGAGCTTCGTCTCAACGTTCTCAGTATTTGTACCAGGCATCATTGAGTTTTCCCTCACTCCGTCCCGCAAACCGGCGCGGCGAGGAGGTTAGCCTCAATTCACACCGGCAGGGTCGGCGGCCAGGCTCGATCCCGTCGAGCCCGTGAATGGAATTCAGATTTGATAAACAACCGCTGTCATACGAATGCCAGTGTAGCACTGAGCCGGCCCGCCGTTAGGGGCTTTTGCGGATTCAGGCGGAGCGGGCGCTCTCGGCGGAAACGCGGTGTCTGGCTGCCCGGTTTCTGGTAATTGTGGCCGGACGAACGGCCGTGTTATGGCCGGAGGTGAGTAGATCTTTCGCAGCGGCGCGGCCAGGAAGGAACTCGCGCGGTCTTTGCGGCCGGCATTTAGACAATGGCTTTCTGATCCAGATCCGAAATGCGGAGTTTCGAACGCCCTGGGGATTCCGGACCGCCGGTGACATCGAGGGCCCTCGGCTGGCAGATGCTTCAAGAGTGGTTCGATGCCACAACACAGGTTTGGGTGTACGAAAACAGGGTAAGAAGCTGTTTTGCAATACGGTTCGCGCCAATATTGGTACCGCTCTTGCAACGCAATTGAGCGCTTGTTTTGCGAGGGAACGGGCGTGACGTGGCGCGGCGATCTTCGTTGATCGGCGAATCAGTGATGTCCAGGAACGTATTGATCACAGGCGGCGCCGGATTTATAGGCGGTCATCTCGCCACCGAGCTCCTGCGGCACGGATATGCTGTGCGGGCTCTCGATTGCCTCACTTCCCAAGTCCACGGACAACATCGGCAGCGGCCCGGCTACCTGAACCGGGACGTGGAATTGCTCACCGGCGACCTGCGGGATGAGACTTTTGTGGACCAATCCGTGCGCGGCGTGGACGCTGTGTACCATTTCGCCGCCGCGGTCGGCGTGGGGCAGAGTATGTACCGCATCGCCGAATACACCAGCATGAACAACCTGGCAACGGCCGTGCTGCTGCAAGCGCTCAGCCGCCGCCGCGTGCGGCGTCTCATAGTCGCGTCAAGCATGAGCGTCTATGGCGAAGGTCTTTATCGCGCCTCCGATGGGAGCTTTCGCGAACGCGTACAGCGGACTCCCAAGCAGCTTACCCTGGGAGATTGGGAAATTCGCGATGAAAACGGCTTCCCGCTGACTCCCGTCCCTACGCCCGAAACCAAACCGCCGTGCCTCGCCTCGGTCTACGCGCTTTCGAAGTTTGATCAGGAGAAAATGTGCCAGATCGTAGGCGCGGCCTATGGAATCGAGGTAGTGGCGCTGCGGTTCTTCAATGTCTACGGACCGCACCAGGCGCTGTCCAACCCATATACGGGCGCGCTGGTAAATTTCGCTGCGCGGCTGATGAATGGAAAGCCGCCGCTTTTATTTGAAGACGGGCGGCAGCAGCGCGACTTTGTCAGCGTGTACGACGCGGTGCGGGCCTGCCGGCTGGCGTTGGAGAAGCCGGAGGCCGCCGGCGGCGTATTCAACGTGGGCAGCGGAAAAGCGCGGTCCGTGCGCGAGGTCGCCTGCTTGCTGGGACGCGTTCTCGGCAAAGGAGGGCTCGAGCCGGAGGTGACCGGCCAGTATCGCGCCGGTGATATCCGGCACTGCTTTGCGGATATCACCCTGGCGTGGCGCGTGCTCGGTTACGAGCCAGGGCTGGAACTCGAGCCGGGCGTGGCGGGTTTGGCGCAGTGGCTCGAAGGGCAAATCGCCAGGGACCGCGTGGCAGAGGCCCGCAGTGAACTGGCATCGAGGGGGCTGGTGATATGAAGAGGCCGCCCGGCCAGCGAGCGCGAAACCACGAGGAGACGCCGCGAAAAGCGGGACCGGCGTGCGGCGGGCAGAGAGTCGGCATGGTGGAATGCTTCTTCCCGGGCGAATATGAGCGCGTCGAAGCCACGCTGGCCGATTTGAAGAGCCTGGGAGTCGAGGATTTGCGCACCACGATTTGCTGGGCCGACTGGTATCGGTCGGAAGGAGATGGGTGGTATGCCTGGCTGCTGCCGAGACTCGCCAAAGAAGTCTCGATCCTCCCCTGTTTTCTTTACACGCCGCCTTCGCTCGGCATCGTGCCGAAGATCTCCTCTCCCCCCAGAACGCCCAAAGCGTACGCCGACTTTCTGGATGTAATGATCACGCGTTTCGGCAGGCTTTTCGAATGGATCGAATTCTGGACCGAGCCGAACAACATCGACTACTGGGATTATCGCCTCGACCCCGGTTGGGAGATCTTCTGTGAGATGATCGGCGGGGCGGCGTACTGGGCCCGCAAGCGCGGCAAGAAAACTGTGCTGCCCGGCGCGTGGCCGCCCGACTGCCGGTGGCTGAAACTTATGTTTGACCGGGGCGTGATGGCCTATGTTGACGCCGTAGGCATTCATGGGTTTCCCGGCGTCTCCGAGCACCCTTGGAGCGGCTGGACCAAACACATCCAGGACACGCAAAGCGCCCTTGCCGAAGGCGGATCGGCGGCGCAAATCTGGATCACGGAAGCGGGCTACTCGACCTGGCGCGAGGATGAGCGAGCCCAGCTCCGAGCCTTTGCTGAAGCTGTGGAAGCGCCCGTGCCGCGAGTTTACTGGAAAGCGCTTCAGGACCGCGCTGCGGAAGGCGGCGCTCTGCGCACCGACGAACGCGACTGCCATTTTGGCCTGAAGCAGGGAGACGGGAAATCAAAGCTGTTGTTTCAGGTCTGGGCCCGCGGCGGGATCGAAGAAGTTCGCGACAAGGCCCGCGCGGACCAGCGCGCTCGTTCCACGGGGCGGCGACGGCACGTCCTGATCACCGGAGGCGCCGGCTTTCTAGGCGCCAATTTGGCTCACCGCCTGCTTTCCGGCGGCCAATCGGTCTTGCTATTTGACAATCTGTCCCGCCCCGGAACCGAGCGGAACCTTCATTGGCTGCAAGAGCGATATGGAGACCGCGTTCACCTGGAAGCCGCCGACGTGCGGGACGCCGCCGCACTGCGCGCCGCGGTGCGGGCGGCCAAACAGGTTTTTCACTTCGCGGCCCAGGTCGCCGTCACCAGCAGCCTCATCGATCCCACTGAAGATTTCGAGGTGAATGTGCGGGGCACCTTGAATCTGCTAGAGGCGCTGCGAAAACTGGAGTGCCCTGCACCGCTGCTGTTTACATCAACTAACAAGGTCTACGGGCCGGTGGATGACATTCCGCTGCAAGCCAATGGCTCGCGGTATTGCCCCCTGAGCCCCGCGGCCGCGAGCATCAGCGAGGAGCGCCGGCTTGATTTTCACAGCCCCTACGGTTGCTCAAAGGGAGCGGCAGACCAGTACGTGCTCGATTACGCGCGGACCTTCGGACTTCCCGCCGTCGTATTCCGGATGAGTTGCGTTTACGGGCCGCACCAGATGGGCACGGAAGACCAAGGCTGGGTGGCGCACTTCCTCATTCGCTCGATCGAGGGCAAGCCTATAGTGCTCTACGGAAACGGCTTGCAGGTTCGCGATCTTCTCTATGTGGACGATCTTGTGGACGCATTTCTACTGGCCCACGCCAATATCCACTCCATCTCCGGGCAGGCGTTCAACATTGGAGGCGGGCTCGGCAACACGATGAGTCTTCTCGAACTGATCGAGATGATCGACTGGATCGACGGCAAAAGACCCCAGCTACGGTTTGGAGACCCGCGGCCGGGCGACCAGAGATATTACGTATCCGATACGCGAAAGTTCCAGGCCGCCACCGGATGGGCGCCCAAGGTATGCGCCCGTCAGGGAATCCAGCAGCTCTATCGCTGGCTGGCGGAAGGAAGAAGCGCAGGACGGCCTCATCCGGCTGCGATCGAGGGCATCCATGAGATTCTTGCTTCTTAACCCCAACTGGTCGTTCGAGGGAAGCATCTATTTCGGGTGCCGCTATCCGCACCTTCCCCTGGAATACGGATATGCCCAGGCGTTGTTGCGGCAACGGCATCACGAGGCGGTGATAATCGACGCGCAACTCGAGAACCTTTCTCTGGAACAAGTGCGGGCCGCGGCGGCGGCGTATCGGCCTGACTTTCTGGTGGTCACCACCGCTCCGAGCTACCTTTTCTGGCGCTGTGCGCCGCCGGAGCTTCGCGTTCCTCTGGAGGCGTTGCAGGCGGTACGGGACCTTGCCGGGAAAATCGCCGTAGTCGGGCCGCACGGTTCGACAACGCCGCGCGCCGTCCTGCGAAAGCTCGAGCCCGACGCCGTGGTGCTGGGCGAGTGCGAAGAAATCTTGCCGAAACTTGCCGGTGATTGGAAAGAAATTCCTTCCTTGTGCTATCTGGATCACGGGGAGCCCGTAATCCAGGGCGGGCCTCATGCCTGCGACATGGCGCGGCTGCCGGCTCTCGACTGGCCTCAGGAGGCGATACGGCTGCACCGGCACCAGCATCATCGCTTCGACGCGGCGCCCAGCGGTCCCGGCGCGGAAATGGAAACCACACGCGGATGCCCTTATCACTGCACCTTCTGCGCGAAAGATAACTTTCGAAACAGCTTCCGCCGGCGCCCGCTGTGCGCGGTGCTGGTGGAACTGGACGGGTTGCTGGCGAAAGGCGTCGAGTACATTTATTTCATCGACGAAATCTTTTTGCCGTACGCGGATCTGCTCGAAGCTCTGGCCCGCCGGAAGATCCGGTTCGGAATTCAAACGCGCATTGATCTTTGGGCGCCGCCCATGATTGATCTGTTGGGGCGGGCAGGCTGCGTTTCGATCGAAGCGGGCGTGGAAAGCATCACAGAAGACGGGCGCGCTCTGCTCGATAAGCGGTGCAAGCTGTCTACGGCCGACCTTGCCGAACGGCTGATTTATGCCAGGCAGCGCGTCCCCTTTGTCCAGGCCAATTTGCTGGAGTCGCAAAACGATAACCCGGCCGAGGTGGAAGCATGGCGCGCGGAGCTGCGGCAGCACGGTGTTTGGGCCAATCGGCCGGTGCCGCTGTTTCCCTATCCTGGGTCGCCGGAGTATCTGCGGCGCTGGGGAGCTCCGGACGATGTGGCCTGGGAACGAGCCTATCGCGAATATCTAGCTGCGTTTTCTGAGTTCAGCGATATTCAGGAGGAACGACCGCTCGCGCTCGAACAGCTCGAAAGGTCGGCCGCCGGGCCGCAATCCTGGACTAAGTGACGGCCTGCGCCCGGGCCATTTCCGCATACCAGCCATTTGACCGCACAAGCTCCTCGTGGGCGCCTTGCTCGATAATCCTCCCATCTTCCAGCACGGCGATTCGGTCGGCGATCTGCCGCAGCGTAGACAGCCGGTGAGCGATGAGAATTACGGTCCTGCCTGCCAGGTGCGGCAGCAGGTTGGCCAGGATCTTGGATTCGGTTTCCGAATCGAGCTGGCTCGTAAATTCGTCGAGCACGAGTATTTTACGGTCGTCTTTCAGCGCCAGGAGAGCTTGGGCCAGGGCGATCCTCTGCTGTTGTCCTTTCGAGAGGTTCGCCCCGCCGGCTTTCATTTTGGTGCGGTATTTGGCGGGCATGCGAATGATGTCCTGATGAATGCAGGCGCATTTGGCCGCTTCAACTACTTCGCGGAATGTCGCCTCGGGCCGCGCGAAGCGGATCGTATCGAACAGAGTCATGCCGGAGAAAAACACGCCTCCATTCTGCGATACGCAGGCAAAAAGTCCGCGTAAGCGGCCCAGGGGCCATTGGCGGATATCGGCGCCGTAGACGGTAATTTTGCCGTGCTGCGCCTCGAAGATGCGCGAGAGAAGATTCTGAATGGTTGTTTTGCCCGATCCGGAACGGCCCACGATGCCCAGCACCTCGCCCCGTTTGATGGAGAGGTTCAGGTTGCGGACGATGTGCTTGCCGCGTGAGTAGGAAAACTGGACATCGATCATCTCGATGCCGCAGTCCCCTTCGGCGGGAGCTGGCGCCGGGCCTGGCTGATCCCTGACGGCGGGTTGTTCGTTCAAAAGTTTCACCAGGATCCTGGCGGGCTCGAGCCCTTCGAAGATTCGCTCGAGCAAACCGGCATAGCCCCAGAACGACGCCAGCAGCTCCTCGGTGAGCAGGTTGAGGTACATGGCCATAGCCACGTCCAGGGCGCCGCGGCGAAGCTGCCAGATCCAGATTCCCTGCGAAACGCGTTTGGCCAGCGAGAGCACCAGGCTGCGCCGCCAGGAATACGTATTCGCTACGCGCATTTCCGCTCGGCCGAGTCTGACGATGCGTTCTTGCAGCCGCCCGTAGTCTGCGAGGAGCCGCCGTGTCTGGCCGAATTGGACGACCGGCTGCGCCGCCTGTACATACTCGCCGAATTTACCAGAGTCGCGGACATAGCAGGCGTGCCGTTTGCTCCGCAACGCCGCGCGGCGATTGTTTTCGCGGAGCGTGAGCCAGCTAAACAAGCCCAGCGCGAGCAGCAGCAAAGGCGCAGTGTAGAGGCTCAGGAGCAACAGAGGAACAAGGCTCAGGATAGTGCGAATCGCGGCCGGGAGCAGTTCGCGGCTCACCGCCTCTCCCATGCCCATGACTCGTCCAACGCCGTTGTTTACTTTGCCCAGCAAAGTGCCCGAGCTCTGCTCCTGATGCCACTCCGTCGGCATCTGAAAAATCTTTTCGAGCGCCGCGATTTTCATCCGGCCGAACAGCGGAAAAGAAAGCCGTGTCGTGAAAAGTGTGTTCAGGCCGGTATCGAGGCTCAGATAGACGCTGTCGAAAAGGAGAAGAGCCGCGATCACCAGCCACTCGGGGAAGGTCGGGCGCCCCGTGCAAAGGCGTATGGCCCACACCATCGAATAGCCGCCGAGCACGAGTATGGCTTGGCGCAAGATGACCCCGGCGATGTATTTGCTGTACGCGCCGCGATAGGGTTTCAGCAGCTCTTGCCAAACCGGGGAAGCGAGGCCGCCTTTGCCCTCCCGGAGGCGCTCGTCCCGCTCCGCTGAAGCGCTGGCAGGCGCCGGTATGTCTACCAACATCCAGAGGCCCTGTTTCGTCGCCTAAGGTACAATCTGGAGATTGTATGAGCAGAGCAATGTACAATCAAGCTCTTTGTGCGGCGAAGGGTGCTGATTCGTACGCAAGCGATGCGGAAAGACAAAAGCAAGGGAAGAATCGAGACTTCGCTGACTTCTTCGCCGTTTGCCCGGCGCAAGATCGAGACCGAGCTGGCAGCGAACTTCCGTCCGCGCTCGCGTGAGGGAAAAGCGTTCGCGGTTCAGCCGCCCCACAAGTTTTTCAGCGCCCGCCGGGCGGCGAAATAGCCGCACATCCCGTGAACGCCCGTTCCGGGCGGTGTGGACGCCGAGCAAATGTAGAGGCCGTTTATCGGAGTGGAATACAGACTCCAGGCAGGGCGGGCGAAGAACTGGCGCAGATCCGGAACGCCGCTTGCGATGTCTCCGCCGACCAGGTTCGGATTGTGCTTTTCGATTTCCGCCGGCGGCATTATATGCCGGGCCAATATACGGTCGCGAAAGCCGGGCGCGAATCTTTCCATCTGCTGCTCGATGCGGCTTGCCATTTCGAATGAGCAGCCATTCGGCACGTGGCAGTACGCCCATGCTGTGTGTTTGCCCGCCGGGGCGCGGGCCGGATCGAACAAGCTGGGCTGCACCAGAAGCACAAAGGGGCGTTCCGGGGGCCGGCCGGACCAGCATTCCCTCTCGGAGGCTGCAATCTCCTCCATCGTGCCGCCCAAATGAACGGTGGCCGCCCGAGTGCACTCGGCCGCGCGCCACGGGACCGGTCCATCGAGCGCCCAATCGATCTTATAGGCCGCCAGCCCGTAACGGTAGCGCTCCAGCTTGCGCCGGTATGCGCCGGGAAGACGATGGCCGGCGATTTGCAGCAGCGGCTTCGGAGAAAGGTCGCACAGAATCGCGCGCGACGGAGGGAGCTCGTCGATCGAAGTGACGCGGGCGCCCGTCAGAACCTCCCCGCCCAACGAACGCAAGTAAGAAATGAGAGCGTCGGTAAGGCTTTGCGTGCCTCCCCGCGCCAGCGGCCATCCAACAACATGCGCCAGCAACGCCAGCACCATGCCAAAACCCGCCGTGAGCGGCTTTTCCAGGGGCATCATGGCGTGCGCCGCGCAGCCGGAGAACAGCGCGCGCGCCCTCCTTCCCCGGAAAAGCGAACGGGCGAGGGCGGAAGCCGGGCGGAGCGCGCTCGCGCCAAAGCGGGCCAGGGTCAAGGGATGCCGAGGCCAGCGGGGCGGGCCGAGAATGGAGGCTTCGAGCCGCGCCCAATCCTCCACCAGAGGCGTCATCCATTTGATGTAAGCGCTCTGGTCTTCGCCGAGATGCTGTGCCGTAGCTTGGACCGGGCGCTCGAGCAGGGCGGCTGTGCCGTCGTCAAAAGGATGGGCCAGGGCGGCGGGTGGCTCGATCCATGCGAGTCCATGTTCGGCGAGGGGCAGCGTTCGGAAGAACGGCGAGGCGAGCGCGAGCGGGTGCACGGCGGAGCAGACGTCGTGAACAAACCCGGGCAGCGTCAACTCCGCGGAGCGGGCGCCTCCGCCGGGCGTGTGTTCCGCCTCGAATACCACAACGGAGCGGCCAGCCTGAGCCAGCGTAATGGCGGCTGCAAGGCCATTGGGTCCCGACCCGATGACAATCACATCCGGGTTCGCCATAAAAAGAGGAGGTCTCCAGCTTCCGGCAAAGCGCCGCCGGCGGCGTTTGCACGCCATCCCGGCCCGCGTGCGCCGCGATCATCCTGGCAATGTAAAGCGCGACTCGATCGCCCGCCGGATCCGGGCGAGGCTTTCGGCCGGGCTAAGCTTCCGGTCTTTCTCGATGCGCTCGGCCTCCAGCGCGAGCTCTTCGCTGCGAATGGCGTCCCGGAACCAGCGCGAATACTCGCCGCGGCGCAGATGGTACGACCAGGTTTCGGGATCGACGCCGGCGGCGAGCTGCACGAAGGTAATCAGGTTGGTGGCCCGCAGATTGAGCTTGCCCTCCGGCCCGCGAAAGCAGAACTCCATGCCGGGGCCGATTTCGCCGGCTGCGTATTTCCTTGCATGCCTCAGCCGTTCGGCGCGGCCCGGAATAATCCGGGCACGCCAGGGCTTCTCATTTTTGGACCAGATCAAAGCCTCTCCTCGATTCACCGGCGGGGCGGCGTCTTCAGGCAGAATCCATCCCGCGGCCGCGCCAAACGCGCGAAGTTTTGCAT
>DASREK010000294.1:0-2227 GCA_035652135.1 Bryobacterales bacterium | reverse complement strand
AGGTCCAAACTCCAAGACGCCGGCTCTCTAAAAAAACACGGCCTGCGCCAGCAAAATGCACCCGAACCCCGCCAGCGACAGGACGACCTTCATCACGCTCCAGGTGCGCAAGGTATCCGGCACGGTCATACCGAAATATTCCTTGACGATCCAAAAACCGGCGTCGTTGACGTGCGACAGGATGGTTCCGCCCGCGGAAGTGGCCATCACCAGCATCTCGGGCCGGTAGCCGGGAATTCCTTTCACAATCGGAGCCAGAATGCCGGCCGCGGTGACGATGGCGACCGTCGCCGACCCTTGAGCGACGCGCAGGCACGCCGCGATAATGTAAGCCACTACCAGCGGCGAAATATGCGAAGCGGCGAGCAGCTCGCCCGCATACTTGCCGACGCCTGAATCCACGATGACCTGCTTGAAGGCGCCGCCGCCGCCGATGATCAGCAGCAGCGAGGCGGTGGGAGCCAGGCATTCGGTAGCCAGCTTCGCAATCTGGTCGCGTTTGGCGCCGCGGCGGGCCCCAAGAAACACCATCACAAACAGCGTTGCGGTCATCAGAGCCGTGAAAGGATGGCCGAAAAATCCAAGCGCTTGCCGTACGCGCGAGGCAGGCGGGGCGACCATGTCGCTGATGGAAGCCGCGAAGATGAAGCCCACCGGAATCAGAAGCGCAGTCAATACCAGGCCCACCCGAGGCGGCTTAAGTTCTTCGTGATTGTCCGCGACAAGCTCGGCGGGCCTGCTCATGTGCTCGGGCACGGGCACAAAGATGCGTTGGGCGATCCAGCCGCCGTAAATCATGCCGCCCGAGATCGCCATCGGGACGCTGAAGGCGACCCCATAGAGGATCGTACGCCCGAGATCCGCGCCCAGGAGTTGAGCCGCTCCCGAGGGGGCCGGGTGCGGAGGAACCATGGCGTGTACGGTGGTCAACGCCGCAGCCATCGGCAGGCCGTAAAAAAGCAATGATCGTTTGGTTTCCCGGCCAAGGTTCCAGATGATGGGCGCGAGCATGATGAAGCCGACTTCAAAGAAAATCGGAAGACCGAGCAGAAACGACGTGGCCAGCACGGCCCAAGGGGCCCGCTCACGGCCGAACAGTTGGAGCAGCCAGTCCGCGAGAACCTGGCCGCCGCCCGAAACTTCGAGAAAACGGCCGATCATCGCGCCCAGCCCGACCACTACGGCGATAAACCCCAGCGCGTCGCCAAAGCCAAATTGAAGCGAAGACAGCACCTTGCGCAGCGGCAGCCCCGCAGCCGCTCCCAGCGCCATCCCCGAAATCAGCAGGGCCAGAAACGCGTGTAACCGCAACACCAGCACCAATGCTAAAAGCAGGACGATGGACAGCAGTGTGAGAACCACCAGAGACGGCCCGCTCATATGTGTCAACCTTTCCGCGTCGGAGATCTCGGCAAATATACGAGATGGGCGGAACTGATGTCCAGGGCCCCGGGCGGGAACGCCTCAGGAGATGCGAGATGTTGTCAGTGAAAGTGAAAAGAAGGCGCTGCTCGGTGCGGCTGGGATCATCCCAAGCCGGGCTTTCACTCGCCGTTTCAGCCCTTCTTTGCAGCTTTGGCGGTCGATTTCCGGGCGGGCGCCCCTTCCTTCACCAGCGCGTCCACCTCGGCGCGCATATTCGTGTTCTCGTTCTGGTAAAAGGCAGCATCTTCGCCGGGGTGCTCATAGCGGATCACGCCCTTGCGGTCGATGAGAAAAATATAGGGCACAAAAAAGGTTTTCACAGGCGAGATGCCGGCAAACGCTTTTACTTGATCGCTGCTGCCGAGGGCCATCGGATACGTAGAGCCAAAGCGCGCCCGGAAGTCCGGAATGAGCTGAGCGGCATCCGGATTAATTGCCACTGCCAGGACCTCCAGACCGCGCGAGCGATATTCACGCCAAATCGGTTCGATCGTTCCCGCCGTACGCTGGCAATGCGGGCACGTTGTCAGAAAGAACTCCAGAAGAACAACCTTGCCCCGCAAACTTTCCAGCGAGAGCGGCTCCCCGCGCAAAGTTTTCACAGTCAGGGGTGGCGCCGGCCTCGGGACCTCGCCTGCCCAAGCTAACCCGGTCAACAGGATTGCCGCCGCAGCCGCCAATTTGGAAAATCGACTAAGACGCAACATAACAATAATGTATCCTAGTCCGGAGCCGAGGCGCATGGCAAGCGGGCCAGGCGTTGGCAGGCGGGACGCCGCTGGCTTCCCTTGAGAACAGCGGT
>DASREK010000293.1:0-4718 GCA_035652135.1 Bryobacterales bacterium | reverse complement strand
TAGAGAACCACTTCCCCCGAAGCCGTCCGGCGAACCAGCAGCTCAAAAAGCTGCGGCACCTTCCGCAAGAAAAGGATGAAAGTGAACAGAACTGTTCCCAGCAGCGCACTGGAAACAATTTCCTTGAAAATGTAACGTGCTAGGATTCCGGAACTGCGAGACTGGGCGTACCTGACGGGTCGCGGAGCGGTCATTTCCCGCTAGCGATCTTAACATTCGCGCCGCACGCCGCTCAAATCGCGTGCGGCGGCCCGGCAGCGCGAAAATTGATACAATTGGTTCTATGCTGCACAACTTCCGCTCGGTTGGGCTTTGTCTCGTCGGCGCTGGAGCGCTTCTGGCGGCCCCTCCCCAGGCAGCCAGGAAGGCAGCCTCTGGCAAGACAGCTTCCACAGCGCGGGCGGCGACTAAAAGCGCCGCCGCTGCTTCCTCCGATCCGAAATCCGCATTGAACAAGCAGCACCTGGAAGCTTACGTCCGCCACTTGTACGGGTGGCTTCCGGAGGTCAAAGTACAGATCTCCGACTTCACCCCTTCCCCGGTCCCAGGGCTGCTCGAAACCACGGTTCACGCGACTTACGAATTGGCCTCGCAGGACAAGGTTTTTTATGTGAGCGCGGACGGGAAGCACATCATAGATGGCGCCGTGTATCCGGCGGACGACAACCCGTTTCGGGACAACCTGAGCAAGATTACCACGGCCTTGCAGCCCAGCTTCGGCCCGGCCGGCGCGGAAGTGGTGATCGTAGCTTACAGCGATTTCCAGTGCCCGCACTGCCGCGAGGAGGCTAAAAGCCTTCGCGAGAATATTACGAAGACCTTCCCGACGCAGGTCCGCGTATATTTCAAGGATTTCCCCCTGCCGAATCATGACTGGGCCAAAACGGCGGCCATCGCCGGCCGCTGCATCTACCGGCAGAATCCCCAGGTATTTTGGCAGTACCACGATTGGATTTTCGAAAACCAAAGCGAGATCCTCACCCGGAACTTCAGCGAGAAACTGAACGAGTTTATCCAAGGGAAACGGGTCGATCCCTTGCAGTTGAATCAATGCCTGGAGAAGCGCGACACAGAGGCCGAAGTCGATAAATCCATCGCGGAAGGGAAAGCGCTGGGAATCAACTCGACGCCGACGGTGTTTGTCAACGGCCGGAAACTGTCGGGCGCTACGCCCTGGCCCACCTTGCAGCGAGTGATCGAATTGGAGCTCGATTATCAGAAGGCGGCCAAGCAGAGCGACGAAGCCTGCTGCGAGGTCAAGCTCCCGACTCCATTCACTCAGCCCCAACACTAGCGGGGGTTCACCATGCGGCTGGCGCGCAATCTCGTTTTCCTGCTGGGAGCATCGGCTCTGTGCTGGGCGGCGGGCGCCGACGTCCAGCGATACATCCGCGACGTCCGTACGCTGGCCGCGCCCGAGATGAAAGGCCGCGGCGATGGTTCCCCCGAGCTGGAGAAGGCCGCGCATTACATCGCGGACCAGTTTCGGGCGGCGGGCGTCGAGCCGCTCAACGGCGACTCGTATTTCCAGCCTTTCACGATCTCGGTGGGAGCCAATCTCGGCCCGGACAACCGCTTCGAGATAGAGTCGGGCGGACGTACAACGGCCCTGCGCGTCGGCCAGGACTTTACGCCTCTGAGTTTCTCCTCCAGCGGCTCGGTTTCGGGAACGATGGTGTTCGCTGGCTATGGAATCACCGCCCCTGAGTATCATTACGACGATTACGCTCATCTGGACGTGAAGGACAAAATCGTGCTCGTGCTGCGCCATGAGCCCCAGGAGCACGATCCCAAAAGCGTGTTTCGGGGCCGGGCGTTCACCCGCCACGCCGCCTTCATCAGCAAGGCCATTAACGCGAGAAACCGGGGCGCCCGCGGGCTGATCATCGTAAACGACCGCGGCGCTCATGCCTCGGACGAAGACCGGCTGGTGAAATTCGGGTTCACGGAAGGTCCGCCGGACGAGGGCCTGCCTGTGTTGCAGGTAAAAGCAGCGATCGCCGAGCAATGGGTGGCTGAGGCGGGGAAATCGCTGGCCAAGTTGCAGAAGGAGATTGATAAAACGCTCGAGCCGCAATCTTTCGCGCTCCCGGAATCCATTCGCGTATCGGCTCGCGTCAACATCGAGCGGCAGATGGCTACCGTCAATAATGTCGTCGCCTGGCTGCCCGGTTCGTCGGATGAATATATCGTGATCGGCGCCCATTATGATCATCTCGGGCTGGGCCAATATGATTCGCTGGCTCCGTCGATGGTGGGCAAAGTCCATCCGGGCGCGGATGACAATGCTTCGGGCGCGGCGGGGCTGATGGAACTGGCCCGGATGTTCGCCGCCCGCAAATCGGAACTGAAGCGCGGCGTGGTCTTTCTTGCCTTCAGCGGCGAAGAACTGGGCTTGCTCGGGTCCAATTATTACGTAAATCATCCCCTGAAACCGCTCGATAAGACCGTGGCCATGATCAATCTCGACATGATCGGCCGCGTCCGCCAGGACAAAGTGTACGTCGGAGGCGTCGGAACCGGAACGACATTCCGTCCGATGGTGGAGGAGGCGGGGAAGAAGTTTTCGTTCCATTTGGACTACTCCGCGGGCGGATACGATTCGAGCGATCACACCAGTTTCAACGCCAAGCAGGTTCCGGTGCTTTTTTTCTTCTCCGGTTTGCATAGCGATTACCACAAACCTTCCGATACCTGGGACAAAATTGAAGGTCCGGAAACGGTCCGGCTGCTCGATATGGTCTTCGACGTCGCCGAGAACTTGGACGAAGCGGGCTCCCGGCCGCAGTATGTCCGGGTCGCTGAAAGCAATCCGCACGCCGGCTCGGCGGCGGGAGATTCGGGGGGCGGAGGCTATGGCCCCTATTTCGGCTCCATTCCCGATTTTGGGCAGGTAGAGAACGGCGTGAAATTCGCCGACGTCAAAGAGGGCTCGCCGGCGGCCAAGGCCGGCCTGAAATCGGGGGATGTTCTGGTGGAGTTTGACGGCAAGCCGATTAAGAATCTTTATGACTTCACCTACGCCCTGCGCAGCAAGAATGTCGGAGACCGCGTGGAAGTGCGTGTCTTGCGCGATGGCAAGCCGCTGACGGCGCGGGTCACGCTCGAGCAGCGGAGATAGCTTCTAAGTTGCGGCTGATTTTACAAGCTGCGTTCGGCGCAGCGGAAGTTTTTACCAGCCGCGTTATTTTCGGGGGCGCGGGCCGATGAGAAAAGAAGAGCCGATGCCCGAATCAACGCCTGCGGTCCAGCAGCACCAGCTTCCGCCGCTGATACTTCACCCGTTTACGGATGCCTCCAGTTCGGTGCGGGCTCTTGAAGACGCAAAATCCGCCGCTCAGCAATTGCATCTTGACGGCGGCGCCTTGAGCCGGGCCGAGCAGCTCCGCAAGCGGCTGCTCGAGGGCCGCTACGCCGAGCTGCGCATGCTGTTTTTTGTGGGCAAAGATGTTTTTCGATGGCTGGGGCAGTGCATGGATTATACGCAGCGCACAGAATCCTTGCGAAGCCGGGGGCTGGCGGAACAGAGCTTCGCCGAGTTTCTGATTTCCGACACCCCGGACGAGGTCGCCGCGAAACTGCGGCGGTGGGGCGTGCTTGATTACGCCCGCATTTTCGCGCGGTCCATAGGCATTCAGGCGCAGTTCCGCGAGCCGCCGCCCCGGGAGATCCTGTCGGCCGAGTACCTCCGCGATTACTACCGCTTTGCTGATTATTCCTATACCTGCTGGAAAGAGTCGGTCAAATTTCCCCTGCTCGCCGCCGGCGATTTCAGCTTCTGCCTCTACGCTTCGGGCGAGTACGCCAAAATGCTGGAACAGCAGTGGAGCGCCGCAGAGAACGGAGATGGCCGAAATCCGGACGCGGCCAGATAACCCCCTCGTCCGGCCGGGCTCAGTTACGTTCAAAGAAGAACTTGGCCGCGTTCAACCTGAACGCGTGACAAAGCAGTCTGATATTTAGAACAGCAGCTTCAAGGCAAATTGCAAGTTACGCGGCAGCGTGTTTGCGGTGTCGCTGATCACGCCGAAGGCGGCGGTTCCAAGCTGGTTGCCGGGCACACCGAAGTTCGGCGTGTTCGTAATGTTAAACGCCTCGGCCCGGAATTGCAGCGTTGTGCGCTCGGTTGGCTTGAACTCCTTGAACACGGAAAAATCAAGCTCGCCGCGTCCCGGAGCAAACAACGTGTTTCGTCCCGCATTCCCGATTTGAAACAGCGGCTGGGGCGCAAACGCGGCGGTGTTGAACCACCGAGCGGTGCTGCGCTGATCGGCGGAGAGGTTCCCATCGGCGATCTGGTTCGGGCGGTCGCCGGAGCCGGTATTGGCGCGCGGCGATCCGTTCTGCACGGTCATCGTAGGACCGCTTTGGAGCACTGCAATTCCGTTCGCCTGCCACCCTTTGGCAACTACGCCGCGCCAGCCGGTGAGGCTCCTGCCGAAGGGCAATTGATAGTTGGCCATCAGCGTCCACCGATGGCGGATATCGATGTCGGAATTTCCCCGCTCGAGATGGAAATTGTTGACCAGCTGCGGCCAAGGCCCCTGCCCCACTTTCCCGCCGCCCACTACCGGATAGTCGTCGATCAAATGCGACCAGGTGTAATTACTCACCAAGTTCAGCCCGCTGCGGAAGCGATGCTCCACGCCGGTTTGCAGAGAGTGGTAGTTGCCCGTGCCCCAATTGCCGGCCAAAGCTATGGACTGCACGTTCGGGAA
>DASREK010000292.1:0-3149 GCA_035652135.1 Bryobacterales bacterium | reverse complement strand
TACGGCGGCGACGGCATCACGCCAGATGTTCAGCTTCCCCGCCATACCGCAGACCGTTTCCAGACCGAGCTTTTCCGGCGCTTTGCGTTTTTTAATTACGCGACGCATTACTTCGCCGCACACGAAAGCCTGCCGGCAAACTGGGATACGGACGAAGCAGCGCTGGAGGACTTCCGGCAGTTTTTGACGTCGGAGAAAATCTCTTTTACCAGCGCTGAGTTCGCACGGAACCAGGACTTTATCCGCCGGTTCCTCAAGCGCGAAATGTACATTCATGCCTACGACCTCGACGCCGGCGAGAGAGTAAAAGCCGAGCGCGACCCGGATGTTCAGGCTGCTCTCGATCTGCTGCCCAAAGCCCAGCAACTCACCAATCAGGCGCAGAGAATGCTGGCGCAGCGCACCGGCCGCAAACCGTGACACGCCGCCGGAGCCTCGCCCGGGACGCGGATACATCTCCGCGCTGCATCTCTCGGATGTCAAGTTTCACGGCCCGGCGGCACAAGTTCTCACCGCGCGGCGATTGATGGCTTAAGTTCCCGCACCTGGGTCCATGCATCCTGACTCCACCGCCTCGCTGCATCTTGGCGGCGATTCCACGCCAAGCCGGGCTTTCGAGCCGGGCCTGGGCCTTGCCGGAACGATCGGCTGTTATTTTCGGCGCCTCGTGAACAGGCCTTTCTCCTGATTCGGGGGCCGCGGGACGCCGCCTGAGGCGAGATTTGCAGCGGCCGAGTCAGCGTCGTGGGCTTGTTCCCTATGGCATCCAGGCCATCCAAAATTCCCTGCGGGGTAATGATATTGCCGAGCATTGGACTATAGCCCGGCGAACCGGGCGCCGTTGCTTTCCACAAAGCCCAAGGGATTATCAGAACAGCGCCAGCAAGAGCCAGCGATCGGAGATCCACAACCCCCCGGTATGTAGACGGCCAGAACGGGAAGAATCAGGAGGGCAAGGCTGACACCCATCCGGAACAACGTGTCCCAAACAGCGCTGAATGGCAGGGAAGCTTGTGGAACGCGCCAGAGCGGGCCCTCCGGCACGGCGAACGGCTGCCGAGCCGGCGTCGAACACCAGCGTGGAGAGCCGGACCGCAGTGAAACCAAACCCAAGAAGCCGGATGATCAGGGCGGCCGAGCACGCCTGCACGCCAAGTATCAGCGCGCCCCAGCTTATACGTCAGCTTTCCCGTCTCGGCCAGTCGTAGCGCCGTAAAGGTGTAAAGACCAGTCGTCGTTGAAGCCTGTCTCCAAAAACGGGATCGTGGCCAGCACGGAAGCCACGGACAGAGCGGCGCAGAGCGCGGCATTACGGTGGTCGAGAGAAAGTCGTGGGATCCAGCGAGTCCGGAGCGCACGCGGGCTCAGGCTTGTTCCAGCGCAGTTCCCGCTTGTTCCCATTCGCTTATCAGGGCGTCCAGCCTGGCGCGGCGCTGCTCGATTTCCTTGGTCAGGCGCATCGATTCCCTGTGATCGCGGTAGGACCCCGCCAGTTGGGCTTCGAGCAGCCCGATTTCGCGCTCGATTCCCGCCGTCTGCTGCTCGATCTCAGCGATCCGCCGCCGCATTTCTTCCGCCTTCAGGGGGTTTACGCGGCTCGCTGTCCGCGCGGATTTTCCGGCGGCCTCCTTTTGCGCAGCGGGCCTTTTCCCGTCTTCTCCGGACCCCTGCCCGTCCTCGCTCGCCTTGCGCCAGAGATAATCTTCGTAATTGCCGGAATAGATGTTCACCGCTCCGTTGCCTACTTCAAATACCTTCGTGGCAAGCTTGTCGATAAAATAGCGGTCGTGGGAGACGAAAGCCACCGTACCCGAAAATTCGAGCAGGGCCTCGAGCAGCACGTCCTTGGCCCGCAGGTCTAAATGATTGGTCGGTTCATCGAGAAGCAGGAAGTTGGAGGGGACGAGCAGCATGCGGGCCAGCGCATAGCGGTTGCGCTCGCCGCCCGATAACACGCCAATCGGCTTGAAAACATCGCCCGCCGAAAACAGAAAACAGCCGAGCAGGCTCCGCAGTTCGTTTTCAGTAGCTCGCGGGACCACCGCGGAGAGGTCGTCCAGAAGGCGCTTCTGCGGATCGAGCGCTTTGTATTGATCCTGCGCGAAATAATCGATCCCGACATTGTGTCCCACGATCCGCTCGCCCGCGGTGAGGGGCTCGGCCCCGGCCAGCATCCGAATCAGCGTGGACTTGCCCGCTCCGTTAGGTCCCACCAGAGCGATGCGGTCGCCGCGCTCAATGAGAAAATTCAGGTCGTCGAAAACGCGGTTGGGGCCGTAGCTCTTCGCAACGTGCCGGAACTCCTGCACGACGCGCCCGCTGGCCTTTGGCTGCGGGAAGCGGAAATGAATGGTCTTCTCCTCCGCCGGCAGCTCGATGCGCTCAATCTTTTCGAGCTCTTTGATGCGGCTCTGCACCTGGCTGGCCTTGGTGGCCTGGTAGCGGAAACGGTTGATAAAGACTTCCAGATGATGAATTCTTTCCTGCTGGTTTTTGTAAGCAGCTTCCAGTTGGGCGAGCCGGTTCTGCTTCAACGTTTCGTAGCGGGAATAATTGCCTGCATAAAAGTGCACGCCCCGGTTCCAGAGCTCGGCGATTTTCTTTACTGTGACGTCCAAAAAGTACCGGTCATGCGAAACGATGACGAACGCATGCGGATACCCGTTCAAATAATCTTCCAACCAGTTGCGCGCCTCAAGATCCAAATGGTTTGTGGGCTCGTCGAGCAACAGCAAGTTCGGTTTCTCGAGCAGCAGCTTGGCCAGGGCGATGCGCATCTGCCAGCCGCCCGAGAATTCCTCGGTTCGGCGCCGCCACTGCTGTTTCGGGAAACCGAGGCCGGCGAGCACCGATCCAACCCGGGCCTCGGCCGTGTACCCGTCGAGCGCTTGAAACTCGTCCTGCACGCGGTGAAACCGCTCGGCGGCGGCGCGATATTCTTCGCCCGCCGGGTCCAGACGGCCCAGCTTTTCAGCCAATTCGCGCTGCTCGCGCTCGAGCGCCAGCACTTCCGCAAAAACGCTCAGACATTCCTCAAAGACGGTTCTGCCCGCCAGGGCCAGGCCGTCCTGGGGCAGATAACCTACGCTCAGGCCCCTGGCCCGATCGATCCCGCCCGCATCGAGCGGCTCCAGCCCGGCGAGGATTTT
>DASREK010000291.1:0-15149 GCA_035652135.1 Bryobacterales bacterium | reverse complement strand
TTGTGTCGCTTAGTGTACAGCAGCCTGGTCGCGCAAGGAACCGGCGATGGAGCCGAGAAACTCATGGCCCCCGAAGCCTGAACTTCTCGCCTCGCAAACCGCCTCGCGCGCTGCCTTCGGCGGCCGGCGCGGCCGCGCTTCGAGGAGCCTGCCGGTTCCTCCTACGGCTGGCATTCGCTGCTTCCCAGGGGCGAAGGAGGCGGGTCTGCTAGAATCAGAATGGCTCTATGACCTCGCGGCGCAACTTTATCGGCAAGGTTTCGGTTGGGGTGGCCGGAACAATCGCCACGATGACGCCGGCCGCTCGAATCCTCGGCGCCAATGACCGGATACGGCTGGGGCTTATCGGCGCCGGTGCGCGCGGGCAGCAGATCCTGCGCGAAGCTTTGGCCTGCCCCAATACGGAGCTTGTTGCTGTGGCCGATGTATACCGCCGGCGTCACGAGGAATGCCGGCTCATCGCGCCCTCGGCCCGGGCGCACTTCGATCACCGCGAAATGTTGGAGGATCCATCGATCGACGCGGTCTTGATCGCCACTCCCCAGCATTTGCACGCCGAACACTGCGTGGCCGCGCTCGAAGCCGGCCGGCATGTTTATCTGGAAAACACGATGGCGTTCACAGTGGACCAGGCCAAGCGCGTGCGGCTGGCGTTCCAGCGGGCCGGCCGGGTCCTTCAAATCGGCCATCAGGCTTGCAGTTCCGGACAAGTTGAGGATGTTCGGCAGATCCTGGCCACAGGCTTGGTCGGCCGCATCACCGAAATTCACGCCTGGGCCTATCGCAATACGCCTCACGGCCGGCCGCATTGGGCGCGGCCTGTCTACCCGGATATGAAGCCGGAGAATGTGCACTGGAGCATGTTCCTTGGCGAGGCGCCGCAGCGCGAATTCGACCCGAACCGGTTTATCAACTGGCGCCTCTTTTTTGATTATTCCGGCGGCAGCATTTACGAGAATATGAGCCACCAGGCGGCGTTCTGGTACAAAGCCCTGGATTTACGCATTCCGAGGGCGGTCACCACCCGGGGCGGCATCTACCATTGGCGGGACGGCCGCGAGGCGCCCGACACGCTGCACGTCATCATGGAACAGCCGGAAGAGATGCTGTTCACCTGGTCGAGCGGACTGGCCAACGGCCACCTGGGCTCAAGCGAAGAGGCGCTGGGAAGCGACGGAACGATCGTGCGAAGCCGGCAGGTACGCTACATCCCGGAGAAAGTGAATCAGCCTCGCACCTCCGAAATGCTGGGATCGAACCGCGGCGGAACGCACATGCAGAACTTTCTCGATTGCATCCGCTCCGGCAAAGACCCCAACTGTCCGTTCGAGATCGGGTTCTGCACGTCGATTGCGTGCCGCATGGCGCTGGAAAGCTACCTGCAAGGACGTACGGTGATCTGGGACGACCGCCGCGAAGCGATCGTCTAGGCGCATCCAAAGGAACGACTCCCATCGCTGCTGTAGCTTCTGATGCTGCTCCGGCACTTTTTTCTCTTCATCTCGCGCAGCGCGGCATTGCGGCGATGGATGGAGCGGTCGCCCGCGGCGCTCCGGCTGACATCCCGGTTTGTGGCGGGCACGCGGGTTGAGGATGCCCTTCGCGTCACGCGCCAACTGAATCAAGGCGGCATTGCCACGACGCTCGACTACCTCGGCGAGAGCGTCACCAACCTGGATGAGGCGGCCGCGGCCCGCGAGGTCTATCTCCAATTGCTCGACTGCATTCACGCCCAGGGCTTGCAAGCCAATGTTTCCCTGAAATTGACTCAGTTTGGAATCGACATCTCCGAAGCCGCCTGCCGGGAAAACGTCGCGGCAGTGGCGCGCCGGGCGTGTGAATTGCAGAGCTTCGTTCACGTGGATATGGAATCGAGCGATTATACGGACCGGACGCTTGCTCTGGTCTCCGATCTGCACGAGCATTTTCCGAGCATTGGCGCCGTTGTGCAATCGTATTTATATCGCTCGGAAAAGGATCTCGAGGAATTGATCCGCCGCAAGATTCGCGTGCGGCTTGTGAAGGGAGCCTACGACGAGCCGCCGTCGGTGGCGTTTTCCCAAAAACGCGACGTGGACGCAAACTTCGACAAGCTGGCCCGCATGCTTCTTCAAGCCGGCAATGATCCCGCTCTGGCCACACATGACGAAAGACTGCTGCGGGCGGCGATTGATTTCGCGGCGTCGCATGGCATCCCGAAAGACTCTTATGAGATTCAAATGCTCTATGGCATTCGCCGCGATTTGCAGAGCCGATACGTGGCCGCGGGGCATCGCATGCGTGTGTACGTTCCATTCGGGGACGCCTGGTATCCGTATTTGATGCGCCGCCTGGCCGAGCGCCCGGCGAACGTCTGGTTCGTGGTGAGCAACCTGCTGCGGAAGTGAGACAGCCCAATGCGGTCGGCTGGCATCGGCCCGCCTGTAAGCAATCCATTCCGCAGCCTCCTCTCCTCGCCATGCTATAAGGGTTAACGCGTGAACGGGCTTGTAACCGACCTCTACGAATTGACCATGGCCGCCGGCTATTTTGAGGCGGGGAAGGCCGGAGACCGCGCGAGTTTCGAGCTCTCCATCCGCCGTTTGCCGGAGGATCGTTCCTACATCCTAGTGGCCGGCGTGCAGCAAGCGATCGAATATCTGCTGAATCTCAGTTTCACGCCTGCGGAAATCTCTTATTTGCGAAGTTTGCCTGGTTTCTCTCGGGTTTCGGAGAGTTTCTGGGAGTATCTCGGCGCGTTTCGTTTCACAGGAGACGTCTGGGCGGTCGACGAAGGCACGCCGCTGTTCGCCGAGGAGCCCATTTTGCGGGTTACAGCGCCGCTTCCCGAGGCGCAAATTCCCGAGACCTACCTGCTTGCGGCCGTAAGTTTTCAAACCTTGATCGCGACGAAAGCGTCGCGTATCGTCCAGGCCGCGGCCGGGCGGCCGGTCGTCGAGTTTGGCACACGCCGCGCCCATACCGCCGAAGCGGGAACGCTCGGCGCTCGTGCGGCCTATATCGGCGGATGCGTGGGCACCTCGAACGTGGAGGCGGGCTTTCGCTTCGGAATCCCCGTCTACGGCACGGCGGCCCACTCCTGGACGTTGGCTTACGATTCCGAGTTCGAAGCCTTCTCGCGGCTGCAAGATCTGCTCGGTGAACGCACAATTTATCTCGTCGATACTTACGAGGTCGAGACGGGGATCAAGAACGCCATCCGCGTAGAGCGGCCTTTTTGGGGCATCCGGCTGGACAGCGGCGATTTGCTGGCCGACAGCCGCCGAGCGCGGCAGATTCTGGACGAAGCGGGATGCTCTCGCGCGCAGATAATGGTTAGCGGCGATTTGAACGAGCACCGGATCGCCGAACTGTTGGCCGCGGGCGCTCCTATCGATTGGTTTGGAGTCGGCACGGAACTGGCCACATCCCGCGACGCTCCCGCCATGGGCAGCATCTATAAATTAGTGGAAATCGAGAGCCGGGGGTCGGTCCGCCCGACCGCCAAGTTCAGCGAGGATAAACGCTCGCTGCCCGGCTGCAAGCAGGTGTTCCGGTTTCCGGATCGCGATGTGCTAGGGCTGGCAGACGAGAGCTTTCCGGGCGGCGCCGCCCTGCTCCGCCAGGTGGTTCGCGATGGGCGCCGAATCTCAGATCCGCCGGACATCAAGCGGCTGCGCGAGAGCGCCCTGGAACGCTTTTATGCCCTGCCGGAGCGATACCGGCGCTTCCGATTTCCGGAAAAGTACCCGGTTATCCAAAGCGCGGCGTTGCAGGAGCTGACGAGGGAAGTGCGAAAATGGGAGACAGGGGAAAAGCCGGAAGCCGCCAGCCGGAATCCAGCCAGTTGAAGTAAGACGCAGGGCAGTGCGAAAGGCCGGGTGGGCCGAGCCGGCTTAGATCGCCGATCCGGAATAACATGATTCTTATCGACATCGATACGCAGATCGATTTCATGCTGCCGGCCGGGGCGCTTTACGTGCCTGGCGCCGAGCATCTGATTCCCACGCTGGCGCGCATCTTCGAGCAAGCGCGGGAGCGGGGCGTCCCGGTGATTTCGTCGGTCGATGCCCATAGCGAGAACGATCCCGAGTTTGCCGTCTGGCCGGCGCACTGCGTCGCGGGAACTCTGGGCCAGCAAAAAGTCCCGGCGACTTTATGCAAGCACCGTGCCGTGGTTCCGAACCGGCCCGGCGTCGACCTGCCGGATGGCGTCGAGCAGATCATTGTGGAGAAGCAGAAGCTGGACATTTTCTCGAACCCGACTTTCGAGCGCTTGTTGGACCGGTCTACGGATCGAGAGTACGCCGTCGTGGGTGTGGCCACCGATTATTGCGTGCGGTGCGCCGTGGAGGGGTTGTTGGCAAAGGGCCGGAAAGTGCGGGTCATTACAGACGCCATCCGCGCGATTGACGAGAATGCCGGCCAAAAACTGCTCAGCGAATGGGCCGAACGCGGCGCTACCGTTACGACTTCTGACGCGATGTGGACTTAGGCCGGCCGGCAGCCGGAGCGGAAGCGCCGCCGGGCGGCGCGGGCGTCGATCGCTGGGAAAGCGGGACCAGAGCGCGCCGCGCACTTTCGGGGGCGATGGGCCAGCCGTTCATCTGCTGGCTCAGGCAGGCTACGAATTCAGAAATCTGGCGTTGCATCGCTTCCATCTTTTCCCGCATGTTGAGAATAATCTCAACCCCCGCGAGATTGACGCCAAGATCCCTCGTCAGCGACAGGATGACTTCTAACCGCTCCAAATCCCGATCCGTGTAAAGGCGTGTGTTGCCTTCGGTCCGGGAAGGCTTCAGCAGCCCCTCGCGCTCGTAAAGGCGCAATGTTTGCGGATGGATGTCGTACTGTTCCGAGACGACGGAAATCATGTAAGCGCCGCTGGTACGTTTGCGTGCCATAGCATCACCGTCATCTGTTGACGAACAAGCCCGCCCTCGGGTCTTCCGGGTTCAGGCGGGCGAATTCGCGCAGTATTTCTTTCGATCGCTCGTCCTGAATGCGCGGGACGACAACCTTGACTTCCACATATTGATCGCCGCGGACGTTGGTGCGGCGATTCAGAACCCCTTTTTCCCGGAGACGGAATTTCTTTCCGCTCTCAGTTCCCGGGGGGATCTTGAGCAACGCCTGCCCGTCGATGGTCGGCACCTCGATCTTCGCCCCCAGTGCGGCTTCGGAAACGGTTATCGGCACCTGGACATGAATGTCGTTGCCTGTGCGCTTGAAGAAGGGATGCTCGCCGACGCGCGTGGTGATGTATAAATCACCGGGGGAAGCGCCGCCTGTTCCGGCATTGCCCTTGCCCGCTACGCGCAGGCGCGAGCCGTCCTCCGCGCCGGGAGGAATGCGAACTTCGACCGTTTCCTGCCGCGAGATGCGTCCTTCGCCATGGCAGGCCGGGCAGGTATTGGAAAGCGTCCCCTTGCCGTTGCATCGCGGGCAGGTCAACTCGAAGCGCATGGCTCCGGCCATCTGCCGTACTTTGCCCGTCCCCTGGCACTCGGGGCACTGAATCTTCGCGCCGCCGATCGATCCGGCTCCGCCGCATTGGCCGCAGGCATCGAAGCGCGAAATGTTAAGGCGCGCCTGCGTGCCCCGGATCGCGTCCCAAAAACCGATTTGAACCGTGTACTCGAGATCGGTGCCTGGCTGCGGCTCCGGCTCCTGCGAGCCTCCCCGGCGGAACAGATGAGAGAACATCTCGGAAAATCCGCCGCCGGCCTCGGGGCCGCGCCGGGACCATGCCTGTCCTTCCTGATTGCCGAATCCGAACAAATCGGAAAAATCGAATCCGCTGAAATGGAAGCCCCCGGGCGGCGGGCCGGAAGAGGTTCGCGGTCCGGCTCCGGCGTTGAAACCAGTCTCCGAATAGAACCCCAATTGATCGTACATTTCGCGCTTCTTGGGGTCGCTCAGCACATCGTAAGCTTCCTGCACCTGCTTGAAGCGTTCCTCGGCCGCCTTGTCCCCGGGGTTCAAATCGGGGTGATGCTTCCGCGCCAACCGCCGATAGGCCTTGCGAATCTCCTCCTGCGATGAGTTTCGTTTGACGCCCAGCGTCTTGTAGTAGTCCTCTTTGGCCGTTGCCGGCATGGCTCACTCACTCGCTTAGGAATCGGGACAGGCCGCGGAAGCCTGTCCCGCCGCTCTTCACTTCTTACCCTGATCGTTCACGTCCACGAACTCCGCATCGACCACGTTGTCCTTGCCGTCCGCCTTGGGGCCCTGCTGTGCTTGCTGCGGACCTGCTTGCTGACTCGAGCCCGCCTGGGAGGCAGCCCTGTACATGGCTTCGGCGAGCTTGTGGCTGGCCGTGGTCAGTTTGTCCACTGCCGCGTTGATGGTCGCCGAATCGCCCTGCTGCAAGGCCTTTTTCGCTTCCTCGATCGCCCTCTCGATATTGGCCGCGTCTTCCGCGCTGATTTTGTCCCGGTGTTCCTTCAAGGTTTTCTCGGTGTTGTAAATCATTGCGTCGGCGCGGTTGCGGGCTTCGATGTCCTCGCGGCGCTTGCGGTCTTCGGCAGCGTGCGCCTCGGCGTCCTTGGCCATTTTTTCGACTTCATCCTTCGACAGGCCGGAGGAGCTGGTGATGGTAATTTTCTGCTCGTTGTTCGTAGCGCGGTCCTTGGCCGAAACATTCAGGATGCCGTTGGCGTCGATGTCGAAAGTCACCTCAATCTGCGGGACGCCGCGCGGCGCCGGGGGAATGCCGACCAACTGGAACACGCCCAGCAGCCGGTTATCGGCAGCCATCGCACGTTCGCCCTGGTAGACCTTGATATCAACTGCGGTCTGGTTATCCGAAGCCGTCGAGAAGACTTCGCTTTTGCGCGTAGGAATAGTCGTATTGCGCTCGATCAGCTTGGTGAAAACGCCGCCCAGCGTCTCGATGCCCAGCGAAAGCGGGGTCACGTCGAGCAGCAGGACATCTTTTACCTCGCCGCCGAGAACGCCCGCCTGGACCGCGGCTCCGACCGCCACTACCTCATCCGGATTCACGCCCTTGTGCGGCTCCTTGCCGAAAAGATTGCGGACGATCTGCTGCACGCGCGGGATACGGGTCGACCCGCCCACCAGGACGACCTCATCGATCTTGTCCGGCGTTAAGCCTGCGTCGGAAAGAGCCTGCTTCACAGGTCCGACGCTGCGCTGCAAAATCGGCTCGACCATCTGTTCGAAACGCGCCCGCGTCAGCTTCATTTGCAGGTGCTTGGGGCCGCTCGCGTCCGCGGTGATGAAGGGCAGGTTGATGTCGGTTTCAAGCAGCGTGGAGAGGTCCATCTTCGCTTTCTCCGCTGCCTCTTTCAGCCGCTGGAGCGCCATCTTGTCCTTGGACAGATCGATGCCGGTCTCTTTTTTGAACTCGGAGATGATCCACTGCATCACCTCATGATCGATGTTGTCTCCGCCCAGGTGCGTATCGCCATTCGTGCTCTTGACCTCGACGACGCCTTCACCCACTTCCAGAATCGAGATGTCGAATGTGCCGCCGCCGAAATCGTAGACGGCGATGGTCTCGTCTTTTTTCTTGTCGAGACCGTAAGCCAGCGCCGCCGCAGTCGGCTCGTTAATAATGCGTTTTACTTCCAGACCGGCGATTTTGCCGGCGTCTTTCGTCGCTTGCCGCTGCGAATCGTTAAAGTAGGCCGGTACCGTAATCACCGCCTCCGTGACCTTTTCACCCAGGTAAGATTCCGCAGCCTCCTTCAGCTTCGTCAAAATCATGGCCGAGATCTCGGGCGGCGAGTACTTCTTGTCGCCAATCTGCACTTTCGCCAGATTGCCGTCCGGAACGACACGATAGGGCACCATCTTCATCTCTTCTGTGACTTCGTCGTAACGGCGGCCCATGAATCGCTTGATCGAGAAAATGGTATTCTCCGGATTTGTGATCGCCTGGCGCTTGGCGACTTGCCCGACCAGTCGTTCGCCGCTCTTAGTAAAAGCCACAACCGAAGGCGTCGTGCGCGAACCCTCCTGGTTGGCGATAACCGTGGGCTGGCCTCCTTCCATAACCGCTACCACCGAGTTTGTGGTGCCGAGATCTATGCCAATCGTTTTAGCCATAAGATTCCTCCTGCCCGTGGCCGTTAAGCCAGCATACCTTAGCCAAAAGACATTATCAAACTTTAGTGCTATATTGTCAATTGTTCCTCGACAGGATTTGTTAAAGATTTTATCATGAACCCTTTAACGTTCGCTTTCTCACGTTCCGTTCTCCTAGCGATCGTCCTCTCCGTCTCTTTGGGCGGCCCAAAAGGGCGGGCGGCTGATATTCGATATGAGCATTTGGCCGATTGCATCACCCGTGCTCTCGAGCTGCAAAAGGGAGAACGGGTCTTGCTCCGATATGATTCCGATTATTTTGCAGAGCTTCGAGGCCCTCTGGAGAGCCGGATCCGGCGGGCTGGGGCGGTAGTGCTCGGGCCGCTGGAGTATCAGGCCAAGGGGGTTCCGCCGCTAGGCTTTGGCGAGGTAATCGAAGATGCCGATGTTTACCTATGGCTGCCTCTTCGCCCCGATCTCCACGAAGTTTCGCCGCAGGAGCGGGAGGCTCTTCAGCGCTGGCTGGAGAAAGGCGGCGCCCGGCGCGAAATTCATTTCCACTGGCAGGAAGGCAGCGTGCTGTCGGATGGTTTGCCGGGGCCCCACTCTCCCGCCCTGGATCAGATTTACCAAGCGGCGCTCGATATCGATTATTCAGCTTTATCGGCCGCTCAGGATCGGGCCATAGCGCTGCTGCGATCTGGTACGATCCACGTGACCACGCCGGCGGGAACGGACCTGAGATTTCGAGTGGGAAGCCGGCCGTTTAACAAGCAGGACGGGGATGCTTCGCCGGCTAGGGCCCGAGCCGCTCGGGTTCGGGTGGATCGCGAGATCGAGCTGCCGGCCGGTGTGTTGCGGGTAGCGCCGCTCGAAGAAACAGTAAACGGGACTCTGGTCATCCCTTCAGCCCGGTTTGGCAGCGCAGTGGCGCGGAGGCTCAGGTTTTCCATTCGCAACGGCGTCATAACGAGTATCCAGGCGGATCAGAACCTGGATGCTGCGCGCGCCGCGCTGGCGGCGGGCGGCGAAGCAGCCCTGCATTTCCGCGAATTTGGGCTGGGATTCAATCCGAAGCTACAGGCGCCTCCCGAGAGCCCGTCGCTCGCTTACTACGGCTATGGCGCCGGAGTGGTGCGGCTGAGTCTTGGGGACAACCAGGAACTGGGCGGCAATGTGCGCGGGGGCTTCACGCGGTGGTTTTTCTTCCCCGATGGCACGGTGGAGGTTGGCGGCCGCATTCTGGTGCGAGGCGGGCGACTCTCTTCTGCCGGAACGCCGTGAGTCAAAAAGTGACGCTGCCGGAGTTACCAGTTTGTGATCGACCCGTCCGCGCGGTGGAACAATGGCGTCGGGCGGCGCTGCTCGGTGATTTCAGCGATCAACTGGGCCCGCGACGGATCAAATTCAACGCCCAATCCCGGCCTGGTGTTCGGCCACAGCTTTCCGTTCCGAAAATCGAAATGCTGCGTCAGGTGAGGCTCGTTACGCGGGCCTTCCCCTGTCATTTCCATCAGGACCGGACCTGAGAACGTGGCGCAGCAATGAACGAGCGCCGCTTCTCCCGCCGGGCCGGTGAAATGCGGGATCAGTCCAATGTAGTGCGTTTCGCAAAGCGCGGCGATCTTCATGTACTCGGTGACGCCGCCGACGTTCGGAATGGTCACTCGCGAGTAATCGATCAATCGCTGCTCGATCAACTCGTTGGTATCCCAACGGGCGCCATAGTGCTCGCCCACAGCGATGGGCACTTTCACCTGCGGCCGTAGCTGGCGGTACACGCCGGGATTCTCCGATCGAACGAGATCCTCGCAAAAATAGGGTTCGAGATCTTCGATCAGGGTGCTGAGGCGAATTGCGTCAGGCATGTCCAGACGGGTGTGGTAGTCGAGAGCCCAGTCGCCGTTGGGGCCGACTCCCTCGCGGATCTCCACGCAATTTTGATGCGTTTTGCGGACAATCTGATGGGAATCAAAGGGCGCATTGCCGCCGGGGTCGGCTACGGAAGTGCGGTAAGCGCGGAAGCCCGCTTCGATGCAGGCCCGCGCGCTTTCTTTCAAGCTCCCTTTGTTGGGATAGGCCGTGGCGTAGCACTCGATGTGGTCTCGGGCGAGCCCGCCCAACAGCTCATAAACGGGAACCCCGAGGGCCTTGCCCTTGATGTCCCAGAGCGCCATGTCGATGGCTCCCAATGCATGCAGCTTCTCGCGGCCCGGCGGATAGAACAGGTGGCGGAACATAAGATTCCAGCACCGCTCGATGCGCCCCGGGTCTTCCCCGATGATGATGCCCGCACACTGCTCGATCGTATCCTTTGAGCCGCCTTCGCCGATGCCGGTTAGGCCCTGATCGGTTTCGACAGTCACGATATTCGTGCTCTGGTTGAAGCTCGGCCGCGGGTTGGGCGAAAGGTAATACCGAATGCGCGTGATTTTCATTTTGGGCGGCGCCGTCCGCACCGCCCGCGGCGTAACGGTTTGCGCACCGGCCGCACGCGCCAGTGCCGCGCCGGAGGTCAGAAGACCGGATGTCAGGAAAGATCGTCTTTTCATTTGTGCGTTAAGATAGCGAATTGGGAGCGAAGTGACAACATGCCCGGCGGCGCCGTCCGCATGATGCTATCCCGCCATTCTGCCTTTTACACGCCTCTCCTTTGCACGCTTGGCGCAGGATTTCTCGTGAGGGAAGGGATTGAAGGGAGTCTCGCCACGCATCCGCCGGCCGGGCGACAAGCCCGCAGCCTGCTTACGAATGGTGAAGTGGACATCCTACAGTCCTCGGTAGGCTCAAGTTTTGTGTTGCTCGAGCGCGGCGAGCAGAATCTTCCGGTGCATTTCGCCCAGATCAATCAGCGGGACGGCTTTTTCCTGGTCGGGCGCAAGCCGGACCCTTCCTTCCATTGGAAAAAGCTGGAGGGCGCCGCCCTTGTGGCCGAGCCTGCCGGCCAGCCGTTGTTCATGCTGAAATACTGCGCCCACCGCAACGGAGTGGAATGGAGCGGCATCCATGTGATCGACGCAGGACATACACCCCAGTTGGAGGCGGCCTTCCGCTCGGGGACTGGAGACTACGTGCACGAGCAGGGACCGGAACCGCAGCAGTTAGAACGCGAAGGGCTGGGCTATGTGGTCGCGTCCGTAGGAGAGGCGATGCCGCCAGTTTGCTTCAGCACACTGATGGCTTCGCGTTCTTTTTTGAAGACGGATGCGGCAAAGGCGTTCATGCGGGCCTATCGCAAGGCCCGGGAATGGGCCAACCAAGCTCCGGCCGCTGAGATCGCCTGCGCGACAATCCGGTTCTTTCCGAAATACAGCACGGAGGTGCTGGCGGAGGCCATTGCGCGATACCAAAGAGTGGGCTGCTGGGATGGCGATGCCGGCATTCCCTGGGAAGGCTTCGAGCAGGCGCTCGAGGTCTTTGCATTCAACGGCCAAATCACCCGGCGCTACGCGTACCACGAAGTGGCTGTTCCGCCACCGGACTTGATGTAAGAGAACGCGCCTGCGCCCACGGCGCGGTTTCAATTCGCATTCCCCGGTCGTGTTATGAAACTAGTCCTTTATCCACCCGTTGAAGCTGAAAGGCTCGACAAGATTGTAGCGGCGTCCGACTCGATCTCCGTCATTAATGCCCGCGACGAAGCCGAAGCACTGCGGGAAATTCGCGATGCCGACGGGTTTTACGGCAAGCTCACCCCTGACCTTCTGGCGGCCGCCGGCCGGCTCCGGTGGGTGCAATCGCCGACAGCCAGCCTGGAACACTACGTGTTCCCCGAGTTGATCGAGCATCCTTGCCAGTTGACCAACATGCGGGGGCTTTTTTCCGATGTGATCGCCGACCATGTTTTCGGTTACATCCTGTGTTTTGCGCGCAATCTTCACCACTATATCCGCCATCAAATCATCGGCCGTTGGGAGGCCGTGGGAGGGGAATCGGAGCGGGAAACATTTATCACTGGACCTTGTCGAGCGAGTGCGATCGACCGGGCGCATATGCACCTGGCCGACGCCACACTCGGCGTGGTCGGACTCGGCCATATCGGCTCGGAAGTGGCCCGGCGGGGGCTGGCGTTTGGCATGCGCGTTTTAGCGGTCGACCCGGTGCAAACCCAGGCGCCCGAAGGGGTGGCCGCTTTGTGGAAGCCCGAGCGGCTTTCCGACCTGCTGGCGGCGAGCGATTTCGTAGTGATCGCCGCCCCGCACACCCCGAAAACCGAAAAAATGTTTCGCCGGACGCAGTTCCGGCAGATGAAGCGGAGCGCGTATTTCATCAATGTGGGCCGGGGGGCAATCGTAGATCTGGCCGATTTAACGGCCGCGCTACAGACGGGGGAAATCGCTGGGGCGGGTCTTGACGTCTTCGAAATCGAGCCGCTGCCGGCGTATCACCCTCTGTGGAGAATGGAAAACGTAATCATCACGCCGCATGTGGCCGGCTACTCGCCCCGCATCGCCGAACGGCATCTGGCTGTCTTACTGGAGAACGTGAAGCGCTTCAGCCGCGGCGAGCCCCTTCGCAATGTGGTCAACAAAGCCATGTGGTTTTAGATCGCCTGCGGCGGGAAGCCCCTTCGGCCCGATCCTGTTCAAAAAGCAGGCTTGGGACCCCGTGCGGATCATCACACTAATTTTTGGGAGGATAATCGTTTCTTTTTTCGCAGTGGAGCTATAGTATGGATACTTTAACTCGTGGAGCGCGGTATGTGGGGTAAAAAAGAGAACACGCCGCCGCCGGCTACGCCGCCCAGAACGGCGCCGCCGCCGGAGAGTCCCGTTTCGGAGGTCAAGCCAGTGTCAACCACTCCTATGCCCAAGAGCAGCGAGCCTGTGGGCGCGGTTCCCGCCCGTGCGGGACAGGCCCATATCGGCAAATCGGTCATCATAAAAGGCGAGATTTCGAGCAGTGAAGATTTATACGTAGACGGCGAGGTGCGGGGAGCGATCGAACTGCGAGATCACAGCCTGACCGTAGGACCGAACGGCAAGGTGGACGCCAACGTTTCGGCGCGAGAGATTATCGTGCTGGGGTCCTTGAACGGTAATGTGCAGGCCACCGACAAGATTGAGATCCGAAAGACTGGGTCCCTGCTGGGCGATCTCAGCACCGCGCGCATCATGATCGAAGACGGGGCGTATTTTAAGGGGAGCATCGATATCCTTAAACCGGGGCAGAAACCGGACTCCGGGAAGAACGCCGCCCCCAAGCCACCTCAGGCTTCGGCCCAGCCATCCCTGCAAATGGCAGGGGGCGATTCGCGCAAACCGTAGCTGGCAGGCCGGCGGTAGCCAGGCGAGACCGGCTGATTCCGCCCACGCGGGCAGAGGTGGGGAAGTGTTACATGAGAAATTCCGGAGCCTTTTCCGGCCGGGCCAGGATTTACGCGCGGGCAATGGCGCTCCAACCGGCGGTTCGGGAGTCCTGTCCAACGAGTTCACCCGGTCTGTCCGGTCTCCTACTCGTTCTCCGCAACCGGCGGAAATGGACCGGCGGAGCAACGGGCTCCGGCAGTTTTTCGAGAATATTCCCCGGGATAGCCGCTTGCGGATTCTCGACCTGGGCGGAGCCTGCCAGGCGAACATCAACTATATCGCCTTGCAGGGGCACCGGCTGTATACGGAAGATTTGCTGCTTGGGCTGGACCGGATCGGGCCGGTCCAGGACCCTGCCAGGCGTTCCGGTGCTGCGATCCGCTTTATCGAGGAAAATCTTAACTTTGCCAGCGAGCAATTCGACGGCATCCTGGTTTGGGACTCGCTCGAGTTTCTGGACGATGAATTACTCGCCGCCAGCGTCGGGCGCCTGCAAGCGATTTTGAAACCGGGGGGTACGCTGTTGGCGTTCTTCCACACCCAAGCCAAGGGCGAAACGGTTTGCGTTTATCGATACCAGATCCGCGACCACCAGACACTCCACTTGCAGCCGCGATTCTCGCGTCCTCTTCCCCGGGCTTTTAACAACCGGAATCTGGAACGGCTTTTCGGCAACTTTCGCTCCGTCAAATTCTTTCTTGCCCAGGACAGCCTGCGGGAAGTCATCGTCACCCGCTAGGCGACAGACAGCCTCAGCCCAGTCCCAAGTATGGGTCAGTGCGCCAAAAGGCCTCTCTCGGCCTAAGGCCCCAAGCCGGCGTAGGGGGTACTTCGATCGGCTCGAGTAATTCTCCTGGCGGCCCCTCGGAGGAGGGTTGCCCGGCAGGTAGCCCGAAGCCGGGCGGCTTACCTGAGCAAAGCCACAGATTTCCTCGTGGATCCCGGCGGAACAGAGAAAAACGGCAGCTTCCGCGCCGGCGGCCCTCGGCAGCAGTCCGGAAAAACTCACCGGGTGCTTACGGAAGGATTATGTATCGGTCTTGACCACGTTCTCCGCCTGCGGACCCTTCTGTCCCTGAGTAATCTCAAACTCGACCGTCTCTCCCTCTTGCAGGGTTTTGTACCCGTCGGTCTGGATCGCGGAGAAGTGCACGAATACGTCCGGCCCGTCTTCCTGGCCAATGAACCCATAGCCTTTCGCGTTGTTGAACCACTTAACCTTACCTCGAACTCTAGCCAAGAGACCTCCCTTCCTGACTCGTGTTGCCTTAACTCTCTTAATTTACTATAGATTGGCTCTGTGAATGTGTCAACGCGCACCACCTTGAGCCGGGAACGGCCCGGCTGCATCGGGGCAGCGTGGCTCGTTTCGTCGCCCCTTTCATCTTCAGTTCATCTTGTGGGAATAGAATGGCCCCAGTTTCGTGCATCGCTCTGTACGAGGAGGCTCCAAATGACCAGTCGTTGCATTCCGCCCGCCGTGCTGCTCGCCGCTGCCCTGTACGCCGTACCGCCGGCCGGCTACCATCTGCTGAAGAGTATCTTTGTGCCCGGTGAGGGTGGCTGGGACTACCTGACCGTGGACGAATCGGGCCGGCGTCTCTACGTCTCCCATGGGACGCAGGTCGAGGTGCTGGACATCGATCACGGCTCGATTGTCGGCCGTATTCCCGACACGCAAGGGGTACATGGCATCGCCATCGCCGCCGACCTTGGGCGCGGGTTCACCAGCAACGGGCGAACTTCCACCATCACCATCTTCGATCTGAAGTCCCTGCATCCGATCGAGGAAGTGAAATCCACGGGAGA
>DASREK010000290.1:0-2131 GCA_035652135.1 Bryobacterales bacterium | reverse complement strand
TTCCAGGGGCTCCAGTTCAGCGCCCTCTATGGCCAGTTTGGCGACTGCGGGGCGGACATCGTGGATGCCGCGGAAGCTGATAAGGCCGGGAGGCCGGTTCCCGGCCGGGCCGCCTTCCTGCTCGGCTCCGCGCAGGTACTCCATGGCTTCTCCCACTGCGGCCAACTCCCCTTCGGCGGGCACGCGGGTGTCGAAAGGGCGCAGCTCGTCAAGGGCGGCCGCGCCGAGCGGGCTCGCGATATACCGGCGGACAATGTTCACAACCGGGAGAAATTCCAGAGTCTCTTCGGCTGTAGGATTCATTGTTCCGGGCCGGCCTGTATTTTCCGGGAACAGCGGAGACTGCGGGAGCGCCACGCCTTTCGGATCACGTCCGCCGTTCCGCTGGTGATGTCATAATCCGGCAGGCGATCCTGCTCGACCCATTCGACGCTGAGCACGTCATCGCCGGCGCGAAGTTCGCCTCCTGTTTTCTCGCACAGGTAGTCGATTAATACGTAGTGATACTCAGGCCGGCCGCTGGCGTCCCGCATGATGCGTTCGAATATCTCCACCAGCTTGAGCAGCCGGACCTCCAAACCGGTTTCCTCGAGGATTTCCCGGCGCAGGCCGTCGGCCAGCAATTCTCCCACTTCGAGCACGCCGCCGGGAAGCGACCACGTTCCCTGGAGCGGCGGCCGGCCGCGCTTTACCAGCAATACGCGTTCGTCTTGAAACAGGATGCCGCCGACCCCGATAATCGGCCGCTCCGGGTATCTTCTGGATCCGTCTGAGGACATACACCTTATCGATTCCACCATAAGGGCAGGATGCGGGCAACCCGCCCGCGCGGCGGCTGATTTTTGCATTTGCAACTTTGCTTCAGTTTGGGTAAATAGACTGTGGGGGGATTTATGGCTACTTGTCCGGTCTGTGATGGGACCTTCTACGTCGACGAAGAAGAAGTGGAAGAAGGAGACCTGATCAGCTGTGAGGAGTGCGGTGCGGAACTAGAAGTGGTGAGCACAGATCCACTGGAGCTTGAGGCGGTTGAGGAAGAGGAAGTCAAAGAGGATGAGGAAGAAGAAGAGATGGAAATGTAGCGCCGCTTCGGCCGCATTCCTTGCCGCCCTCTGCCTTGTAGTTCCGGTTTGGCGCTCCGAGGCCGCTGGGCAAAAAAGATCGAAAGTAACTCCGGAGGCGGTGATCTTCGGCACGGTTTTTCAAGAGAACGGCTTCCTCGTGCGCGGCGCGCGAGTGGAGGTGTCGAACGCCGATCACCCCAAGCAGAAAAAGGAAGCTATTACCGATATCCAGGGCGAGTTCGCCGTTCGCGTTCCGGCCGGCAAGGCGCGCTACATGGTGGAGGTGAGCGCCAAGGGGTTTGCTCCCGATCAAAAGATGGTCGAGATCGCCGGAGACGAGCGGATCGATCTGACTTTTCACCTTTCCCCGCTGGGCAAATAAAAGCCTGCCGGACGCAACGGCAGCCGCCCGGTATGCATCGGTACAAACAGGAGGGTGTTGGATGATGAAAGCATCGGTCGGCCGCAGACTGTTTCCGGTTGCCGGACTCCTGGCGCTTTTCGCTGTTCTGGCGCCGGCCTTTCCGGCGGCCAAAGATCCGCCTCTGCGAAGCGTGCAGGGCATCGTTACCGATCAGCAGGAGAATCCGATCGCCAGAGCGGTGGTCCAGCTAAAGAACATGAAGACTCTCGAGGTGAAATCCTACTACACCGACGAGAAAGGGGCTTATCACTTTCACGGTCTCGATCCCGACATCGAATACGAGTTGAAAGCCCAGGCGGGCAATGCGATCAGCAGCGTCCGCAAGATCACCCCGTTTGACAGCCGCCGTGAAGTTGTCATCAACCTGAAGCTCGATATCAACAAGTAAAGCTGGGAGTAACCATCGGGCGCGGCGTCCGTCTTTGCCTTAGGGCCGGGCGCCTGTACGCGCGCCGCCCCTATGCTAGGATGTCGGAAAATACGAGGAGTGCCCGTATGAAGCTGCATTCAGCGCGTTTTGTGACCTGCTCTTTGCTCCTGACGGTCGGGGCCGCGGCAAATTTGCTTTACGCCGGCAAGTACAACTCGGCGGTGGAGATTGGCATGAAGGCGCCGGCGTTCTCCAATCTGCCTGCGACCGATG
>DASREK010000289.1:0-16890 GCA_035652135.1 Bryobacterales bacterium | reverse complement strand
ATAAACGGATCCCTGAATCGGCACCTGGAGCACTGCGGCCACCGCGGTAGCGCCGGAACTGAAGTCATACCCCGTGCCCGCGCTGCCGGTGAACAAAGAAGTTTGGCGGGTGGTAATCCGGGCCTGAACCCAGTAGAGAATGTGGAGGCGGTCCAGGTTGGGGTAGTTCGTTACGTCGGGAAACGGCGCGCAACCAGAGGTGATCGTTACTTTTTGCCGCCCTCCTTCGCCCGCGTCTGTGAAGCCGTTGATCGTCGCATACGCCTTGGCGTCGTTGAGGACATCCGTATCATTCGCCGCCAGGCAGAAGTTCGGCGCCGACGGGTCGTTTCCTTTGATAAACGCCCTCCTGGCTCCCGCTTCCGCTGCGGCGTCGGCGGCCACCTGAGCCGCACGCCTCTCGAAGTAGGCCCATCCAATGTCCACGACCATTCCGATCATGGCCAGCAGCATGAGAAGCGAAACCGTGACCATCACGATTACCGAGCCAAGCTCTTTCGATTTGTGTGGTCGAATCATGACTCCACCTCGCGAGGCTCAGAACACGATCGCTTCATGGGCTGAACTTCCCAAAATGTATTTCCCAAACTGCACGCCCTTCATCCCGGGGAAGAACATCACGACCATTGAGTTGTATGGATACTGCGCCGTGATGCCCACTTCCAGATTCGACTGCGCACAGCCGTTCGGAGGCCAATTGCTGGTTGACGCAACATTGCCGGCGGCTACGCAGGTTCCCGTGACGGCCGTGCAGGTGGCAGCCGTCGCCGGCTTGCAAGTAATCTCGCTCAGTACATTGCTGCCGCCGGAACCAACGGCAGCGACGGTGAAAGTCAGATTCAACTGGCTGGGAACGATTCCCACCGCAGCCCGCTCAATGACCTGGACTGCGTCGCCCAGCGTCGCTCCGGGCAAACGATTGGTGAGGGGGTCCGGATTGGTCGGATCGACGTAGCGATCTCCATGCACAATCGCCCACCGCGTCCCGTCGCGAACGGCTTCGGAAAGCGTGTGGTAGATCCACAAGCCCCGGGCCATGTCGAAGATTGAGATAAGGAGGAAGATGACAAAAATGGCGCAGAGGGCAAACTCCACATTGGCGTTGCCCGCCCTTGCGCGATCGATACGGAAAACCGCCCTCGACATCTTTTTGTCAGCTCATCATCAGCTAGCCGGCATCAGCCGCATCGTCGCCGTGCGGCTGATGGTCATCTGCCCGCTCATGAACGGCAGGAGAAACAGCCTGATCGTGTTGTAGGTGACGGTCACTCGAGAAGCAGGCGTGCCCGAAGTAGGCTCTGTGTACGTGGGGGGCGCGACGGTGACCGTAAGGGGCGCCGCGCTACAAGTGTTGCTGCTCGTCCATAGCCCCGTGGACACCTGGCCGCTGCCCAGGCTAAAAACATTTTCCAGGGTGGCCATTTCCCTGAGGACAACCCGGCATGCGATCGGCTGCTGGCCGACAAACGACGGATTCGCGGTGTACTGCGCCGCGGCCCGTGCCGCGTTGCCCGTGGTGATGAACGCGTAAATAAAAAAGCCGAAGTTCGTCATCGCCAAAAATAAAAAGAAGATCATCGGGACCAGCAAACTCGCCTCGATCAGCGCCTGCCCCCGACTCTGTTTGCTCCTAATCCTCGGCACACCAATACCTCGCCGCACCCCAGTGAAATACCTCACGCCGTCCGAGTGTGATTGATTAGTTCAATCTAATACTTACGACGTATGCCTTTCAATAGAGTCAAAGCTCTATTGGTACTAATCGTCCTGTAGATTGTAAACAGGCTGTGGAAGGTATCTCTCTGAAAACAAGGGATGATATTTCAGCGGATGAACCGTTGGTCCTAGAGGTATGTTCGGTATTATTTTAATTCAGGGGGATGCCGAACAACGCCTCCACGGGCACGGGAACGCCGTCCCGAACCGCTGGCCGGAAGACGAATTGCCGCAGGCAGGCCAGCACCGCTGCATCGATTTCGCTGCGCACACCGCGAATTACCCGCAGGTTTTCGAGCGCTCCCTTGTCGCTGATGTCGCCGTAGACGACAACCCGGCCCTCGACCGGAGCTTGGCTGGGCAACTGAAGGCTCGCTTTGCGCAGCGGATAAGGCGCCCGAATGGGCGTGGCCGCGCCAAGCTGCACGGAGTTCGGTGAGGTTTGTACCACCGGCTCCCGGGAGTTGGGAACGGTGTATTGCAGGATCCATTCTCTCCGCGAACCGGCCACCGACATATACACGGTGTAAATGGGCTGTCCCGTCAGGATGCCTTGGCTCTCCGGCAGGATCTCGCGGGCGTTCTGGTTGACGACAACGACATCAAACGAAGAAGTATTCGGCGATTCGGTGCGGATTGCCACCGAATTGGATCCGAGATGGACGGCGGCAATCTCGGTCCCGGCGCCACCGGGCTGGGATCCGGACCCCACGCCGCCCGCGCCGATTCCAGAACCGCTTCCCGAGCCTCGCCCCCCCATTCCCGCGACGGCGCCGGCCCCGGCGCCCGAGCCGCTCCCCGATCCTCGTCCGCGGCCTGCACCTGCGCCCGCCGCTCCCCCACCGGCGCCCGTTCCAAGGCCTCTGCCCGACCCGGCCGCGGCGCCCCGGCCTGTTCCACCCGATCCCGGGCCGGCAGCCGATCCACCCCGCCCGCTGGAGCCCATCCCGCCGGGAGTTCCATTGGCTGCGCCGGTTCCCGAGCCGGCAGGTCCGGCGGCCGCGCCTTCGGCGCTGGCAGAGGCGCCGCGGGGACCGGGCCCAGGGTTGGAAGATTTGGACGATCCAGCATCATTGCCGCCCTCGGTCTCCGCCTGAGGAAAACGATTCCCGGCTTCCGTGCTGTAGGAAGGGCTGGGAGGGGCTGGCCGGTCCATAATAGCCAGCAGGTTCACCGGCTCGCCCGGCGGCAGGGCTGTAACCGGCAATTCGGAAGGAGCTTCGAGGGTCTTCCGAGGAATCCGTACCGGCGAAGTCGTTGCGGCAAAGACGGGCAGCGCCGGGCGCTGCACCTGCGGGGCCGACGAGATTTTCAGGTCCGTCACCTTGACTTCCTGGTTGGGAAGCTCAAGCTTCGGAACCGCATCCGGAAGAGCCTGGGGGCTGCGGGGATGGCGTTGGATTTCCCCGGGGACGAAGGTCTTCAACTGCCGGACCGGAGGACGAATTTCCCGCTGGGACCACAGAAACAGATTTGGCAGATCGACCTTGCCCGTAATCCGAATGTCCGGCTTAAACTCTGGCTGGATGATGAGATCACGATGCGTAACCGGGGCCTTTTCGGGGATGCGGAAGGCCGGCTTGGGTGGCGCCAAGCCCGGCGGCTCGGCCGCCACGATCTCCCGCTGCGGCAGCGCCGGAACCGGCATGTCGATTTTCAACCGGGGCGCTCCCGGCAATGCGGGAGCGGTTCCGCGGCCGGGGGCTGCCCCTCGGCTGCCGCCGCCCGGGCCGTCGCCCTGCCTGCCGGAAGCGGCGAACAGCAGCGGTTCCGGCAAGCTGTACCGTACAATATGCACCTCGTAAGTTCTGGGCTTATAAGGCAGTTTTTGCGTTGGGCCGATAAATCGCCAGGCGAGTACGAGCAAAATCAGGTGGGCGTGAATGGCTGCGGAGGCGCACAGGCTCTTTCCCGCCATGGGGCGCTCGACCAGTGAACCAGCGAACAGTTCCGGTGGCATGGACGGTATTGGTCTAACTTATCACGGTTTCGCCGGCTTGGCTCCAGGAAAATCAGGCGTTCTGCTGAGGTGTGCTTAAGTCGCAAATCCGATGACACTTAATGCAAAGCTCGGATTTGCCGATGGAAGTCTTGTCCGTAGTCTGGAAGGGTAGGCAATACGGCCATCGCGGAGCGGAACGAATGGGAGCACTTTCACTCTTCATTTACTTGCAGATTCTGGATTTTCTGACGACGATCCTGTTTCTGAAAATGGGCCTGTTCGAGGCGAGTTGGGTCGTCGCGGCTCTGATCCGCTGGAGCCCTATTTTGGGTGTGCTGGCGGCCAAGCTGGGCACCGTGACTCTGGGTTTTATCGCGGTCCGCTATCACAAGGACCGGGTGATGCGCTTGGCGAATCTCGGCTATTGCGGCGTGATCGCCTGGAATCTGATCTGCATGATCCTGGCGAAGCAGCCCGCCTGACCTCCCGCAAAAGGGGCAGGGGTCGCGACGAACCGGCGTCTAGAACGTGACGCCGATTCCGCCGGTGGCTACAAAGTTGTGAAACTGACCCGAAAGCTTGACGCCCGGGACAGCAGTAAAGCTTTTAGGGATTCCCGTGGCATAGTCGCGGAAATCGAAGCGCACCAAGGCTCCCCGGTACACCTTGACCTTCACTCCGCCTCCCGCTGAAACCATAAACTTCGTGTCATTCTCGTGCGAGAACACCACCAAGTCGCTCAACGGCCGGAATGCCTGCTCCTGTCCGGTGGCTTGGTAGACTTTGAGTCCGGGTCCGCCGGCGATAAAAGGACGGATGCGGGCGTCGCGGCGGGTAAAGTAGAATAGCGCGTCGTAATGAAATGCGTGGGACTTCGCGGAAAAGCTGGCGCTCCCGGTCTCCCCGGCTCCCGCCCGCAGCCGCATGTTGTTCGTCTGGAACAAGTAATGGAATTCACCGCCCCAATGCTGGCCCCCCAACTGTCCCAACACGGCGCCGACGGCTACGCCATTGAAGAAACCTACACTCGCCTTACGCAATGGATTCGTTGCGCTGGCGCTGACGTCATGATAGAGACTGCCGCCCGCGATTCCGCTGACCTCCCACCGATCATCCGGACCGCCCATCTTCCAAGCGCCTGAGCTCTGCGCCCGAAGAAGTCCCGCAGCGCCGCAAAGCAGAACCAGAACTGGAACAAAGCGCATTCGATTTCTCTCCTGAAAAATAGCTACTGCTCCATCTCCGGCTGTACTCGCACCAGAAACGTCTGCGTGCTGACCCCGCCGGACGTGATTTGCAACGGCACCTGGAAGCCGAGCGGTGCGTTCAGGGGAACCTTTACGTTTAACTGATTCAACCCAACGAAACCGGGCGCGAGGCCCGAAAAGAGAACTTCGGCCTGAACACCTCCGATCGTGACAGTGGGGGTGAGCGTGGTATTGAAGAGGGCGCCGACCGGCGCGGCCTGCCCCGAGCCCAAGCCGGGGGAGACGTTGCCGAAGCCGGTCCCGAACATGACCAGAATGTCCCCGCGATGAGCGGGATTCGAGGGCGTAACCGGCTGCTGGTTGAAGGCCCGCAAAATGATCGGGATCGGAGTGGGGGCCTGGCCGCTGAAATCCGAGCTGAACAGTCCCGGCGCCGCCGCCGAAACCTGGAAATTGAACGGATCGCTGACGCCGCCCGGCGTGTGAATCACCATGCTTGCCGCGCCGTTCACCTCGAACGGCAACTGGCCGTTGATCTGGCCCGCCGAGAGGTACAGCAGCGGGATCGGCAGATTGTTCACGGTAATGCAGGCGTCCGCAAGGAACGTAGGCAGCGGCACGCTGCCGGCGCTGGTGGTGAGCGGCGCGAGATTGTTGCCGAAGACCGAGATCAGCGAACCCGGCGCGACCGGGCCGGAGAATGTGGCCGAGTTGGTGACGGAGCTGATCGCCGGCGGCGGAAGGAAGGCGTCAAAGCTGCCGGGAATCACTTCAAATCCGGAAGACGAGAGTGTAATGAATTTGCTGCCGTCGCTGGCGCCGGCTAGACTTCGGCGCAAGGGCTGATCGTCCAGCAACTGCAACGGCGCTTCGGCCAGCTTGACCGGGTGCACCGACTGCAAGGTGGTTGGATCAACCCGCGTGATCAAGCCCGGCCCGCCGCCTGTCGCCGGGCCGAGCGTGCGCACAATGCCGCCGCCGACGAACACGAAGCCGTTTTGCAGGTTGGGAGCGTCATTGAATTGCGTCAATGGCGCGAGCGAAGGGCCTAGCAGGACCGCGCCCGCATTATAAAGACCCGTATCGCTCGCCGCCGCGTCGCCTTTTAGGGGAGCGCTGGAAATGGCGCGGGCGAGTATGAAACTGTCGCTCTGGGCGTCATAGATTTTCGCAATGCCGCCCGTCGCCGTGCTTCCTTGCCCGGGGACGTCTTCGGCGATCAGGATTCGCGAGCCGCTGGGGGTGGCCGTCAGCAGAGACTTGGGAGACAGATTGTTTGTGAAGATGCCCATTGTGGCGAGCTCTCTGGCCACGCCCGCCGTAAGGTCCACGCGATTCATCCGCCCCTCGGTCACGATGACCTGCACCGGCTGGTTGCTCGAATTCGTGACCGTCTCCTGCCGATCAATCGCGGTGGTCACCAATATGGCATTAGTCGAAACGGCGATCGAGCGCGGATACGCTCTGCAAGGACAATAAACAAAACCCGTGGGCTGCAACGTGTTCAAATCGATTTTGGAAATTGTCTCGCTCTGCGCGTTCGTGACCAGAAGAGTTTTTTGGTCCGGAGCGATCGCCATGTGCAACGGGAAATAGCCGGTGCGAACAGTCGCCTTGAGCGAAAAATCGTTGAGATCGAAGACCAGAAGCTGATTGCGTGACGAATCGAGGATATAAAAACGCTGTCTCAGCTCGTCGATGAGCAGATCACGCAGCGTGCCGCCCTGCACAAAAATGGTCCCCCGCTGATCGGTGTCCTGAAGATTGGCAAGAACCCGTATGGAGCCGGGAATGTTGACTGCGCCGTTGCTGGAAACGTTGATAAGGCCCAGCGTCGTGCCTTTCACATTGAACAATTGATTCGGATCGAATGTGGCGGTGATATGGGCGGGCGTCGTCCCGCTGGTCTGCGACAAGCTCAAGCCCGGCATATTCGTCGAAAGCGTAAAATCTACGCTGCCGGGTCCCTGGTTGACGACATCGAAAGTCGCTGTCGCGGTCAGCTTGTTGCAAACGTTGAACCGGAAAACGATCGTGTCGCTACTGGCCGTCAACCGCGGCGCCGAGTTCAGACTGCCGATCGGAATGATCGTCAGGCCCTTTTGTGAGAGCGCATAGAGCTTCGCGCCGGCCGAATCGGATACCATTTTCCCGGCCAGTTGGTCCGGGAGCAGGATGCGGTCGCGGATCGTCAAATTATCCGAGTCGAGCACGTACAGAAACGGCGCTGCCGAAAGGGAACTCGAATCGAAGAAGCTTGCATAGATCGTGGAACTGTCCCGGCTAAATTCACTGGCCCCAATCACCACATTCGGCGGAGGCGGCGGTGCAGTAGGATTGGCAGGCGCCACCTTGATAGGCAGCACGCCCGAAGGAACAAAATCAGCGAGAATTCGCATTTGCCGGTCAAATAACGTTCCTCCGCCGAACAGCAGGCTCCCGTTCGGGGCGACCGAGGCGAATGTCGTTGGTGTGACAACGGGCGTTGTGCAGCCGATCGATATGAACTTCTGATCGGGGACAGAGAAATAAAACGCGTAAGCCAGATTTGTGGTTTGGCTGATGATGAAGAGCGTGTTCCGATCTGCGGAGGCGGCCATCCGGGCGTTCACGATTTCCGCCGGCGTGGCAGGCTCCGGGGTCGGGGTGCCGCCGATGACATTCAGATTTTGCAGGAGAACCGTGACTTGGCCGGTCGCCGGGTCAAACTTCAGCACTTCGCCGCTTGTCACGATGATAGCGGTTCCATCCGAACCGAAGGCTGCGGCGCGGGGGAGATTGGGAATGTTGGTTTGGGGCGGGGGCAGATCCGGTAGAGCCGTAGTCTGCACCGAACGATTGTCGAGATTCAGCAAAAACAGCGACGGCGAGCCGAAGTTCAGAATGAGCAGGTTTCGGTTGTCCGGCGAGAGCGCGATCGCCGATGGATTGATTCCCAGTTGGATAGGCTGCTGCAAAGCGTTCGTCGCAGTGGAGAAGACATCGATGCGGCTTGCGGTAAAGTTCGCCAGGTACAGAACCGACCGGCTTTCATCCAACGCGAGATCGCTGAACTCGCCGAGCAAGGGATACGCCGTGCCGAACGGCGCTGCCGCGGCTCCCCCGGCGGCCGCCAACAGTAAGAGAACCAAGCGTACTGTATTCATGACCCATTTCCTCGAACCGGCGGACTGCCCGCGTAGCACTCCCATGGGAACTCTGTGCGCCCGCTGCCGCGCCCCTTTTTCCCGAGCCGGGCGCCCCCGTAGGCGATCATCCATGCTAAACGGAAAAGCTGTTTTTGGGAAGGGTAACCCCGGTACCGATTTTCCAAATAGGAACTCCGAGTAGGCGGAGATCCGCGGCCCGCCGATCGCGTTTCCAGCCGCGGAATTAGTAACTCCCGGTTCGCGCCGCAATCACGCGGCCGTCCTGCACTTGAACGTAAGTCGCCGTGTCGCCCCGAAAATAAACGAAAGTCTCCACGAACCGGTTGTCGCTCATGGATGTCGTGATCATCGCGGGCCGCCCGAAATCAGCGAGCAGCCGGAACCTCTCGGTGCCCACAGGAATTTCGGACGCTTCCGGAAACCGGCTGGGAGGCCGTTCCACCTTGGGGGCTGGAGGCGGTTCCAAAGGGGCCGGCGGGGTATTTGCCGCAGCCACGGCGCCGGTTTCTGAAGGCTCTGGCGTCTCCGGCTCCACCTTCTTCTGAGCTCTGTGCACCGGGACAACGGTTTTCTTGGGATGCAGCGTCTCTTCGGTGATGGGAGCGGGTGGAGGACCTTCCGGCGCCTTAGGCCAGAGTGAGTCCACTTTCTGGCCCGCTCTCTCCACCACCTCGCTGAAGGTTGCGCCGCCCCCGGCCGTCCCCAGCCACAGCCAATATGCCCCGATCACCCCGATCAACATCAGGCACAGAAATACCGCTGGGCTGAAGCTCTTCATGAACCGCCGGACCCGAGGCCAAAATTCTAAAAGCTGATGCTAGAACGAAAACGCACCCTTGTGAAGGGTAATTGGAGTACTAATTTTCTGAAGGGTACGGCGAACGAAGCCCGAAAAGCCAAAAGCGCCACGGGGTCACCGTCTTGCGGTCAGGCCCGGGCGCTCCGCCGCCGCTTCTCAGCGCGCGCCGGACGGTACAACTGGTACCTCGAGATGTACCGGGCGACTGCCGCCGGCACGAGCCCCTTGATGCTCTGGCCGGTTTGCAGCCGGTGCCGGATCTCGGACGAAGAAATGGGCGAGTTCACCGACCGCAGCCAGTGCACGCGCGCACCGGGCGGCACGGTGCTTTCATCCAGCGCAAAGCCGGGCCGGTTCACCACGATAAATTCCACGTCTTGCACGATCAGCCGCCAGCGATACCAACTTGTCAATTCGGCGAAGGCATCGGCGCCGATCAGAAAAAAAAGCCGGTCGTGCGGAGTAAGATACGCCGCCACGCGGCGAATGGTCTGAATTGCGTAGCTGCGGCCCCGGTCGCGCCCGGGCGCTTCGAGCCGGGAGGGCTCGAACGCGGGGTGCTCGGCGCACGCCAGGCGCACCATCTCGTAGCGGTGCTCGTAATCGGCCCCGCAGCGCCCGGGTTTATGAGGAGGCTGGCTTGCGGGAACGAAGAGAATGCGGTCCAGGAAATATTCGCGTCTGGCGGCCCGGGCCACTTCCAGATGCGCGTTGTGAACAGGATCGAAGGTGCCGCCGAAAATCGCGAGATTCACGCGGTTGCCGTTTGTTGTAAGCGCGCCTCCCGCACTCGTTCCGCCATATGGAACTTCAGTTGATCGAGACCCGCCCCGGTGACCGCAGAGAGTGCAAAAAAGGGCAGATCGCGACCCAGACAAAAAGCTCTTAGCTTCTCGATGCGCTCGGGATGCTGCGCCGCGTCAATCTTGGATGCTACAACGAGTACGGGCTTCTCGGCAAGCTGCGGATTAAAACTTGCCAGTTCGCCCGCAATCACACGAAAATCATCGACCGGATCGCGGTCGCTGGCTTCGCTGACGTCGATCAGGTGAACCAGCAGCCGGGTTCGCTCGATGTGACGAAGAAACCGCGTCCCCAGGCCATGGCCCAGATGCGCTCCGCCAATCAGGCCCGGAATATCGGCCACCACAAAACTGTCATATTCCCCTAAGGAGACTACACCCAGGTTCGGCTCAAGCGTTGTGAAGGGATAATCGGCGATTTTCGGCCGCGCCGCCGAGATCCGGGAGATCAATGTAGATTTGCCGACATTGGGAAAGCCGACCAAACCCACGTCGGCCAGCAGCTTCAGCTCGAGCCGCAAGCGGCGCTCCTCGCCGGGGCAGCCGGCTTCGGCTTCCCGCGGGGCCTGATGGGTGGGTGTGGCAAAGCGGGCGTTCCCCCGGCCGCCCCGTCCTCCCCTGGCGATGACTACGGACTCGTCGGGCTGTGCAAAATCATGCAACAGCTCGTTTGTTTCGGCATCGTAAACCAGCGTCCCGACCGGCACCCGGAGTACCAGATCCTGGCCGTCGCGGCCCGTGCGATTGCTGCCTTCCCCGTGGCGGCCGCGCTCCGCCCGGTGCTCGGGATTGAAGCGGAAGTGGATCAGCGTGTTGTGACGCTCACTGGCTTGCAGGATAACATCCCCGCCTTTGCCGCCGTCTCCGCCGCTAGGGCCGCCGCGCGGAACGTACTTTTCCCGGCGGAAAGCCAGGCAGCCGTTGCCGCCGTCGCCTGCTTTAACAAAGATCGTCGCCTCATCGATGAACACGGCAAGACAAAAATAAAGGCGGAAGATCGTTGCCGGACTGAAGCCACCTATCAGGTGGGTCTCCGCTCCGTTCGGGTGGAGTGCCGCCCGGCGTCTTCCGCCTAACCTTTTCCACTACTTATTATGACTCCGGCAGGTTCGAAGTCAAGACCAAAACGGTATTAGTTATGAATTGGCTCGGCCCAGTTCTGCGCCGTTTGGCTCGCGAACATGGACGAATTTTCCATGCCGCCCGCGATCCGCAAACTCCACGATTCCAGTGATCTTGGCGAAAAGCGTATCGTCTTTCCCGCGGCCCACGTTCTGTCCGGGACGAATCGGCGTTCCGCGCTGGCGGACCAGGATTGACCCGCCGGTGACCAACTGGCCCCCAAAGCGCTTTACCCCGAGTCTCTGCGATTGGGAATCCCGGCCGTTGCGTGAGCTGCCTAAACCTTTTTTATGCGCCATTACAGTACGACCTCATTGATTCGCACCTGGGTGTAGTTCTGGCGATGCCCGATCTTGCGCTTGTACTGCTTCTTCCGCTTGAATTTGAAGACAGTTATCTTATCGGCCCGCCCATGCGCGGTGATGGCCCCGGTAACCCGAGCCGCCCGCACCTCGTCCCCGGCGAGCAGCTCCCCTCCGTCCTTGCAGACGGCGAGTACGCGCGAGAATTCCACGGGAGAGTTCAACTCTCCGGGAAGCGTTTCCACTCGAATCTGGTCCCCAGGACTGACCCGGTACTGCTTGCCGCCCGTTTCGATAATGGCAAACATCTCCACGCTCCTGTAGGTATCACACAATCTTTTATAATAGCAGGGCCGGACTGGTCGTGTCATGGATGCCTGCCGCGGCGGATGCCGGCGGATGCTTTCCGCTGCTCGGGGCGCAGCGACGGCGGACTGCGCCTGGCAGCTTTCGATCACTGCAACAGCAGATCAAAACCGTGAGCGGCCCCATTCAAACTCTCGGGCAATTGTTTCTTGCCAGCGTGGCCCGTGACAAGTCCGATTACATTCTGTTCCGCCGTGAAGGAAAATTCCGGCCCATTTCCGCCAAAGAGTTCTTGCGGCGCGTGGTGCGGCTGCATCTGGGATTGCGAAGTCTGGGAATTGCGCCGGGCGACCGGTGCGCCTTGCTCTCCGAAAACCGGTGGGAGTGGGCGGCCGCCGACTTCGCCATGATGACCGCCGGGGTGGTCAGCGTCCCTCTTTATCCATCGTTGCCTCCGGAGCAGCTTCATTACATGCTGGAGAACTCTGAGGCGCGCGCCATCTTCACGTCAAACGAAGCGCAGTGGAGCAAGATCGAAGCGATTCGGAGACGGCTCCCGGCGCTCGATAGCATCATCCGCATGGACGGCCAGCCTGGCGGTCCGGGCAGCCGCGTTTTCCCTTTTGGCCAGTTCATCAGTCCAGGGCCGCTCACGGCCGAAGAGGGGAAGAAATTCGAAAATGCGATTGCGTCCGTGCAGCCCGAAGACCTTGCCAGCATTATTTATACCTCCGGCACGACGGGGACGCCGAAAGGCGTCATGCTTACCCATCGCAACTTGGTGAGCAACGTATTGGACGCCGAGCCGGATCTCGGCCCGCGGGATGTGGCGCTTTCGTTCCTGCCTCTTTGTCATATCTACCAGCGCATGGTCGATTACGCTTGCTATCTGCACGGAGTCACCGTGGCGCACGTCGATCCGATCGCCGAAGTCCCCGAAGCGCTGGAAAAAGTGCGCCCGACCGTGCTGAGCGCCGTGCCTCGCTTTTACGAGAAGCTCTATCGCCGCATCAAGGAAACGGCGGATGCGGCGCCCGCGCCCCGGCGCCAGCTGTTCCGTTGGGCAGTCGAGACCGGCTTTGAATCGGTTTCCTACCGGCTGGAGGGCCGGCCCATGCCGCTGGGCTTACGTTTGCGATTCGCACTGGCTGACCGGCTGGTATTTTCCAAGATACGCCGGCGGCTGGGGGGCCGCGTTCGCCTGCTGACCTCGGGCGGGGCGGCGCTGCCGCGGCAAGTCGCCGAATTCTTTTACGCCGTCAACCTGCCCATATTGGAAGGCTATGGTCTCACAGAGACATCCCCGTTGATCGCCGCCAGCCGCCCGGAGCGGATGCGCTTCGGCACTGTCGGGAAGCCGATTCGGAATGTCGAAGTGCGCATCGCCGAAGACGGGGAAATCCTTGTGCGGGGCCCCAACGTGATGCGGGGCTACTACAAAATGGACCAGGAGACTGCGGAGGCGCTGGCTGACGGGTGGTTTCATACCGGCGACATCGGCTCCTTCGATGCAGATGGTTTCCTTACCGTGATCGATCGCAAAAAGGATCTGCTGAAGACCTCAGGCGGCAAGTATATCGCTCCGCAGCCCATAGAAAACCGGCTGCGCAACCAGCCCTACATCGCCGACGCCGTGGTGATTGCCGATAACCGGCGCTTCCCAAGCGCTCTCATCGTGCCTGATTTCGACCGCCTCGGCCACTACGCCCGGGAGCATGGCATTGCTGATAACTCCCCTTCTGACCTTGCAAAAAACCCGAAAATTGTGGCGCTTCTTGAACAACAGGTGGCCGAGGCTTGCGCCAGCCTGGCTCATTTCGAGCAAATCAAGAAAATCGCGGTTCTCGATCATGAATTTTCATTGGCCGCCGGAGAGATGACGCCAACGATGAAAGTGCGCCGCCGGGAGGTGGAACGGCGATACAAAGACGAAATCGAAAAGCTCTACGAAGAGGCCGCCGTGCCTTGACCTCGGCTGCCAATTCCATCCAGCGCGGTTTCGTGCGATACCCTTCCCCGCGCCGGGCGGGCAAGGAGCCGGCGGTCAATCCTTCACGTCGGCGCAACTCGGGCCGAGCCACTTGGCAGTGAAGTTGACACTCGTTTTCATGGCGTTGCCGCCGCCGGCCGCGTTCATTTGTATGGAGCCCTTCACGTTCTCGGAGTTGATCGCTTCGATGTGCATATCACCGGCGCCCTTCATGCCCTCGCCGGCGCATTCGAAATGGATTTCCTCCTTGGTCCGGGTGGAAGTCACCACCGTGGCTTTGCAGTTATCGTTGTTACTTTGACCGAAGGTAAGCGCCTTATTCAGCTTCTCTTTGGTCAGACAGCTTTTCCGGGTTTCGGTCTTCGGGCCGCGCGAGGCGCTCGCTTTGGCGGCGGCCTCGATCTTAGCCCGCTGCTCAGGCGTAACCCGGGCGAGCGCCTCGGGGGGAATCGGAGGAAACCCGCTCGACTCGCGTACGGTCGTGCTCTCCCAAAGACCCAGTTTCACGTCAAGCGGCTGGATGTTTTGAGCAGCAAAACCCGCGCCGGCGAATGCGACAACCAGCGTGCATAAAGCAAAAAAGGGACCTGCTATTTTAAGGCGGATCTGCACTCGCATACAACCTCCTCCGCACGGCCCTGGCGCACCGGCCCCGGGGTCTTTAACAGAATGCCAACAATGCCGCCGGTTTGCAATCTGTCCGGGGGCATGAAAAACTGTGCGCCCGGGCTCGCCCGTCCTTGCCGCAGCGAAACCGAATCGAGCTGCGACAATCCTGGCAGCGGGGGCGCCGTTTCGTCCTCGCCCCAGCGTCCGTCCGGCCACTCAGTTGGGTGCGGGCGGCCGGGTTCCAAAAGGCGAATTGCCGGCCCGCTACGGGCGCAAAACTAGGCGTTTGCATTCGCGCCGGCCGGGCGTATACTTTGACTCACCGGGAGCCCGGCAATGGAATCCCGGCTAAAAGTCTCGCTGATCCTTCTCATGCCTCCAACGGCTGTGATGGACAAAGGCGACAAGGAGAGTTCCTGATGAAGAGAACAGTAATTTGCTCGTTTTTAGCCGCTTTGTTGTTAGGCGTTCCCGCGGCCGCCCAGTGGGGATCGATGGTTCCCCGCCCGCAGGGCAAGCTGTACAACTCGGCAAAGCAAAAGCTTTTGGATGGCAAGCAGATTTTCAGTTACACCATCTCCCACCTCGATCCGGACCTGTATTGCCAGGCTGCCGCTCACTTCGATTTCATATTCTTCGACATGCAGCACAGCACAATGTCATGGGCGGATATCGAGAAAATGATTGCGGCGTGTCCCGGCGTCGGCGCGCCGATGATCCGCCTGCCCGATGAGTTCGAAAGCACGATCCAGCATGCGACAGATATCGGCGCAATCGGCGTAATCGAGCCGACGGTGGATACGGTCGAAAAAGCGGAAGCGGTGGCCAAGTTCGCCAAGTATCCGCCGGAAGGCCGGCGCAGCCTGGGTGGAGGCCAGGCTCCGAGAATTTGGGGCGCCTTCGGCAATTACCGCCAGACGATCAACGACAACATGCTGGTGGTGGTGATGATCGAGACTCCGGTCGGCGTGGCCAATGCTTACGACATCGCCCGGGTTCGCGGAGTGGACGTGGTCCTGGTGGCGAACACGGACCTCGGCAACTTCTCCGGATATGCGCCGGATTCGCCTGACTACCAGGAGCTTGTTAAGAAGATTCATGACGCTACGTTGAAAGCCGGCAAGTTCCTCGGGGCCACCAATGCGTCGTACGCGAAAGGGCGGCCGGACAGCGCAGATTTCCGCATGCTCCAGGGCGGGCCTTCCTTTGATGGATGGCAGCCGCCGGCGCGCGCCGGCCGCGGCGGCCAAGGCGCTGGAAGGCGGGGCGGCGCGCAGAGCAGCGGCGCTACCCCACAATAAGCGTTCTCTTTCGCCGGGAGAAGCCGGACTGCGGGCGTACTGACGATGCTGCCCGCCGGACGGCGGATTGGCTCCCGTTGCTCCAGGATGTCAGCGGAGTGTGATCCGCTCGAGCCACGGATCTGCGTGGCTCGCGCCGAGGCCCTGAGTCCGAGGAGCCGGAAACGGCTCCAGGGGCCGGGCCTCGGCTTCGCCGGCGAACGATTCCTGCCGATTGTACTTGCCGGCCGATTCCGCAGTCATCGAAGAATTGCAACCGCGGGCCCCGAATCACGTATAATCCATAGACACACTACGCCAGGTGGCGTTCGCCTGCGTAGCCTCGGAGGCTCCTATGCGGCGAGTCTTGCAGTCCTGTTTTTTTGTGGTGGCCCTGCTGGCGGCAACGCTTCCCCCCGCCCAGGCCCAAAACCTGACCCAGGCTCAATTAAACCTCAAGGCAAAGGCTCAGAACGTACCGGAGATACCGTATGAGCTGGCGCCCAACTTTTTGAAACTCCCTCCGGATCTGTATTTCGGCGAGAGCATCGGGGTAGCCACGAATTCCAAAGGGCACGTCTTCGTTTACGACCGGGGCCATGAGACCCGCCTTTTTGAATTTGATCAAAACGGAAATTTCGTCCGCTTCATCGGCGAAGGTTTGTACGGCTTCGCTTTCGCCCACGTCGTGCGGGTCGATTCGCAGGACAACATCTGGGCGGTCGATGAAGGCACGAACATGGTGATCAAGTTCAACCCTCAGGGCCGCGTGGACATGCTCCTGGGCAGACGGCCCGAAGCCCACGGGCTGCAAGCGTCGCCTCCTCCGGGAACACCCGAGCCGCCGGCACGGCCCTATGTTTTCAACCGGCCTACGGACGTTACCTGGGACCCGGCAGGCAATATCTACGTTTCCGACGGCTATGGCAACGCGAGAGTCGTCAAGTACGATAAGAACGGCCGGTTCATCAAATCGGTGGGCACGTTAGGTACACAGCCCTATCAATTCAACACACCGCACTCGATCGCGGCGGACGCCAAGGGCAATGTCTACGTAGCGGACCGGGGCAACCGGCGCATCCAAGTTTTCGACAGCGACTTGGTTCTCAGAGCCATCTATGACCAGGTGGGAACGCCGTGGGCCGTCTGCATCACTCCCGGACCCCATCAGTATCTATACAGCTCCAATTCGAACCCCAACAACAGCAGCCCCGAGATATCCGCCGTCACTGGCGAGATTTACAAAATGGAGCTGGATGGCACGATCTTGGGCAAATTCGGAAAGCCGGGCAAGCTGCCGGGCGAGTTCAGCACTGTGCACGAAATTGATTGCCGGAATGAAAACGAAGTCACCGTTGCCGAGATCACCGGCTGGCGGGTGCAAAGATTCAAACTATACCCCAAAACGGCGGCTTCGCGGTAGCACCAGGGCGAGAGGCCGGATCCAATCGGGCGTCCCCTTCATCAGGAGGTTTGCATGAGGCGCGATTCAAAGATTTTTCTCGCAATGGCGGCGCTGCTTTTTACCGCTTCGCTTTCTGCTCAGCTTTCAATCCCTGAAATCCCCTACGATTCGACTCCGAACCTGCTGAAGCTGCCCGAGCACATTTATCTCGGGGAAGCGGTGGGAGTGGCGACCAATTCCAAGGGGAACATTTTCGTGT
>DASREK010000288.1:0-12135 GCA_035652135.1 Bryobacterales bacterium | reverse complement strand
CGGACTGCAACCGCACGAGCTGAATTTCAATTGTGGAACGCCGGCCGCGCGCCGCTTCGAGCTGCTGTCTTGCGGTCTTCAGCGACTCCTCGATTTCCGCCATGCGCGAACGGCGCTGATTGAGAGCCGCTTCGAGGTTGCGCCCTTCCTGCTGCAACGCACACTGCCGGGCGGCGGCTGATTCCAATTGCCCCTGGAGATCCCGATTCTCCCGTAGGAGGCGCTCGCGTTCGGCGGCCCACGCCTCGATCTGCTGGGCCATCTCGCCGCGGCGGCGAGCTTCACCGGCGAAGGTTTGCTCAAGCCGCGCCGCGGCGGCTTGTGCGGCCTTTTTCCGCTCCTCGAGAGCCGCCAACTGCGCACGCCATTCGCTTAACTTTTCGGCGGCTTTCGCTCCGCGCGCCTGGTCTTCGGCGACAGCCCGGCGGATGGCCGCCAGCATTTCCTCCGCTTCCCGCTGCTGGTTTTCGAGATCCGCCGCCTGGCTCCGGCAGCGGTCAGCCTCTACGGCAGCCCGCTCGCTCTCCTGGCGGAACCGGTCTATTTCCAGGCGCGCCGCCGAGAGCCGCGCGTTCGCGCGATGCAAGCGGTCGTGGATCTGGCGCAGTTCGTGCTCCGACGCCAGAGTCCCTTTCTCCCGATTCTGCATTTCCTGACGCAAAGCCTCCAGCGCCGCCGTTTCCGACGCGATTTGGGCTTCGGCCTGGCTGAGCGCGGCGGAGCCGGCTTCCAGTTGCTGCATGGCCGCAGCCAGCCGCGGCATGATCTCACGCAGTTCTCGCTTGAGGGCCAGCGGCCCCGACGAGGTCTTGCGGCCGCCGCTGAGAGAGCAGCCGTGGTAGCACAATCCCTCGGGAAGCAGAAAATAGAAATCCGGATGCTGGCAGGCAAGATGGCGCGCCGTCTCCTCGTTTTCGGCCAGGTAACATCGATCGAGGCGAGGCAGCAGCGCCGAAGCCGCGTGGCTGAGGCCGTTGTTAAAGCGCACATGCGCGCGCAGCGGCCCACGAACCCCCGGCTGGGAGGCAAGCGGACTGCTTTGCGCCTCCCCGGCGGCGCCTGCTTCCGGCTGGGCCCCGGGGTAAACCAGAAACGTCGCATGACCTTCCATTTCGGAACGCAGCAGCCGCATGCCGCGCTCCGCTTCTTCCCAATTGCTTACTACGACATACTCCAGCTCCTCGCGCAGAAAGCCTTCGACGGCCTTCTCATACTCGGCATCAACCTCGATGAAGTCGGCGAAGATGCCCAGGGGCCGAAACCCCTCCATGCGGCCCTGCTCCATAGCGGCGAACAGGCTCTTGACTGTCTCGGTGGTGTACGCGCGGTGGGACAAGATTTCTTCGAGTGATTCACGGCGAGCCCGGATGCGGGAGATCTCTTCCTTCAGAAGCTGCACCTGTTCCCGCCGGGCCTGCGCCTGCCGCTGCGCCTCTGCCAGGCTCGCTTCCAGGCGCCGGCGGCTCTCGTCCAGTGACTCGAGCTGTAGCTGCTGCTCGCGCAGGCGGGCCAGATGGGAATCGCGATAGGCCGAGACGGCGGCGATTTCTTCGTTCGCGGCCGCCTCTTCGCTGCGGGCCCGCGCCGACTGCCGCTCAAGGCCCGCCAGGAACTCATCGATTTGCGCAAGCTGATTGCGCAAGGAGGAGGCCTGGCCCAGGAGGCAAATGACTCTTCGCCGCAGCTCCTCTTGCTCCCTTTCGCGCTCGCGAATATGGCTCTGGATGCCGTCCAGTTCGCTCGTCCCGGTCTCTATTTGCTCGCGCACAGCGCTGCGCTCAGCGGACACAAGATCCGCCGCGCTGCGCTCAGCGGCTATTTCCTTCCGAAGCCCTTCCAGCCGGGATTCAATGCCGGCGATTTCCGTTTCCGCCTGCCCGATTCTGGTTCGATTCTCCTCGGCCAGCCGGGCCTGATAGTCGATCCTTTGCTGCGTCCTCTCCGCTTCCCGAGCCGCGGCGGCGCAAGCTTCCCTGCTCTGTTGCAGTTGGGATTCGAGGTCAAAGCTTTCTTTCTGCGCGGCTCCGAACTCGGCCTCCAACCGCTCGACCCGGGCGTTGCAGCTTCGAAACTCTTCAGCCGCCAGATTCAGATCGAGCGCCGCCTGCACGGCCAGGCGCTCCATGTCCCGGTGGCGGCTCGCCAGAACTACGGTGAGCTTCGCGTTCATTTCGGCCCGCAGCTCTTCGTAGCGCCGGGCCTTCCCAGCCTGGCGCTTGAGAGAGTTCACCTGGCGGCTGACCTCTTCCAGAATGTCATTTACGCGCGCAAGATTCTGGCGGGCGCTTTCCAGCTTCGCCTCGGCAAGCTTCTTCTTGGTTTTGAACCGCGTGATCCCGGCGGCTTCCTCGATCACCGCCCGGCGATCGTGCGGGCGCGAGCTTAGAATTTGCCCAATGCGTCCCTGCTCGATGATGGCGTAACTCTCGGGACCGAGTCCGGTTCCCATGAAGATATCCTGGATATCGCGAAGGCGGCAAAGGCGGCCATTCAGCAAGTACTCGCTCTCGCCGCTTCGGAACAGCCGGCGGGTGACAATGATCTCGCCGGGCCGTTCGCCCGGCCGCCGGCGCGCTCTGGCTGAGCCGTTTTGTGGAGCTCCAGCGGGCGGAGCATCCGCGGCGTCGGCGGGCGCCACGGGTTCCGGCTCAGCCGGTGAAAAGGCTTCGGGATCGATCAGGGTGAGGGTAACCGATGCCATTCCCAGAGGCTTGCGGTCGCGGGTCCCGTTGAAAATGACGTCTTCCATCCGCGTTCCCCGCAGCAGCCGGGCGGATTGTTCCCCCAGCACCCAACTGACGGCATCGCTGATATTTGACTTTCCACAGCCGTTCGGACCCACGATGCCTACGATGCCATCACCGTTAAAATGCATCTCGGTGCGCTCGCAGAAGGATTTAAAACCCAGGAGTTCAACTTTCTTTAATTTCAACACAGTGCTTTCCTTCGCTCCCTATCCTACTCGGACGATCGGCCCCAAGTAAAGAATTTTAGATGCCGTATTTTGTGTGGCTTAAAGATTTGGCCCAAGATATTGTGTTCAGGCGGAAGATGGTCGACTGCTATCATGCACCCATGCGAGCTCTGGCCCTCTTCCTTTTGGCGCTGCTGGCGCCTGCCGCGAAAGACTCAGGACACATTTCCAATATACGGCAGCTCACCTTCGGCGGATCGAATGCCGAGGCCTACTGGTCTCCGGATGGCAAGCGGCTGGTTTTCCAATCCACTCGGGACGGCCGGGAATGCGACCAGATTTACATCATGAACGCCGATGGGTCGGGCGTGCATATGGTTTCGACGGGCAAGGGGCGCACGACGTGCGGATATTTCCTGCCGGATAACAAGACCTTCGTATACGCCTCCACCCATCTGGGCGGCGCGGGCTGTCCGCCTCCGCCGGACCGCAGCAAGGGATACGTCTGGCCGGTTTATCCAACGTACGATCTCTTCGTAGCAACCGACAGAGGCCAGATTCTCCGCCAACTTACGAAAGAGCCGGGATACGACGCCGAAGTGACGGTCAATTGGAAAGACCGAAAGCTGGTTTACACCTCTATGGCTTCCGGCGATCTGGATCTGTGGTCCATGAATCTGGACGGCAGCAACAAGAAGCAGTTGACCCATGAGGTTGGCTACGACGGAGGCGGCGTCTTTTCCCGCGATGGAAAAAAGCTCGTATGGCGGGGCAATCACCCGAAGACGCCGGAGGCGCTGGACGCCTACAAGAAGCTGCTTGCCGACAACCTGACCACTCCGATGAAAATGGAGCTCTACCTGGCCGATGCCGATGGGAAAAATGTTCAACAGCTCACCAATTATGGCTGCGCCAGCTTTGCGCCGACCTTCAGTCCGGACGGCCGCAAGATTCTGTTTTCGTCCAACAAGAACCACTGCGACAGCCGGCAGTTTGAGCTGTTCCTAATGGATACCGACGGCAACAACGTGGAGCAAGTGACCTCGTTCGGCGGTTTCACGGCATTTCCCGAGTTCTCTCCCGACGGCAAGCAAATCGTCTTCATCTCGGACCGCAATGCCAAGCAGCGGTACGAGTTCAACGTCTTCGTCGCCGATTGGCGCTGGTAAGCGGAAGCGGAAAAGGACGGGGACGGGGGCGGGAAAAGATCGCCTATTTTTTGCGGCTCTTGGTGGATTTCCCCGGAGCTGAGCGCGCTGAGAGGCCCAGATTTCGCAAGGCCTCTTTGGCAGCGCTGGCGGCTGTGGAATCGGGGAATTTGCTGATGACGCCGCGAAACTCGCGAGCCGCCGCATCCCGCTTGCCCTGATTGAGCAGGCTCATGCCTTTTTTGTACTGCGCGTCGGGAGTGCGCGGGCCTTCCGGATAGCGCTCCAGCACCTGATCAAAAGCTTCGGCGGCCTGATCGTACTGCTTCTGCTGGTAAAAAATGTCTCCGAGGTAATATTGGGCCTCGGCGGCCTGCGGCGTGTTGGGATACTGCTGAATGTAAGCGGTAAATTCCGGGCCGGCCATGGCGAAATTCCCGCCCTGGTAATCGCGCACGGCGTCGCTGAATAGCTTCTCGGCCGAAACCGCGGGAGCGCCCGGGGCGACCGTAGACCCTGGGACGCCAGTTGCCGGAGCGGCGGGAGCGGGAACGCTGCTGACGATGTTCTTTATGTCGACCATCTGCTGCTGGAGGCGGGAGAGCCGGGAATTCATTTCGTCCAGCGTATCGCGCAAACCCTGCACCTGGCCGGCCAGAGCGTCCACGCGGGCATTGGTATTAGCGAGGGGGGTAACCAGCACCTTGCCTTGATCCTGGAGACTCTTCTCCAACACGGCGAGGCGGTTGGAAAGCTGGTTGTTGGCGTCCAGATTCTGATTCAACAGTTGTTGTGTCACCGCCAGTTGCTTGTCAAAGGCGCTTTGCAGATTCCGCACCTGATCTTGCAGCAGGGCGATATCGCGTTGGATCTGCAAGATTTCTTTGGCGACCGGAAAAGCGGGCAAAGCAGCAAGCAGGAATAGAAAAAGTAATCGGCGCGGCACAGCAGACCTCCGATAAATCATTTTAACCCAAAAGTGTTTCAGGCGCCGGAGTCCCCGTGAAGCTCCGGCGCCTGCCGCTCCCGGCGCGGATCAGCTACCGGCCGTGAAATGCACGCGGCGGTTTTTCTGCCAGCATTCCTCGTTGTGCTCCGTGCATTGCGGCCGCTCTTTGCCATAGCTGATGACGCTGAGGCGGTCGGCCGGAACCCCGAGCTCTTGTAGAAACTCCTTGGCGGAGTTGGCCCGCCGGTCTCCCAAGGCCAGGTTGTATTCCGCCGACCCGCGCTCGTCGCAGTGGCCCTCAATCACGACATGCGCGGTGTTGAACTCATTGAACAGCGACTTGAGCGCGTCGGCGTCCGATGTGAGCACTTGCCGGGCGTCAGGGCGTATATCGTACTTATCGAAGTCGAAATACGCATCCTGGACGCGGCTTGCCAGATCCTCACTGAAACTTCTCCGCGGCGGCGGTGGCGGCGGCGGAGGCGCGGGGGCGCGCACAGTGATCGAAGCGCTGGCGCGGGCTTCGCCGCCTTCTCCCTTGACGACGATGTTATAGGTAGTCGATTCAGCGGGGGAAACCTGGCGTGTACCGCTGGTTCCCACGGTTCCGATGCCGTGATCGATCGAGGCTTCCGTCGCGTTGGTCGAGCTCCAGCGCAGAGTCGCCGACTGGCCCCGCTCAATCGAACTGGGTTCCGCGCTGAACGTAACGGTAGGCGCCGGCGGCGGCGCTGGCTGGACAGGGGCAGGAGCTGGGGGCGGTGGTGGCGGTGGCGGCGGCGGCGCTTTCTTCTTACAACCCGCCGCGAACAGCGCCAGGCACAGGCCCAGCAAAATCACGATCAACTCTCGCTTGCGTCGCATTCTTTCTATCGCCTCCTAGATATTGCTTCAGGACGAGTCAGATGCTGAATGGATGCTCGTCGAATTCCTTTCCCTTGGGTCGCTGCTACTTTGCTGCCCACACGGGCATTTCGTTCCGGCCCTGTGTGGTTAACTGCTTCAATTGGGTGCCATTCGCCAGCATCGTCCAGATCTGCACGCTTCCGGAACGGTCCGAAGAAAAAACAATATGCCGGCCATCCGGCGCCCAGGAGGGATGCTCATTACGGCCCGCTCCGTAGGTCAGTTGGGTGATGTTTCGCGTGGCGATTTCCTGGATAAAAATATTATAGTTGCCCGGCTCAAAACCGCGCGTCCAGGAGAAGGCGATCCGCTGGCCGTCCGGCGACCAAGCGGGATTGACGGCGTCGCCATTCCCATTCATATTGGGCGTTAGTTTTTGGACATTCGTTCCATCCGAGTCCATCAAGTAGATCTGCGGCTGTCCGGACCGGCCGGAGACAAAAACAATCTGAGCGCCGGTTTTCGGATTGAACTTCGGCTCGACTTCCGGGGCTTGCGAGAAAGTGATTCTGCGGAAGCCGCTGCCATCGATATTGGAGACATAAATCTGCGCGTGCCCGCTGGCTGAGGAAGCATAGGCCAGCCGCTTTCCGTCCGGCGAAAAACTGGGCGTGGCGTTCAGGGACGCCGCCTGGTTATAGAACGTCAGCCTGCGGTTGGTTTCGAGGGAGTGAATGAAAATCTCCGGCCGGCCGCGCACGAAGGTCGTGAAAGCGATCATCGATCCATCGGGGCTCACATCAGGGCTAAGGCAGATCGAGTTGTACCGGGTAATCGGCGCCTGGTTGTTGCCGTCATAATCCATGGCCCAGATTTCTTTATGGCCGCCCCCGGTGCGGTTGGAAACGAAATAAATCCGGGTGCCCGCAATCCCCTGGCCGGCGCCGAGCTTTTGCAAAATGTCATTGGAGAAGTCGTGCGCGACAAGGCGGGCGCCGTTGGCGTCATTGGAGCTGAAATAGCGCTTACCGAATACGTAGGCGGAAGCGGTGTCGTTCTTGGTGACATCAAACAGCCACCCGGAGAGGGTGAACTGCCCGTTCTGCACGGCAGTGTTTCCGAAGGCGAGAACATTGGCCTGCACGGGCGGCTGCGACCAGTCGGTCAGCCAGGGCCCCTGCCGGATGGGGGCGGGCGGCGGAGGCGGAGTTTCCCCCGGACGCATCCGCCGCTGCGGGCCGGCCGGCGCCGGAAGCGGCGGCTTAAAGTCCTCCGGCTTTTGCGGCACTTCAGTGGGATACAAGCTTTTGGACACCATTTGGAAGACGCCGGAATTTTCCAGGTCATTCCACAGCGTCTCGTTGAAGACCCGGTTGACGTCGGCTGAAACCCCGGACCCCGGAATATCGGGGACCGCAATGCGGATGGGGGCCCGCTCGCCGACCACGGGAATCGTGATGTCCGGCCGCTGTTGCGCCCGGCTGACGATGCCGATTACCAGACCTGCGAGTACCAGGGTTCCGAGAGCGCCCGCGACTCGTTGATCTTTCATCGCTTTATTTGAAACCAGACCTCGGTGGAAACGTAATTCTTCGCCAGGCCGGAGGGCAGCGGCGGCACAGGATTTGATTCGTTGACGGCCCGCAAAGCCGCGTAATCCACAGCGGAGTTGCCGCTAGACTGAACGAGTCGAATGTTTCGAAGGCTGCCGTCCCTCTGAATTTCAAAAAATACCACAGTTCGCGGCACGCTGCTAATCCGCTGATCCAACTGCATCAATTCTTTTTGCCATTGCTCGCCGATGCGTCTCTGCAAGGCCTCGGCATACCACCCGAAATACGCCCCGAAGGGGCTGCCGGCGCCGACGCCGACCCCCACTCCGAAGTTTTCAGATTGCAAGCCGCTATAGGTGGGCGTATTAACGCCCATTCCTTTCATGGCGTACAGTTGGTTGTCGCGGCTGGGCACGTAGGGGCGAAACTTCTTCTCGGGCGCCTGGCGCTTGGAGGCTTTTGGAGTCTTGGCCGTAGGCAGGGGGACGGCCGTTTCGTCGGCCTGCTCGACCGGCTCGCGGGACTTGGCTTTTTCCGGGGGCGGCGCAGGGACGCTGGAGCGGGTGTCATTGGCCACTGGGTTTTCCGAGACGGTTTGGGCGGGCGCCATGGGAATGCTGTTCACAATGTTGATTGGAACCGCTCCGCCCGCCATGGCGTCCGGATTGCCGAACTGCACGCGGTTGTGGACGACCATCCAGGAATAAAAGGCGGCGTAGCCGAGGACCAGCAGGTGCACCCCCAGAGACTCCAGAAAAGGGAGGCGGAGGCTTTCCCTCTGCTCGAGCACGTCCAGATGCCTGGTCATTTTCGTCTCGGCAACTGCTCGAGCGGCTGGGTGACCACGCTCACCTGCACCTTCGCGTGGCCGAGTTCGGCCATCACCTGGACGGGGATTTCCCACGTCACGTCCTTATCGCAACGGAGATATGCCGCGCGGTCTTTGCCCAGCATAGGCTCCAGCTTCTTGACCAGGTCGTTGATATTCACCGGCTCCGAGTTCAAGTAGAGCTCGCCCTTGCTGGAAATATTGACCACCGGCAACTCTTTGGACGTGTTGGCCACCTGCTTGGTTCTGGGGACGTCCACCTCGACGCCATATTCCATAACGTGGGCCGTCAGCATAAAGATGATCAGCAATACCAAAACCACGTCCACGAACGGGGTCACATTGATTTCGGCCAGGGCGCCGGAACCGCGCCCGTTGCGAGGGCTAAATGCCATATCCCGTTACTCTCCGAAACTGCGCTCCGCCAGGTTCACGAACTCCAGGCCGAAGTCGTCCATCCGCGATCCCACTTCTTTGATCCGGTGCAGGAAGTAGTTGTAGAAAATCGCGGCGGGGATGGCGGCGGCCAGGCCGAAAGCGGTTGTGATCAGCGCCTCGGAAATTCCCGGAGCGACCGCACGCAGGCTTGCTCCGCCCTCCTGCCCGAGGCCTTGAAACGCATCCATGACGCCCCACACAGTGCCGAACAACCCGATGAACGGGGTGGCGGAAGCCGTGGTGGCGAGCCAGCTCATGTTGCGCTCGAGCCGGGTGACCTCTTCACCCGATCCCAACTGCATGGCGCGTTGCAAAGCGGGGATATTGTGCAGCCGGCCTTTTCCATTCACCTGCCGCTCCACTTCCTGATAGCCGAACTCAAACACAACCGCCAGCGGCGCCGGATGGAACTGCGCCGCGAGCGTGTTCATCTCGGCCAACTTCTGGGTGCGGCGGAACGCCTTCAGGAACTTCTCATTCCGATCCTGCGCACTGCGCAGGGCTCCCAGCTTGGAAAAAATAATGGTCCAGGAAAGCAGGGAGAAGAGAAGCAACACGACAATAACAACTTTGGCGACCAGGCCGGCATCGAGAATCATCTGCACGATGCCGGTTTGCAGCAATAGAAAAGCCACAGAACCGGGTAGCGTCAACAGATCTCCTTCAGTATAGCTCCAACACCGAAATTTAACACATATAATGGACGGGGTTCCATGTTACACCAGCTTGAAATTGAGAACTACGCCGTCATCGACAGAGTTCGCGTCAGTTTTCATGCCGGGCTGAATTTGCTCACCGGAGAGACCGGCAGCGGAAAGTCGATCCTGGTGGACGCGCTTTCGCTGCTGTTTGGAGACAAAGCTTCGTCCGAATTGATCCGAGCCGGCAAAGAGCGGGCGCGGGTGGCCGGCCTGTTCGAGTTTTCCGGCCCTCCGGACGGCGTGGAACTGGAGAACGGCGAGCTGCTGGTGGAGCGTGAAATTCTGGCGAATGGGAAGTCGCGAGCCTATCTCAACGGCCGCCTCGTCACGCTCGCGGCCCTGCGCGAAATCGCCCCACGGCTGGGGGACATTCACGGCCAGCATGAACAGCAGGACCTGTTCACGCCGGAGGCGCAGATGGAGATGCTCGACCGGTTTTGCGGCGCGATGGAGCTTCGCGAGCGAGCGGCGGGCCTGTTTGAGCGCTGGAAAAACGCCGGTGCAAGCCTGGCCGCGATGAGAGCGAAGGAGCAGGAGAAGCTCCGGCTGCTGGACCTGTGGAAGTTTCAACAGCGGGAGATCCGGGAGGCGAACCTTAGAGCAGGCGAGGATGCCGCGCTCGAAGAGGAGAAACGGGCGCTGGCAAACCTGTCCCGGATCCAACAAGGGGCCGGCGGCGCTTATGAAGCGCTCTACGGGGCTTCCAACTCCGCGGCGTCGCAAGTGAAAAGCGCCGCGCGAGCCCTGGAAGATCTTGCGCGCTTCGACTCTCTCTTTGGCCGGCTCGCCCAAGCGCTGGAAAGCGCCCGCATCAGCCTCGAGGAGACGGCGTTTGAGCTGCGCCAGCGTCTGGACCGGCTGGAGGCGAATCCCGAACGTCTCGGCGAAATCGAAGACCGGCTCGCTCTGATAGAGAGACTGAAGCGGAAGTACGGCCCGTCAATGGAAGACATTCTGGCGTTCCTTGGCCAGGTGGAAAAGCAAGTCGGGGAACTCGAGTCAAGCGAAGAGATGATTCAGCGGCTGGAGAAGGAGCGTTGCGAGCTGGCCGCGCAGTACGAAGAAGCGGCCGGCCAGCTCTCGAGACGGCGCCGCCAGGGCGCGGAGCGCTTGGAAAAGCCGGTGGAACGGGAGCTGGCTGCGCTGGCAATGGAACGCACTCGTTTTTCGGTGGCCTTCGACGCCGGTCCGCCGGGCGTGGAAGGGTGGGGGCCGAATGGCTTCGACCGCCTGTGTTTTCTGGTGTCGCCCAATCCGGGCGAGCCGCTGCGGCCGCTGGCGCAGGTAGCCTCAGGCGGGGAACTCTCGCGCCTCACGCTGGCGATCAAGACGGTCCTGGCGGCCTCCGACCGGAAGCCGGACCCGCTTCCTCGAACGCTGGTTTTCGATGAGATCGATGCCGGCATCGGCGGCCGGGCGGCCGAAGCGGTGGGCCGGAGGCTGCAACGGCTTTCCCGCTCCTTTCAGCTTTTATGCGTCACCCACTTGCCGCAAATCGCCGGTTTCGCCGACCATCACTACGTGGTCGGCAAGCAAATCAAAGCGGGGCGCACGATCACCACGGTGACGGAGATCGAGGGCGGTGAGCGGGTGCGAGAACTGGCGCGCATGCTTTCCGGAGCCCAGGTGACGACAGAAGCCGTCCGCCAGGCCGAGCAATTGCTGCAAGCGGCGCGCGCCGAAGTGCGGGGCTGACGTTCTTTCGCGGAAAAAGTTCTCCGGGGCTTCCCCACTTAACGGCTGGACCGGAGGTTCGACGGCGGCGTGCTACAATCGGGGGTGAGTGGGAGCCAAGACTTTCTACATCGAGACCTTCGGCTGCCAGATGAATGTGCACGACTCCGAGAAGGTAATCGGCACGCTGATGGCGGAAGGCTACCGGCAAGTAGATACGCCCGAAGAGGCTCACCTGGTCCTCTACAATACGTGCAGCATCCGCGACAAAGCCGAGCAGAAGGTGTTTTCCCGTCTGGCTAATTTCAAGCGGCAAGCGGGGCAAGGAAAAATTTTTGGCGTGCTCGGCTGCGTGGCCCAGCATCAGGGCGAAAGCATATTCGAGCAGGCGCCTCATGTGGGGCTGGTGTGCGGTTCAGCGAGCTACAGCAAGCTGCCGCAAATGCTCGTGCAGCTCGAGACGGGCAATCGCCGGGTCACCGGCCTCGACCTGGATACGGATGAGACGTTCGAAACGCCGTTCACGAAGCGGGACAATCCCTTTCGCGCTTACATCACGATCATCGAGGGCTGTGACAAGCACTGCGCCTACTGCGTGGTCCCGTTCACGCGCGGCCCCGAACGCAGCCGCACCAGCCAGAGCGTGATGGCCGAGGCCCGCCAGTTGGCGGAAGCCGGATACACGGAGATCCAGTTGCTCGGGCAGAATGTGAACAGCTACCGGGATCCCTCGCCGGCGGGATGGGATTTCGCCGAGCTGTTGGCGCACATCGGCCGGATTCCCGGGCTGCGCCGGGTTCGGTTTACGACATCTCACCCGCGTGATTTTACGCCGCGCATCGTGGCGGCCATCGAGGACAACCCGGTTCTGTGCGATCACGTCCATCTGCCCGTTCAGTCGGGCTCCGACCGGGTGCTGGCGCGCATGCAACGGGAGTATACGCGGCAACAATATCTGGAGCGGATCGACTGCATGAAGCGGGCGCGGCGGCCCATTTCCATTACCACCGACATCATCGTCGGGTTCCCGGGTGAGAGCGAAGAAGATTTCGAGCAGACGCTCGACCTGCTGGACGAGGTGCA
>DASREK010000287.1:0-10509 GCA_035652135.1 Bryobacterales bacterium | reverse complement strand
AAAGCGATGCAGAGATCAGCCGCTGACGCCGGCGGCCTGCATTTTCCAGGCGTAGAGCGGATAGCGCTCGACGATTTCAAGCACCCGGCGTTTGACCCCTTCGATCACCTTCTCATCGGCCGGATTGCGCAGCACTTCGGCGATCAGCGAGCCGAGGAGGCGCATTTCCGGCTCGCGCAGGCCCCGCGTGGTGACCGCCGGCGTGCCCAGGCGGATGCCGCTCGGATTGAGCGGAGGATTGGCGTCGAACGGAATCGCGTTCTTATTGGTGGTGATGTGAGCCCGGTGCAGGGCGAGTTCCGCGTCTTTGCCGCGCACGCCCTTGCTGAACACATCGACCAGCATCAGATGCGTATCGGTTCCGCCCGAAATGACATGGAACCCTTCCTGGGTGAGCTGCGCCGCCAGCTCTTTCGCGTTCGCCGCCACCTGCTTTTGATAGAGAACGAACTCAGGCTGCATGGCTTCCAGCAGGCACACCGCCTTGGCGGCTATGATGTGCACCAGAGGGCCGCCTTGCAGGCCGGGAAACACGCTGGCGTCAATGGCTTTTCCGAACTTTTCGCGGGCCAGAATCAGCCCGGACCTTGGTCCCCGCAGCGTCTTATGGGTCGTAGTGGTAACAATGTCGGCCCACTCGCAGGGATTCGGGTGGACGCCGGCCGCCACCAGACCGGCGAAATGCGCCATGTCTACCAGCAGCAGCGCTCCCACCGAATCCGCGATTTGCCGCATGCGAGGGAAGTCAATGATCCGTGGATAAGCGCTTCCCCCCGCGATGATCATCTTCGGCTTATGCTCGACGGCCAGCCGCTGCAACTCATCGTAGTCAATGGTTTCGGTTTCGCGGCTTACGCCGTAGGGGACGATTTTGTATGTCTTCCCGGAAAAGTTCAAGTGATGGCCGTGGGTCAGATGGCCCCCGTGGGCGAGATTCATTCCGAGGATCGTGTCGCCCGGCTGGAGCACCGCGGCGTACGCCGCCATGTTCGCCTGCGAGCCGGCGTGGGGCTGGGCGTTGACGTATTCGGCGCCGAATAACTTTTTCGCCCTTTCGCGGACAAGCTCCTCGACGCGGTCCGCATATTCGCATCCGCCGTAGTAGCGGCGGCCCGGATAGCCCTCGGCATATTTGTTGGTGAAGATGGATCCAGCGGCGTCGAGTACGGCTTGGGAGACGAAATTCTCGCTAGCAATCAACTCGAGATGCGTGTGCTGCCGGATGGTTTCATTCTGGATCGCTTCCCAGACCTCTGGATCGACTTCTTCCAGGGGCCGGGCCATGGGGGGCAGGGTGGGCATGAGCGCTCCTCCCAGGCTTCGTGGTGTGGTTTTGCGGCCTGGAAGTTGATTTTACCATGCTAGAATGGCCACTAAGCTTTCAGTTGTCAGCCGCCAGTCCTTCGTGATCCGCCCTTTGTGGTCGCGGTTCACCCCGGCCCAGGAACAGAACTGTTCGCGCTGGCCAGGTTGCGGCGGCGCCGAGTTTGCGCGCCGCCACTGCCGAGAGGATACGATGCTAAAAGCGCCGGATGACTGAGAGCCGTTACACTTTCTATGCGCTGGAGCCAGCTTTTTATTCCAACGCTTCGCGAGAACCCCGCCGAAGCGGAGGTTATCAGTCACCAATTGCTGCTACGGGCCGGCTATATCCGGCCGCTGGCGGCGGGCCTCTACAGCTATCTGCCGCTCGCCCAGCGTTCTCTGCGTAAAATCGCGGAGATCATCCGGGAAGAAATGGACGCGATCGGCGCTCAGGAATTCTACCTGCCGGAGCTGCACCCGGCCGAGATCTGGCAGGAAAGCAGCCGATGGGAGGCCATGGGCGACAATATGTTCCGGCTGAAGGATCGCTGGGGGCGCGAGATGTGCCTGGGCATGACCGAAGAAGAGGTAATGACTTCGATCGCCCGGGCGGAGGTCCGCAGCTACAAGCAACTGCCGCAAATCTGGTACCAGATCCAAACCAAGTTTCGCGACGAGCCCCGGCCGAAATCGGGACTCCTGCGCGTGCGGGAGTTCACAATGAAGGACTCCTACTCGTTTGACCTCGATGAAGCCGGGCTGGATGTGAGCTACCAAAAACACCATCGGGCGTACTGCCGCATCTTCGACCGTTGCGGGCTGCAATACCTGGTCGTGGAAGCGCATTCCGGCGCGATGGGCGGAAGCCAATCACATGAGTTCATGATTCCTTCCGATGCCGGCGAAGACTGGATAGCGGTTTGCCCCAACGGAGACTACGCGGCGAACGTCGAAAAGGCGCAATCGGCAGCCGTACCGCCCGCGGCGGCCGACCCGCAGATCAATGCGGCTCCGGAACCGTTTGCCACGCCCAGCCGTAAGACCATTGCCGAGGTGGCCGAATTTGTGGGACTGCCGGAAAGCTCGCAGATCAAAAGTTTAGTGATGGTGGCCGGCTCGAAGCCGGTTCTGGTGCTTTTGCGGGGCGATCACCAGTTGAGCGAAGCGAAGCTGGCCTCCGCGCTTGGGTCGGAAGTGCGCCCGGCGCATTCGGAGGAGATCCGGCAGTGGTTCGGGGCGTCGGCCGGCTCGCTCGGTCCGGTGGGCGTGTCTAATATGGAGATTCTGGCCGATGAGGCGCTTCGCGGTCGTAAGAATATGATCTGTGGAGCCAACAAGGACGATTTCCATCTGCGGTATGTGACGCCGGGACGCGACTTCGAAGCCCGCTATCTCGATCTGCGCGCGGCGGCGGCGGGGGATGGCTGCGTGCGTTGCGGCTCTGCGCTCGAGCTCAAGAAGTGCATTGAAATCGGACATATATTCAAGCTTGGATACAAGTATTCCGAATCCATGGGAGCGCGCGTTCTGACCGCCGACGGACAGGAAAAAACAGTGATCATGGGATCCTACGGCATCGGTTTGGAGCGCATTCTCACTTCGGCGGTCGAGCAGGGCCATGATAAGGACGGCATGTGTCTGCCGGCGGCCCTTGCGCCTTTTGATTTGGTCATAACTCCCGTAAACATCAGCGACGTCTCGCAGAGGCAGGCTGCCGAAAACTTATATGCGGATTGCCGCGCCGCGGGTCTTGATGTCTTGCTCGACGACCGAGACGAGCGTCCGGGAGTGAAATTTAAAGACGCCGACCTGATCGGAATTCCATGGCGCGTGAACATCGGCCGAAAGCTGGCGCAAGGGATGGTCGAAATTGTGGAGCGCCGCAGCCGCCAGTCACGGGATGTTCCACTGCCCGGCGCCGCCGGGCAGATTCAGCGCCTGAGGGCAGAGGCCGTGAAGTGAGTGAGCGCGGCAGCCGGCGCGGGCCGCTTGCTCTGAAAGTCGCCGCGGCTTAACGAGGCGCCCCGGATGGGATCTTATGAAATCGTCCCGGCGCTGGCTGGCGGCCGCTCTGCTGGCGGTGTTTCTGTACGTGGTCTCCAGCCTGGCGCCCTCCTTCTTCGCCGATTTCGAGTTCACGCGGTACCTCGAAGAAATTGCCCGGTCGCCCCAAATTCACACGCAGCCGCCGGGCGCCGTCCGCGACCAAATAGTTGAGAGGGCGAAGCAATTGCATCTGCCGGTCAAGGAAGGCGACGTGCAAGTGGAAGTCTCCGGCGGGTCGGCTCGAGTCTCCGTGCGCTACCTGGTGCAAGTCAATTTGCCTGGCTACACGGTAAAACTGCATTTTGCTCCCAGCGCGGGACGATAGCGTGCGCGGGCGGATTCCGCGGCGAGCGCGGCGAGCGCTATGATAAGAGATGCCGGAAGCAGGCGCTGGAGCTGATTGCGGAAACCTCGATATGAGAATCGTGGTGCCCAAAGGGCGATGGTGGGGGTTCTGGTTCGGACCGGTTGGAAAGGTTCTACTAGGATTGTTTCTGATCGGCGCCGTGACTGGCGTTTCCGTTTTCGGCTACTATTGGACCAAATACGCCCGTCTGATTGACCGGAAGCTGAGCCAGGGCCCGTTCAATACCCCGTCCAAGATTTTCGCTGCGCCGGAAGCGGTATACGTCGGCGAGCAGTCAAGTCCGGCGGATATTGTGTCCCATCTGCTGGCGTCGGGTTACTCGGAATCCACTTCCAATCCCAACGGATGGTTTCGCGTCCGTCCTGACGCGGTGGAGATCTTTCCAGGTCCGAACTCATATTTCGCCGCCGAGCCTGCGGTGATCAAGTTCAGCGGCAAGAAAGTCGCGCGGATCGTTTCGCTGCGCGACAACACCGACCAGGCGCTCTACGATCTTGAGCCGGCTTTGATCACGAACTTGTTCGATAAGAGCCGCGAGAAGCGGCGGCTTGTGCATTTCGATGAGATCCCCAAGGTGCTGGTGGACGCCATCATCTCGATCGAGGACAAGCGCTTTTTCGAGCACTCCGGATTCGACCCACTGGGCATTCTGCGAGCGGCCTGGGTTGACATGCGCGAAGGGCACCTGGGCCAGGGGGCGTCCACCCTCAGCCAACAGTTGGCGCGCAGCTTTTTTTTGACTCCGGACAAGCGCTGGAGCCGCAAGGCGGCGGAGCTGTTGATTACTCTGCAACTGGAGCAGCGGCTCACCAAGCAGCAGATTTTCGAGTTCTACTGCAATCAGATCTATCTCGGCCGGCGCGGCAGTTTCACCATTGACGGCGTGGGGGAGGCGGCTCAGGCCTACTTCGGCAAAGACCTGCGCGAGCTCAGCCTGCCGGAGGCGGCCACCATCGCCGGCATCATCCAGCGGCCCGAATATTTTCACCCGTTTCGCAATCCCGAGCGGGCGCGGGAGCGGCGCAACGTCGTGCTCAAGGCCATGTTGGAAAACGGCTACATCAACAAGGCACAATACGACGGCGCGGTCCGCTCGCCGCTGAATGTCGCGGCAGGCAGCGCGGAGTCTATCGATGCGCCGTATTTTGTGGATCTGGTCAACGAGCAATTGCAGTCGCGCTTTTCCGAAAAGAATCTGGTTACCCAGACCTACCGCGTGTACACGACGCTCGATCTGAATCTGCAACGCGCGGCCGTGGAAGCCGTGCGCTACGGGATGCCGCTGGTGGATGAGCAGATCAAAAGACAGCGCCGGTTCCGCGGCAAGACGCCGCCCACGCCCCAGTGCGCGCTCATCGCGCTCGATCCGCACACCGGCGAGATCAAGGCTCTGCTCGGCGGCCGCAACTACGGCATGAGCCAGTTGAACCGGGTGATGGCGAAACGGCAGCCGGGCTCCGCTTTCAAGCCGTTCGTCTATGCGGCGGCTCTGAGTACGGCTCTCGACCCCAATAGCGGAGCGGTGATTACGCCGATCACCAGCGTAGACGACTCTCCCACCACGTTCTGGTTCGACGGGAAGCCTTACGAGCCGAGCAATTTCAAACACGAGCTGCATGGCATGACCACCGTGCGGACGGCGCTTGCGAAATCGATGAACATCGCCACTGTGAAAGTGGCGGAAATGATCGGATATGACAAGGTGGTCGAGCTGGCCCACAAAGCCGGTATGAATGAAGACATCCAAGCCACGCCGGCGGCGGCCATAGGTTCCTACGATGTGACGCCGCTCGAAATTGCCGAGGCCTACACCGCTTTTGCGAACGGCGGCGTTCGGGTGACGCCGTACATGATCCGGTCGGTCCGGGACCAGAATGGGCGCACTGTTTTGGAGAACCACCCGGTCGAGACGCGGGTCCTCGATCCGCGCATCGCCTACATGATGACCAATCTGCTGGAAGAGGTGATGCGCACAGGCACCGCCGCCGGCGTGCGTTCGCGGGGTTTCCTGGCCCCGGCGGCAGGAAAGACCGGGAGCTCGCGCGACGGCTGGTTCGCCGGCTACACATCGGACCTGCTTTGCATCGTTTGGGTTGGTCTGGATGACAGCACGGATCTGGAGATTGAAGGGGCAAAGTCCGCTCTGCCGATCTGGACCGAATTCATGAAGAAGGCCATCACCTATCGCCCATACAGAAACCCGGCGCCGTTCGAGCCCGTGGAGGGCATAGTCACAGCCGAAGTGGATCCAGCCACGGGGGAACTGGCGACGCCCACATGCCCGGACCGCCGCATGGATGTTTTCATCGCCGGCACCCAGCCAGCCGCCTACTGCCGCGCCCATGGCGGCCGTCCCGGCGCTGTGCCTTTGCTGACCACGGTCGCCGGGTGGGATACGGAGCCGCCGAAGGCTTCGCTGCCGGCGCCTAACGCCGTGGCCGCCGACTCCAAGCCGGATCCCACCGCAGGCGCGCCGCAGCGCCCCCATGTCGCCGTTCAATCGGTTCCCCTCCCGCCGCCGGAGAAGCCGGACGCCGAGAAATCCGGCAAGAAAAAAGGATTTTTTCATCGCATCCTGGATGTGTTTAAATAAACCTTGAAGAAGGAGGCGCCAATATGCTGGCCTCCGTAATTTTCAGCCTGGCTCTATTAGCCCAACTGGTCGATCACACAGCCCCCGCTCCGCATCCCGCCGCCGATCTCAGCCCCGAGAAACGCGGGGACGTATACATGGCGAGAAAGATGTACCGCGAGGCCGTGGATGCTTACCAGGAAGCGCTCAAAGCGCAGCCTAAATCTTATGTGCTCTACAACAAGCTGGGGATTGCCTACCATCAGCAATTGCAGCTAGCGCAGGCCCAACGCTGCTACGAGCGGGCGATCAAGCTGGATAACAAGTACTCCGAGGCGATCAACAACCTAGGCACGATCTACTATGCGCAGAAGCGCTACCGGCGCGCGATTTCGTCTTACAAAAAAGCGTTGTCCCTCAATCCGGACTCCGCTTCCATTCACAGCAACTTAGGCACGGCCTATTTCGCCCGCAAGCGCTATAAGGAAGCGTCTATCGAATACGCGGAAGCCCTCCGGCTCGACCCTGAAATTTTTGAGCACCGCGGCACATTTGGCAGCCTGTTGCAGGAGAGAAGCGTGCAGGACCGCGCCCGATTTCACTATTATATGGCTAAGACCTACGCAGCTGCCGGGTATACGGATCGGGCGATTGCGTATTTGCGCCGCGCTCTCGAAGAGGGCTACAAAGATAAAGACAAAATTCCTGAAGAGAAGGAATTCGCCGGACTGCGGGATAATCCTGAATTTCAACAATTGATGGCGGCGGACGTTCCCGTCGTCCGGTAGGCCCACGCCCGCCGGCAAACCGCCTGCGCTCCCAGCGAGCCCAGGCCCCCGCTGCGCACTCTGGAGCGCGGGCGCGGCGCGCAACAACGAGCGGGCGCTCGATCCTCCCGTGATTTCGTTTCAGCTCCTGGATGCCCGGTGCAGCTTCGATGAAAGCATCGCTGATCTGGCCGGCTGCGGGCGGCGTCGAAGATTTGTCGGCAAGGCATCTGGCGCCGCTGTGGACCGCGGAGCGGCGGAAACCCCAGGCGCACCCGTTTGCCGGCGCCCTGCGTCAGGCCCGGCTGCGTAGAAAGTCAAGGAACTGCTGCGCTGTAGGCGAGAGCTTCTTCCCCCGCCTGTAGATGATCCCAACCGGCCGGGCGAGGCTTGCGCCGCGGAACGGAATGGCAGCCAGACGCTTTTGCTTTACCTCTTCCGCCACCGTGGGTTCCGGCAGAATGCTGATTCCGGATCCGATGGCGACGGCTTCTTTGATCATTTGGATGTTGTCGAATTGCAGCACCGGCTCGACCGTTACGCCGCAATCGCGCAGAAAGCGGTCCAGCGCTTTGCGGATCGCCAGATCCTCATCGAAGCTGACAAAGCGCTCGCCGGCGAGTTCTCCGGGCTCCACCAGGTCGCGGCCGGCCAGCCGGTGCGAGGGATACACAACCAGGATCATCCGCTCCTGCCGCCACGGTACGATTTTCAAATCCCGCGATTGAGAGGGATAACTGAGCATGCCGAGGTCGGTCTGGTCGGTCAGGACAGCCTCATAGACCTTATCCGGGCGAAGATATTCCAGGTGAATGCGGGCCTTGGGATGTAGCTGCTGAAACTCGGCGGTCCGGCGCGCCATTTCGTGCAGGCCGATCGAGTAAATACAGGCGATACGGGCCGATCCGCTAGCTTCCGCTTTCAGGCTCTCGATTTCCGCCTGTGCCTGCTCGTACCGGCGCAGCAGATCGCGGCAGGCCTCATAGTAGATCTTGCCGGCCTCGGTCAATGCGAGCGGGCGCTTACTGCGATCGAACAACTCGACGCCGAGATCCCGCTCCAGGTGCTGGATCAACTGGCTGGCGGCCGACTGGCTGATGCCGTTCATGGCGGCGCCGCGGCTGATCCGCCGGGTCTGCGCAATGTCTTTAAAGATCTTAAAGTTCTCCAGGCTCACGAGGCTATAGTGCCATAAAGCGGCCGAGCCGCTTCGGGCGGGGACCTGCCCGGCTGCCGGCCGCGCGTTCCTTGGCCGCCAAGATCGTGGAAAATCCGGCTGTGGGAAAATCCGATGCATTTTTGCCGGCTGTTCGAGAAAAATCGACCATTTTTTTCTCGCCTCCACGCCTTCAAATGCTGACGTATTTTCGCCTGCCTCTCTTTCAAGTCGAGTTATGAGCCTTTGCGGAGAGCTGCCGGCAAGTGGACCCGCGCGTCAGCAAGCGGCCCATCGGAATCGCAATACGCGAATTCTGCAACTTGATACCAGGTTCCTCTCCCGGGCGTCCCTTTTTGACCACAAATACACCCTTTTGACAATTGCTTTGCCGCTCCCGGCGGCGTTACTGTGCTGCTATTCGGATTTTGGTCTCTAATTTTGATAGGAGATGCCATGACTTCATCCGCAGTTTTGGCCGTCTTGGGGGTACTACCCTCGTCGGCAGAGGCTACTCACCATGGCCAGTCAGGAGCCGACGCCGCGCCGCTTCCTCGCGAGGCGCCGATGCCATCCCCACCGCCGAGGAAGATCGCCGACCTGCAGGCGGACATCGAGCCCCGGCAGCTCTCGACATCGCTCGCGTTCGACGCGGAGCCCCGGGCTACCGATGCCATGCTTAGAGCTTGAGAACAATACCGCTGGCCGGTGCTCAGGGCCCGCGGGCGCCAGTGAGGTCTTCATCTGAGGAAGTTCAGCAAGGCGGCGGCACGCTTGCCGAACGGCGCGCGCAGGAGCTCGATGAAATTCCAACGGCCCTGCTCGAATATGCCCTTGGCGTGGCTGAGGGTCCGGAAACCCTCGATGCCGTGGTACTTGCCGATGCCGCTCTCGCCGACCCCACCGAAGGGCAGATCGTCTTGCGCGGCATGATCGTGCCGTTGATGGTGACGTTCCCGACGTCGTGCGGTCGAGCACCTTGCGTCGGTCCGCGTCGTCGCCGCCGAAGTAGTAGAGCGCAAGTGGTCGGGGCCGTGCGTTCACGTAGGTGATGGCGTCATCGATATTGCCGTAGCCGAAAATCGGCAGAATGGGGATGAAGATCTCCTCGTGCGCGATCTTCATCTCGTCGGTGACGCCGAGCACGACGGTCGGCGCGAGAGTGTGAGGACGACGGGTGGCGTCGCCGGGCCGGTGTCCCGACCTCGATGATCCGTGCACCGTGGGCGAGCGTCGTCGATCAGGTCGACCAGCATCGAATACTGCTGGTCGTTGACGATCGAGGTGTAGTCCTTGCTGATCGGGCCGTCGGGGTAGGCGGCCTTCACGAGCCTGTCGTAGCTCTCGATGAAAGTGTTGATCTCGGATTCGTGCACCAGGGCGTAGTCCGGGGCGATGCAGGTCTGCCCGCCGCTGAGGAGCTTCCCCCAGACGATGGCGGACACGGTGCGGCTCTGCACGCTGCCCTTGGCGACGATGGTCGGGGACTTGCCGCCGAGTTCAAGGGTGACGGGGACGAGGTTCTCGCTCGCCGCTTTCATCACCGCTCGTCCCACAGCGGTTCTCCCGGTGAAGACGAGGTGATCGAACGGCAGGGAGGAGAATGCGGAGCCGTCGCCGCTGACCATGGCGACCTGTCCTTCGGGGAACAGCTCGCTGAACATCGACGCGAGCACGGTTGTTCGTCGCCGGTGTGAGCTTCGATGGTTTGAGCATGATGCGGTCTCCCGCGGCGATCGCGGTGACCACCGGCTTCAGCGACAGGTTCACGGGCTTGTTCCACGGCGAGATGATCCCGACCACGCCGAGCGGCTGATACTTGATGCGATTGCTGCCGAGCCGCATGTCCAGGGCGATGTGGCGGCGGGCCGGGCGCAGGAAACGACGGAGATTGCGCTCGAGGTAATCACTGCTCTGGACGACGCCCATGCGGACCGGGGCCCAGGAGTAGGAGCCGGTGGCGGAGCCATGGAGGAGCACAATGGGAAGCTCGTCGGTCATCGGAGATCTAAACCAGCATCGACTGCTGGGCGGAGATACCCGCCGTCGCGCCGTGCGATGATGCCAAAGTGACCGAGGGCATGAGGGGGTTGGCGAGGTCGCCCGCGGCGTAAATGCCGCGCATGCTGGTTTCGCGGCGCTCGTCGACCTTGAGGGCGATACCGCCGGGCGTATCGACCGTAGCGAGGCCCAGTGATTCATGCAGGCTTGCGGACGGCTTGTTGCGCGGATGCGCGAACAGGATGTCGACCGCGACATTGGGGCCGGTATCGAGCTTGACGATGGCGTTATGGCC
>DASREK010000286.1:0-35341 GCA_035652135.1 Bryobacterales bacterium | reverse complement strand
CAATCAACCCGGCCATCACCCACGGCGTTGCGCATATCATCGGCTCCATCGAGCCCGGAAAGCTGGCGGATCTGGTGCTTTGGAAACCGGCCTTCTTCGGCGTGAAACCGGAAATCATCGTCAAAGGCGGCTTCATCGCCTGGAGCACGATGGGCGACGCCAACGCATCGATTCCCACGCCCCAACCGGTGCTTTATCGGCCGATGTTCGGGGCTTTTGGCGAAGCCGCCGCCAACACCGGCCTGACATTCGTATCCAAAGCTGCGCTCGAGGCCGGCGTGCCGAAGACAATAGGCCTTTCCAAAAAAGCGGTCGCCGTCCGCGGCTGCCGGAACATCACCAAGGCGGAGATGGTTCACAATCATGCGACACCCCATATCGAGGTAGATCCCGAAACCTACGAGGTCCGGGTTGACGGAGAGTTGGTCACCTGCGAGCCGGCCGCCGTGCTGCCGATGGCCCAGAGATATTTCCTGTTTTAGCTGCCCGGAATGCCCGAAAAGAGCGGCCAAAAGGCGTGCACGGGCGCAGCCATCACGCTGTTGCATTTTCCGCTTCCGGGTTGAGGCGTATCCGTCACTATGCCCACTTTCAAAATTGCCGTGATCGCCGGCGACGGCGTCGGCCAAGAAGTTATACCGGAAGGAATTCGCGTTCTGAACGCTGCCGGCGGCCGGTATGACGCGGCCTTCGAGTACACACATCACGATTGGGGATCTGACTATTACTTCCGGCATGGCCGTATGATGCCTGTGGCCGCGCTGGATGTGCTCCGTCCCGCGGACGCCATTTTCCTCGGCGCCATCGGGCATCCGGACATCCCGGACCACACGACCCTCAACGGGCTTCTGCTGCCGATCCGCCGGACGTTTGATCAGTTTGCCTGCGTTCGTCCCGCCTATCTCTATCCGGGCGTCTCATCGCCGCTGGCCGGCAAGGCGCCCGGCTCGATCGATTTTGTGGTCGTTCGCGAGAACACCGAGGGCGAATACTCACAAGTCGGCGGCTTCGTGTATCACCACATGCCGGAAGAGGTGGCGATACAAACCGCCGTGTTCACGCGGCGCGGAACGGAACGCGTGATCCGGTATGCCTTCGACCTCGCCCGGCGCCGCAACAAGAAGAAGCGGGTTTGTTCGGTTACGAAATCAAATGCGCAGGGCTTCGGCATGGTGCTTTGGGATCGAACTTTTACCGATGTCGCCCGTGATTATCCCGATATCTCGACCGAGTCGCTGCTGGTCGATGCCGCCGCCATGAATTTTATCCGCCGCCCGGAGAGTTTCGACGTCGTGGTGGCATCCAATTTGTTCGGCGACATTCTCACCGACATTGCGGCGATCATAACCGGCAGCATGGGCCTGGCGGCCAGCGCGAATATCAACCCGAGACGGGATTGCCCTTCGATGTTTGAACCGGTCCACGGCTCGGCGCCCGACATCGCCGGCAAAGGCGTTGTCAATCCTTTGGCGACGATCTTGAGCGCCGCCATGATGCTCGAGTTTCTCGGCTTACAGGACGCCGCACAGGCGATCGATCGGGCCGTGGCGGCGGTTTTGGCAGAGGGCAGAAACATCCCAGCCGACCTCGGCGGATCGGCGTCCACCAGGCAGGTGACAGACGCCGTGTTGCATCATCTCTCGTTGCAAGGCTAAACGTTGGGCTCCAAAGCGTCAGCGCGCGGCCTGAAGCTGTTCGAGCGACATTCTGTGGGGAAGGGTCTGGAAGACCTCGGCTAGGAGGTCTGGCTGCAATCCCAGCTCGTCGCAGACTTCAGAGGGGACTGCCCGAATCGCCTCCGCGGCATCGCTTCCGGCGACGAAAGGCTCTGCCATTCTCCGGGCTGCGTGGACCAGCACGATGGCCGAGGCGTACTCCGCGGGACGCCTGGCATCCAGCGGGCAGTCCATATGCTCCACGATCGCGGAATAAAGCCGCGGGAAGCCCCAAATTTCCAACAACAGCTTGCCGCAGATTTCGGGCGGCGGTCCGAATACCTGGGCGGCGGCCCTGCGCAGACCCAGCTCCCCGGCCAGTGCAATCATGCGGAGATACTCCGCCTGAAACTGAGAGAGCAGGAAGAGCTCGCCGATATTATGTAGGAGGCCGGCCAGCAGCATCTCCTCGGCGTTTTCGCGCAACAGCAACTGGGAGAGCGTGCAAGCCGCCGTCGCCGTCGCCAGCGACATTGTGCGCAGCGGGGCGGCGGCAATTCGCTCCTGACCAAGGGCAGTCCAGATCTTGTCCGCCAAGATGCGGTGGAGCAAAGTTCGGAGCCGATTTTGCCCGAGCAGCACAATCGCTTGAGACATCGTTCGCACTTCACTGCGAAAGCCAAAGAAGGCCGAGTTGGCCAGCCGCAAAATGCGCGCCGCCAGCGCCGCATCAGAGAGCAACGTTTCTTTCAGCTCAGCGACGATAAAATCACAGCCGTCTAACTGCGCCAGGGCGCGGTGCACCACCGGTTCCGACGCGGGCAGCTGCCGGAGATTGGCCAGCGCAGCCTCAATCTGCTCTGCGCTTACAGAAGGGGCCGGACCGAACATCCCGGTTGACATCCGCCGCGAGCCGCCTTCGGCTATCGGTCCCATCTCCCCGTCTCATCGGCAGGAAACAGGCGATTTGTTAGCTAAAGCCGCGATGGCGCCGCCGGGCTAAGCGCCGGCCAGGAATAGGGGCATGGAACAAAGGCGCTCGTTTCTGCGGTTTCCGGCGGCGTTTGGCTCAACGGAGCAGGAAGCCTTTGATCCGGCAGGCCGGGCATCCCGGAGTTCAGCTTCCGGGATCCGCGGCCCAGCGCCGCGGCGGGAAGGCACGCAGTAAGAGGCCGGCGCGTTTACAAAATGGAGGCGGGCAGAGGCTGCCGGCAGCGCAAAGGCGGCGCTCGCCCGTTCACACGCGGGTTAAGAAAATCGGCCAGCCGTTTTTGTTCGTGTAGTTGGGCCGGTAACGGTCGCAGTTATACATTGTGCTGACATCCACTTTGCGCGGCCCCAGCGAGGAGTCGGGAATATTTGTATCCACATAGCAGCCGTTCTGGATGGCCATCATCCGCCCGTGTTTGCCTTCCGCCAGGCAATCGAGGGCCATGTTAGCGAAGGTGATGGCAACCAGCTTGTCCACGAAATCCGGCTCGCCGCTGCGCAGATCGTAGGTCAGGTCGCTGACGATCGTTTCTTCCCCCGTGGCCTTCTTGATTTCGTCGCTGAGCGCCTCGCCGATATTGACCTTCTTGCGATGCCCGAAAGCGTCGGCTTCGCCGTATTCCTTCACTTCGCCTCCCTGCCAGGTTGCGCCTTCGGAAATTACAACTAACGCGTAGTTGCTCGGATTATTGCGCTTGTCGGTCATCAGCAGATCAATGAGCTTGGCGAGATCAAAGCGGAATTCGGGAATGCAGCAACGAATCGAAGTCACGTAAGCGGTGTAAAGAGCCGTGTAGCCGGCGTCCCGCCCGAAAATTCGAAAAATGCCGATGCGCTCATGCGATCCGACGGTGGTCCGCTGCCGGCTGATCGCGGCCACTGCGCGCGTTACAGCGGTTGAAAAACCGATACAGTACTCCGTGTTCTGCACGTCGTTGTCCATCGTTTTTGGCACAGCGATCACCGGCACGCCGTGCTGTTCGAGGACCGGCGCGTAGCTCAAGGTGTCGTCGCCGCCGATCACGACCAGCGCGTCGATTCCCAAAGCCTGAATATTTTCCAGGACTGCCGGCGTCACATCCACGACGCCCGGCTTTACCTCCCGGAAAGCGCCCGCTTTCTGGGCCAGGTGCGGCGGAAGCTTCGCTACTTTCATCTTCGCGGGATTTGTGCGGGAGCTGTGCAGGAACGTACCGCCCGTCCGGTCGATCGTGCGTGTATTGGCCCGATTCAATGGCAGCACATATCGGTCATCGATGCCGCTGGACAAATTCACGTGGGTGAGGCCCTCCCAGCCCTTGCGGATGCCGAGTACGTCAAAGCCGATTTCGCCGCCGCGATATACCACCGCCTTGATTACCGAATTTAATCCCGGCACGTCGCCGCCGCCGGTCAGGATGCCGATTCGTTTCTTCGCCATGTTTTATGCCCGTAGGTATGGAGTTTACTTCGTTTGATAAGCCGCCGAAACCGCGCGGGCTCGCGTGCCGAGCCAAACCGGCGGGAGCAGCCGCGCGGCGCTAACTGGCGTATATTTTTGCTTGTTTATCCACCTCCCACATAAGGTGGTTGATGTAGAGACGCAGCAGTGAGTCCGGATAGCGGCCGCGGAATTCGTTTTCGACGCGCTGTTGCCAGCCTTCGGTCAGGTATTTCTCTCCCGAAAAGTCTTTGGGCAGAAAACCGTTCCCGTCATGAGGAATGTTTAAAAAATTGAGGACCTCGACAATGAACCCGATGTTCGAGACCAGAATCGCCTGCGCCAAGTCCTTTGCCAGGCCCTCATCTCCGCTGCTCAGCCGGTCCCAGAAGCGACCGGTCGATTTCCGCAGGTGTTCCGTGTTCAGCTTCGTCAAGTGCGCCCGGATTTTGAACGGCTCGTAGAGCTTGTACGCCTTTAAAGTGCCCAAAGAAATGTGGCGGACCAACTCATCGAGGGCCGGCCGGCCCAGTGATTGAAAAACTTCCCAGATCTCCACCCCGGCAGGATAACACAACAAAAGCAATTGCTTGCGTGCGGGCGCTGGCGGAGGGTCGGCCCGCGCCCGGGGCAAAGTTGCGGGCCTCATTCCGTTTGCGGGAAAATTCGCAGGAGGAGACCCCATGTCATTTCGGAAGCAGGACGCCCTTGCGTATCACGCCTCGCCGTCGCCCGGCAAAATTTCCATCACGCCTACCAAGCCATGTCTTACGCAGCTCGATCTCAGCCTGGCATACACGCCGGGCGTAGCCGAGCCCTGTCTGGAAATCGCACGCGACCCGCAACTGGGATGGCGCTACACATCGCGCTCCAACCTGGTGGCGGTTGTCACAAACGGAACTGCGGTGCTCGGATTGGGCAACATCGGGCCTCTGGCGGGAAAGCCCGTCATGGAAGGCAAGGCAGTCCTCTTCAAGCGATTCGCCGACATCGATGTATTCGATCTGGAGGTGAACAGCCAGAATCCGGACGACGTGATCCACGTGGTGCAGCTTCTCGAGCTCAGTTTTGGAGGCATCAATCTCGAGGACATCAAGGCGCCGGAGTGCTTCTACATCGAAGAAACGCTGCGGCGCACGCTGAAGATCCCCGTCTTCCACGACGATCAGCACGGCACGGCCATCATCAGCGGGGCCGCGCTGGTGAACGCGCTGGCGCTGACGGGAAAGAAGATCGATCAGGTGAGAGTCGTTTTTAACGGGGCGGGCGCGGCTGGCGTCTCCTGCGCCGACCTGTACGTCCGCCTGGGAGTGCGGCCGGAAAACATTCTCATGTGCGATTCAGAAGGCGTGATCTACCAAGGGCGCACCAAAGGCATGAACCCTTATAAAGAGCGCTTCGCCCGCGATACCAATCTGCGCACGCTCGAGCAGGCTATGAAGGGCGCAGACGTCTTTGTGGGGGTTTCGATAGCTAACTGCGTCACACAGGATATGCTCCGGTCGATGGCCGACCGGCCGATCGTATTCGCTATGGCCAATCCCGACCCGGAGATCAGTTACAATGACGCCATCGCCGCACGCAAAGACGTAATCATGGCGACGGGCCGCTCGGATTACCCCAATCAGGTAAACAACGTTCTCGGCTTTCCGTTTATTTTCCGCGGCGCGCTCGATGTCCAAGCTATCGCCATCAACGACGAGATGAAACTCGCCGCTGCGTACGCGCTCGCGGAGATCGCACGCCAGGATGTGCCCGACGCCGTGCGGCGCGTGTACCAAAACGAACGGCTGGAGTTCGGCCCCGGCTATATACTCCCGAAACCATTTGATTCGCGCGTGCTCGAAACCGTGCCCGTAGCCGTGGCGCGGGCGGCGATGGAATCCGGCGTGGCGCAAAAAAAAATCGACCTCGAGGAATATCGGGAGTCCTTGGCGCGCAGGCTGGGCAAGGCGCAGGAAGTCGCCCGCGTGATGATTCAAAGGGCGAAGCAAGCGCCAAAGCGGATTGTGTTCCCCGAAGGCGAGACGGAGAAGATCTTGCGGGCCGCGCAAATCCTGGCCGATGAAAAGATCGCGCATCCGATTTTGCTCGGCGATCACGAGCGCATCTTGTCGCTGGCGCGCAAGCTCGGGTTGCAGAACTCCTCCTGGGAGACCCTCGACCCGTCCCGCTCGCCCGCGGCGGCGGATTACGCCCGCGAACTGCACTCGCTCCGGCACCGGAAAGGCGTAACGATGGACGAGGCGGAGGCCATGCTCCGCGACCCGATCGCTTTCGGCGCGATGATGGTGCGGCGCGGCGACGCCGACGGCATGGTGGCCGGCATCACACGCCACTATTTGGAAACGATCCGGCCCGCGCTGCAAATCATCAATTTGCGGCCGGGGGTAAATCGGGTTTCCGGGCTTTATGCACTGATCATCAACCGCAAGATTTATCTGCTGGCGGATACGACGGTGAACATCGAGCCGTCATCGGAAGACCTGGCTGAAATCACGCTGCTCGCCGCCGAGCGCGCCCGGCGTTTCGGCGTGGAGCCTCGGGCCGCGTTGCTCTCGTTTTCGAACTTCGGCTCGGTCCGGCATCCGCTTTCGGAAAAGGTCCGCCGAGCAGTTGAAATTCTGCACGAGCGGGCCCCCGAGCTGATCGTCGATGGGGAGATGCAAGCTGATACGGCTCTCAATCCGGATCTGATTGAGAGGTTTTTTAGCTTCTCCCGGCTGCGTTCGGAAGCCAACATCCTGATTTTCCCTTGCCTTGAAGCCGCGAACATCGCTTACAAGCTTCTCACTCGCCTCGCTGGCGCCGAGGCCATCGGCCCCATTCTGATGGGACTCAGCCGGCCGGTCGCCGTTTTGCAAAAGGGATTCGACGTTCAGGACGTAGTCACCATGGCAACCATCGCTGTACTCGACGCCCAGGAAACCTCGCGGCCCAGCCGGCAGACCGAACTGGCCTACGCCCAGGCGCATCGATCCGGCGATCACTGAGGAGAGCGGGGAGCACGCCCACGCTTAGAGCTCCCCGTGTGCTGGTGGGGGCTGGTCTCGGTCCCAGCCGATCGATCCCGATTGCTCCTGCCAGAACCGCGGATTGCATTCGGCGGAGTCACAGGACTCCGATGCGCAGAGCGGCTGCAACAGCCATGACCTAGAATCCAACCCATGCCGAGCCGCCTGCGGCCGCACAGCGCAGTTTCCATCCAGCTACGTCTGCGGCTTGTTGCCCCGGTCCTTGGCTTGGCGGTTCTTGTTGCCGGATATTGTCTATACCACCAATCGGACGCCATCCGATTTTTCGTTTCGTTAATGAAAATTTCAGCCATGGGTCGGACGAGTCTGCTGCAAGTGTAAAAAACCCGGCCGACGCCGAATTTTCGATTGATTCTCGGGGAATTCAAGCCTAGAATGGCCTCGCACAGGGACCTTTTTTCCAGGGGAGTACTTCCAAGGGAGCAGGCTTTTTTGCGAGGGGGATAAAATAATGAGGAAACGTCTCGCCGGCGCAGGCGCCCTGCGCTGGATCGTTTGGTGCCTGTGGGCAGGCAGCATCGCTTATGCCCAGGTAAACACGGCTGATATCCTCGGGACAGTAACCGACGCCGCCGGCGCGGTCGTGCCCACCGCTAAGGTTACCGTCGAGAACTTGGCCACCCACGAAATCCGGACCACGCAGTCCAGCGGCTCCGGCGATTATGTAGTCAATCTTTTGCAGCCCGGCCAGTATACGGTTTCGGTCGAAGCGCCCAGCTTTAAGAAAGCCACTATCAACCTCACGCTCACCGCCGGAGACCGCGCTCGCGCGGATGTCCAGTTACAGGTCGGGGAAGTCACGCAGGTGGTGGAAGTGGCGGCGCAGTCGCCCGCTCTCCAAACCGACAGCGCCACGCTCCGGACGGTCGTCACGGAACAGGCCGTGCAAGACCTGCCCTTGAACGGCCGCAACTACATCACTCTGGTGCAAAGCACAGTCGGCGTGGGCGTCGGGCCGTCCAATTCCATCTTGAGCGGCACTCGCCCGGATGAACGCCGTCAAACCGCCAACGTCACTGCCAATGGCCAGAATGAGGTGTTTAACAACCAGTTGATCGATGGGATGGATAACAACGAGCGCGAGCAGTTTACCATTCTGATGCGGCCTTCCATCGACATGATCTCGGAGGTCAAGGTCGAAACCAACGCCTATAGCGCCGAACTCGGACGGGCCGGCGGCGCCGTAATCAACCTGATCACGAAATCGGGGACCAATGAGTATCATGGCGGCGCTTACGAATACTTCCGAAACGACAAGTTAAACGCAAACGATTTCTTTTCGAACGCCGGCGGCACGCCGCGCCCGGACTTCCATCAGAACCAGTTTGGCGGGTCCTTCGGCGGCCCCATCCGCAGAAACAAAACGTTTTTCTTCGCCGACGCGGAAGCACTAAGAATCGTGCAGGGGCAGCCGACCGGATTGCTGTCAGTGCCGACCCGGTTTGAGGAGTTGAATCCGGGAAACTTCAGCGACCAGGGAGGCCCGGTCCTTCCGCCGTCCCAGCTCGATCCTGTGGCCTTGAACTATTGGAAGCTGTGGCCGGCGCCGAATGTTCCCGGCGCCGCCGGAATCCAAGCCAATTACTCGGGGAACGTCAAGAAAGTGTACAACAGTACGACCTACGACGCGCGTCTCGATCATCATTTCACGGACTCCGACAGTTTCTTCGCCCGATTCTCGTACAATCCCACCTTCAACTCGCAGCCCGCCCTTTTCCCCGATGTGAATGGAATCAGCGCCGGCAGCGGGATCTTCCCGGGACCGTCGTACGCGGATTCTCAGGGCTACATGATGGACTACGTGCACATCTTCAGCCCTACACTGGTCATGGAGGCCAAAGCGGGTTTCATTCGCCTCAACTTGCAGACGCTGTCCCCGAATCAAGGGACGAATGCCAGCCAGAAGTTCGGCATGCCCAACGCCGATGTGAGCCAACAGATTTCCGGCCTGGCAACGATCCAGGTTTCGGGATTCCAGGCTCCGGGCAGCAGCTTCACACTCGGCGACGACCGGTTCGTTCCGATTTACGACATCAACAACGTATTCCAGTATCAGGGTTCGCTGACCTGGACCAGGGGCGCCCACAACATCAAGTTCGGGGGTGGGGTGATCCGGCGACAGCTCAACTATTATCAAAACACGTTCGGGCTAGGGTATTTCCAATTCCTTTCGGACCCGCTCACAAATCTGGAAAATCTACTGCTCGGCAAGCCCACACAAATTCAGCGGCAGGTCAACTTTTACAAACAGTATTTCCGGTTCTGGGAGCCCAGCGTTTACACGCAGGATGACTGGCGCGTCAATCGCTGGCTGACGCTCAATCTGGGTCTGCGGTGGGACTATTTCAGTCCCATCACCAGCGCTACAGGGCAGCGGGCCAACTTCGATTTGGGGACGCTCACGATGAAAGTGGGCAGCAACCCGGGGCCGGTGCAGCCCGTTTACACCAACTTCGAGCCCCGGTTCGGCTTCGCCGCCACCACCCGGAGAGCGATTGTAATCCGCGGCGGTTTTGGCATGAGCCGCTTTCCGCAAGACTATGCCTCCGGCGCGCTGAACCTGTTGAATGCGCCGTTTGTTTCCACCAACTTCAATTGCCAGCCGGCTGCGACCAGCGGCGCGCTGGTGTGTCCTCCCGGTATCGGCACGCTGGCTGCGGGGCCGCCGCTGGGGGTCATACCGCCTCTCAACAATCTGATTCCCGGTGTGCTGGGCGCTCATGACACGCATTATCCCCAGGCCTACATCATGCAGTACAACCTGACGTTCCAAAAACAGTTTGGGCAGAACGTCGTCAGCGTGGGCTACGTGGGCGAGCTGGCGCGGCATCTCCAGTATGCGCCTAACGAAAATCTTCCGGATCCCAGCCCAGGGGCGCTCAACCCGTTTTACTACTCCAGCTTGTTGCCGAACGTCAGCACCATCAACCACTACACTGCCACGGGCGCCGCCGAATACAACGCCATGGAGCTTGTTTTCGAGCGGCGCTACTCGAAGGGAATAACGGTGAATGCGAACTATACATTCGCCCGCAACCTGACTAACATTTCCGATGGCGGTACGACGGGGGCCGCCACCGTCGGCGGCATTTTGCCGAGAAACCGAAGCTATGATTGGGGTAACTCCGACATCGGCATCAAGCATCGGTTCTCGTTCCGCGCCAACTACGAGCTTCCTTTCGGGAAATCTGTGAACGGCTGGCGCAAGTTCGTCTATGGGGGTTGGCAGGCCAACACGCTGGCATTCTGGCAGTCCGGAACACCTTTCACCGTCCTGGATGCGGCGTTTAACCCCGCCCCCACCAACGTCACGAGCGTGACGACCGATCGCCCCAACACGGTGCCGGGACAGTCTTACGTGCCAGCGAACCAAAGCATCACAAACTGGATCAATCTCAACGCGTTTACGATCCAGCCGAAGGGCACGCCGGGCAACGAAGCGCGTACTCAGTTATATGGGCCTACACAGAGGAGCGTAGATTTCTCTCTGTTTAAGGATTTTCCGTTCCGCGAGCGGATGAAACTCCAGTTCCGGGCGGAAGTGTACAACATCTCGAACACGGAGAATTTCGGCCAGCCCAACATAACCATCACCAAGTGGAATGGAACCGGCCCCGGGGCCACGCCGACCCAGGCGGGCAATTTCGGCCAGATCATTCAGTCGAATTTGGCCCTGAACCCGCGGCAATTCCAGTTTGCGCTGAAGTTAGTGTTCTAATATGGGGCGACCGCAGCCGCGCGGAGGCAGGGTCAGGCCGCAGCGTACCGGCTGGAACAGGCCATTCCGCGCGGCAGCGCCTCACCCGGCGGCATGCCGGCTGTGTCAGGCGACGATATCCTCGCCGCCATCGACGCCGATTGTGTTGCCGGTCATCCAGTAGGTATTCTCATGCGCCAGCACAGCAATGCATTTGGCCACGTCCTCCGGGGTAGTCAGCCGGCCATGGGGATTGCGCATGGCGGCGAACTCAAATAGCTTGTCGCTCCCGGGAATCTTCCGGGACGAAGGCGTATCGGTCACGCCGGCCCGGATCGCATTGGCGGTGATGCCGAAGGGAGCCAACTCGAGGGCAAGCTGCCGGATATGCGATTCCAGCAGGGCCTTGGCGCCCGAGACAGGGCCGTACTGCGGAATGGCGCGGGTCCCGCCGGCGCTGGTCATGGCGTAGATGCGCCCACCGCGGGTCATCAGTCCTGCTCGCACCAAATCCTGCACCCAGTAAACCAGGCTGTGAGCCATCGTATCGGCAGTCATTTCGAGCTGGGCTTTGGTCGCGGTCTTCTCCGCCGCATCGGGCGAAACGAACGGCAGCAGCGCTCCGAAAGCAATGGAATGGAGCAGCACGCGTACGGTTCCCGGAGACGCAGGGTTGCAGCACCGCTGCCGGATCGCTTCGATGATTTCCTTCCGTTTCTGCTCATCCACTGCATTGGCGTTAAAAAAAACCGGCTCGCGGCCAAGAGCCCGAATCTTGGATTGAATCTCCTCGACGTGCGGCATCGTGGCGCGCCGGTCAAAATGAACTCCAAAGATGTCCATGCCGGAACGAGCCAGCTCGATGGCGGTGGCCTCTCCAAAGCCGCTGGAAGATCCGAGAATCAGCGCCCAGGGTTGCAGTTCGGTTGCCATAAGTTTGTCATCGTAGCAGACCGCTCTCCGCCAAGGCCAATCACCTGCCGGCTACTCTGCCACCGCGATCCGCCGCTCATCATCTCCCGCGTACTCCAGCCGGATCTCGAGATGCTCACGCGGCAGTTGCGCGGCGAACTTCTCGCCCCACTCGATGAGTACGATGGCGTTCTGATCCCACAAGTCGTCAAGGCCGAGGGTCTCGAGTTCCGGCGGGCGATCCAGGCGATAGAGATCGATGTGAAAAACCTTGGGATCTTTGCCGTATTCGTGAATCAGGGTGAAGGTAGGGCTCGAGACGTCCTCTTCCCGCGCCGCCCCGAGACCGCTGACGATGCCCTTGGCGAGCGTAGTTTTGCCGGCGCCCAACTCGCCGATCAGCAATACCAGTGCGGGCGGACGCAAACGTTTCGCAATCTCGCGGCCCGCGGCAATCGTCTCTTCTTCGGAATGAGTGAAAAAAGTTTCGGGCATGTAGCTGCCGGCCGGCTAGGGGGAATCGTAGAGAGGCTGCGGCAGGATCGCCGGTGGCTGGCCGCATGAGGTTTCGGTGAGCTCCCGGATCGCGCGGCTCAGGTGTCGGAGCACATCCGTGGCCAGCGCGGCCTGTTCGCCAAGCTCCTGGGCAGCCAACTGGCCGGCGCGCCCGTGCAAATAGACCGCCGCAGCGATCGCTTGTTCCATGGGCGCCTGGGGAAATTCGCTCAAAAAACCGGCGACAAGCCCGGTGAGCACGTCGCCCGTCCCGCCCGACGCCATCGCGGGGGTTCCGGTCAGGTTCACCAGCACACGCCCCTCCGGCGTCGCCAAAAGCGTCCGGTAGCCCTTGAGCACCAGAAACACGCCGCGCGAGCACGCGAACTCCCGGGCCGTCTCGACCCGCCGCTTTTGAATGTACGATGCATCCAGGCCTGTGAGACGCGCCATTTCGCCGGGGTGCGGCGTCATTACAACGCCGGGACGGACGTTATCGGGAACCAGAGCATCGGCATCGAGCACCAGGCGGACCGGCTGGCGCCTGTTGCCCGGCGCGCAAAGATCCACTGCTTTGCGCAGGAAGGCCCGGGTTTCGTCGTTCGTACCCAGGCCCGGGCCCATGGCTACGACATTTTTTCTGGCAAGGATGTCCTCGAAGCGCTGGTAATCGAAAGCGGCAAGCGACACCGTGCCCATTTCGGTTTCCGGCAGCGGCTCGGTCATCAACTCCGGGGTGTGCGCCGTGATCGAGGCCGCGGCGCGCGCCGTCGTGGCCACCGTTACCAGCCCCGCTCCCGCCCGCAGCGCCGCCGTCCCCGCCAGAATCGCAGCACCGGGCTTGGGCGTGGAGCCGGCCACCACGAGCACATGCCCAAAATCGCCCTTGTGCGCGCCGCGCGCCCTCGGGGCAAATAGCGGCGCGACGTATTCGGAGTCGATGGTGGAAAGGAAAATCTCGGAATCATTTTCGTAGAGACTAGGCGCACTGCCGATCGGGGCGACGTAGAGCTGCCCGACCGCCTCGCAATTGGGTGGAAAAATCTGGCCCACTTTCGGAGCCGTAAAAGTGACGGTATAGCCGGCTCGGACCGACTCGCCCAGCGCTTCCCCGGTGTCACTGGCCAAGCCGGAAGGTATATCCACGGCGACAACGCTCGCGTGGCGCAGGCGCTGATTCACATCCTGGATGATACGCAACATCAGGCCCTCGGCCGGCCCGCGCAGGCCCGTGCCGAGCAGAGCGTCCACCACCAGCGTGGAATCCAGAATTTCGCCCAGCGCCGATTCCCACTCGGCTTCCGACGTTACGGCGCGTACTTGGCCGTCGACGCCGAGAAACATGCGGTAATTGGCGGCAGCGTCCCCTAGCAGCGAGTCGGGATGGGCTGCCAGAATTACCTTCAGCCGTCCGGGCCGTCCCCTGGTGAGCAACTGGCGGGCAACAACCAGGCCATCGCCGCCATTATTCCCTTTACCGCAGAGCACGCAAATGCGTTCGCGGCTGAGCGGCGAAAAGCGGTGCGCGAGAAACTCAAAAACGCGAGCGCCGGCGTTTTCCATCAACACCAGGGAAGGGACACCGCGTTCGGCGCTCGTGCGCCGGTCGATTTCGCGCATCTGGGCTGCGGTGAGAACCTTCATTTCATCGCCACCCGGTTTTCCATTTGCCGCAGTTTTGCGCTCGCTTCCACGGTCTCCTGCATGCAGCCGGTTCAGGGCTCCCGAAGGAGCGGATCGGTCTAAGTCTCATAGCCGGCGCGCAACCACCATGGTCATATCATCTTGCAGCTCCGGACGGCCTGTCCACTCGCCTACGGCGGCGGTCACCTCCTGAATGATCTCCCGCAGCGGCCGGTCCGAGTTGCGGACCAGAAGATCGATCAGACGCTCATCGCCGAATTCTTCGGCAAACTCGTTCTCGGGCTCGGTGACGCCGTCGGTGAAGGCGACCAACAAATCGCCCGGCTGCAGCTCGATCTCGCTTCGCTCATATTGCGCCCAGGGAAACAGCCCGATCACCATGCCGTTTACATCCAGCCGGCTCGGCTGCCCTTTGCGGATGAGCACGGGAGGCAAATGCCCGGCATTCGTGTAAGCGAGCAGCCCGCGGCAGTCGTCGTAGGCTCCGAGAAAGAACGTGGCATATTTTTCGGGAGGGGTGTTTTCGTAAAGCTGGCGATTGAGTTGCGAGACCACTTTATCCGTGGGAAACCGCCAGCCTGCATCATTGGCGGCGGAGCCGGACAGTTCGCCGGAAAGAGCGGTGAACATGGCGGGATCGCGGCGGAAAATCGTGCCAAAATAGGCCGCTACGGCCAACTGGGTACGCAGCATCGATTGCATCGAGGCCATCAGAAGCGCGCCCGAAATTCCCTTGCCGGCCACATCACCCAAGGCCAGTGCAAGATGATCGTCGGAAATCTTGATGAAATCAAAATAGTCACCCGAGACGGTGCGGGCCGCGTTGCACACACCCAGGATCTCAAGCTGCCGCATGGAGGGCGGCGCTTTCGGGAACAATTGCTGCTGCACTTCGCGCGCGATTTCCAACTCAGAGGCCAGGCGCTGGCGCTCTTTCGATTCCTCGATCAGCCGCTCGATCGATTCCGTCATGTTGTTGAAGGAACGGGAAAGCTCGCCCAACTGGTCGCGGCCATCGGCGGGGATGCGGTGGGAGAAATCTCCCCGGTTCACTCTCCGGGTTCCTTCATACAGCTGATGAACGCTGTTGGTGATCGTGCGCGTAATGGAAACGCCGGTCGCTACCGAAGCCAGCTCAACCATGAGAAAAAGCGTGCCGATGATTATAGAAAAAACGGTGACCGTCGAGGCCACCTCCACGCGGCGGCCGAACAGCACGCGATATACGGCCGAAGGCCGCGTGCGGACCAGAAGATTGACAAGCGTCGGCCGGTCGCGATCGCTCCATCGGCCGACCTCAAACAGAGAAGTGCCCCAGAGCACTTCGTAGTCAAAGCGATTGGCGGGAGCCGGCAAGGGCTCGCCGCCCTCGAACGCGGCCGGCCGGACCCTTCTCTCGGGCAGCAGGTTCACCTCGGCGGCAGCCCCGTTGGGTCGCCGCATCAGCACTCGCCGCCACGGCAAGAACTCGATGCTGCCTAACCCGGGAGCCAGCGCCGCCAGGTTGACAGGATCCAAAGGTTGAAGCAGGACAACGTCCAGCGGATCTTTGCGCTTTACATTTCCGGACGCCGCCTCCGGTTCCGGCGGGGGCACGTTAGCGCTATCGGCCGGCTCGCCGCCCACCACAGGTGAAGACCCGGAAGGCCGGGCTACCAGGTAAAACCCGTCGCCGCGCCGGACAATTCCGCGCGCTTCGCTGCGTGGCGGCTCGACGGAAGAGCCCGCTGGAAAAACGGTCGTTCCGGTGGAGTCGCGGATCCAAGCCTGAAGCTCCGGCCAGGCCTGGGCAGCCCGGCTGAGATACCGCTGGGCCAGCTCCGGCCGGCGGGCAGGCGCCGTAGCCTCGAGGCTCCACGCCAGCGCGGCAGCGGTGTCCCGCAGGCGTTCGGCGCGCCGGTCAAGCTCCGTGCTGGCGATGTAGACCGCCACTTGCCCGGCCAAAATGTAGGTCGCAAGTCCGGCCAGCGCGGTCACCAGCAGGAGCGGTACGAATCCGATGAATAGAAAAACCAAAATCATCCGGTTTCGCACCCGCCAGAGCAGCTTTCGCGAGCCGGCCCGCGCCAGCTTTATCAGCAGCGCAATTGCCGCGAGGAACACGGCGAAGGGAAGCAGCGACGCGCCAGGCAGGCGCTGCTGCAAGAGGCGAGAGGCCATCCACACCACTGCATCCGCGACGACCAGGACCAGGAAAATTTTCTCGATCCGGCCCAAGCGGGAAATCGGTGCTGGAAGCTGAAGGGACATCTTAACGGGCCAGAGGCCCAGGCTCGATCGCCCGCCAGGCTCAGTCGCCCGGGACCGGAACCCGGCCGCCGGCCGCCGCCCGCACCTTGCTGTGCCGGATGCCGTAAAAGCCGTAAATGACCAGTCCGATGATGAGCCAGATGATGAGACGCCACCAGGTATCCTCGGGCAGAAAACCGATCAGCGCCAGAGAAGTCAGAACACCCAGGACCGGCACAAACGGGTAACCCGGCGTCTTGAATGGGCGCGGCAAATCGGGACGCTTCACGCGTAAAACAATTACGCTCGCGGAAACAATCGCAAAGGCAAGCAGTGTGCCAATGTTCACCATTTCCCCCAGCACGCGGATAGGCAGCAGCCCGGCGACGATCGCTACCACGGCCCCGGTAAGTATGGTGATGACATAGGGAGTTCGAAACCGGGGATGTATGCGTGAAAAAACTTCCGGCAGCAAGCCGTCCCGCGACATAGTGTAGAAAACTCGGGATTGGCCTAACAGCATCACCAGCATTACAGAGCCGAGCCCCAGCACGGCCCCGAGCTCCACCACCCAGGCCATCCAACGGAAGGGGGTCGCCTCGATACCCACGGCGATCGGATGGGGCACGCCCAGCAGCTTGTAGCTGACCAGGCCCGTGAGCACGGCGGATACCGCTATGTAGAGCAGCGTGCAAATCCCGAGGGATCCCAGAATGCCGATCGGCAAGTCCCGCTTAGGGTCCTTGCATTCCTGCGCCGCCGTCGAGACAGCGTCAAAGCCGATGTAAGCGAAAAACACCAGCGCGCCGCCCCGCAGAATGCCGCTCCAGCCATAATGCCCGAACACTCCATCGTTCGGCGGAATAAAAGGATGCCAGTTTTGAGGGTTCACGTAGGGCGCTCCGGCGGCGATAAACAGGAGCACGATCGCCACCTTGAGAAAGACGATGATCGCGTTGAGGGTGGCGGACTCTTTGATTCCAATCGCCAATATCGCTGAGATGACCAGCAGGATGCCAAAGGCGATGAAGTTGAATGCTCCAGTGTTCTCGAACCGCCCTTGCGCATTGACAATGAACGTGGAAGTAGAGATCGACGCGGGCAACTGGATTCCGAAATAATTGAGGAGCGAGATGAAGTAGCCGCTCCAGCCGACTGACACGGTCGAGGCGCCCAGAGCGTATTCGAGAATCAGGTCCCAGCCGATGATCCAGGCGAAAAGCTCGCCCAGGGTGGCGTAGCCGTACGTGTAGGCGCTTCCCGCGATGGGAATCAGCGATGCGAACTCCGCGTAGCACAGACCCGCAAAGCCGCAGGCGATGGCGCTGGCGATAAATGAAAGTACAACGGCAGGCCCTGCGTTTTGATAAGCCGCTTCTCCGGTAAGCACGAAAATGCCGGCGCCGATGATGGCTCCGATGCCCAAGGCCGTCAACTGCCAGGGGCCCAGCACACGCTTGAGCGTGTGCGCCCCCTCTTCATTCGCCTCCCGCATCAATAGGTTCAGCGGTTTTTGGATGAGCAAGTCTGCCATTTATGCTCCTCAATACGCCACGGCACGCCCCGCCCGCTCGTTCCTTCCGGCAGGCTTTTCCCGGCCCTACGCCCGGCGTCGCCACAGATGATACACCGGTACACCCAATAAGACTATTATCAGCCCGGGCCAGGTGTAGCCGGGCTTGTAAATGAGCAACATCACCTCAATGAGGGCGGCCAGCAGAATATATAGGGCTGGAGCCCAGGGATACCCGATGGCCCGGTAGGGCCGGGGCATTTCGGGACGGGTTTGACGCAAGACGAACAAACCCCAGATCGTTAGTATGTAAAACAGCAGGACCGCGAAAATTACGTAGTCCAGCAAGTCGCTGTAGGTGCCGCTCAGCGTAAGCAGACAAGCCCAGGCGCACTGTACGGCCAGAGACACGGCCGGCGTGTGATAGCGGGGATGGATTTCGGCGACCCGCCGGAAAAAAAGCCCATCGCGGGCCATCGCGTAATATACACGCGCTCCGGCTAGAATCAATCCATTCATGCAGCCGAAGGTCGAGACCATGATGGCCAATGCCATCAGCCGCTCGCCGCCGCGCCCAATCATGAGCTGCACAGCCGCGGTCGCCACGCGGTCCTCGGGGGCTTGCTGGATGCCTGGCGACAGGGGCAGCCAGCGCAGGTAAACAAAATTGGTGGCAACGTAGAGCGCCAATACGATTCCCGCACCCAGGCCCAAAGAAAGAGGCAAATTGCGGCCCGGATTTTTCACCTCGCCCGCCGTGAACGTTACGTTATTCCAGGCATCGGCCGAGAAAAGGGCTCCCACCATTGCTACAGCCACAGCCCGGAAGACCTCGAAACTCCAACCGGCCCCCCGCCAGAAAGCGGTGAAATTCTGTTCAACCGCCAGGGCATTGGAACCAAGCAGGAAGCCGAGGAGCACTAAGCCCAGCAGAGCGGCGGTCTTGGCGAACGTGAAGACGTTCTGCACGGCTGCTCCCGTCCGGATGCCGAACGAGTTCACCAGCGACAAAAAAATCAATACGCCGATTGCCACCAGTTGCTGCGTGCTGATTCCGAAACGCCCGACGGCTATGACCGGGTTGGCGGCGGAGATCCAGGGAAAAAATACGCCGCTGAACTTGGCAAATGCGACCGCTACAGCGGCTATCGTGCCGGTCTGGATCACTAGAAATAGGGTCCATCCATAAAGAAAACCGCTTAACGGCCCCAAGGCTTCCCGCAAGTAAACGTACTGCCCGCCGGCCTGCGGCATGGCCGCCGCTAACTCGCCGTAGCTAAGGGCGGCGATCAAGGTGAGCAACGCCGCGAGAAGCCAAACCAGAATCAGCAGGCCAGGAGAACCGACCTGCCGGCTGATGTCGGCCGATACTATGAAGATCCCCGAGCCGATCATCGACCCCATCACCAGAGTCGTTGCATCGATCAGGCCCAGACCCTGGATCAACCCCGGGCTCCGGGTGGTGCTAGTTACCGCTGCGTCAGTATCAGCCATTCGTTCAGGCGCGCCTCCAAGTCGGCAGCCAGCAGGTCGGAAATCACCGCCACGGCGTCCGCCCCGGCATCCAGCACGGCGCGGGCGTTGGCGCGGGTTATGCCGCCAATCGCCACCAAAGGCTTCGCGGTGAGCCGCCGCAGCCGTGCCAGTTCTTCAACTCCGACCAGGGGATCCGCATTTTCCTTGGATCCTGTGGCGAAAATCGGACCGATCGCCAGATACTCCACCGGCTCCCGATCGCCGGCCAAAAGCTGGTAGCGGTTATGCGTTGAGTACCCGATCGCCAGCGAAGATCCTACCACGGGACGCACTCTCGCCGGCGGCAAGTCCCCCTGGCCCAGATGCAGCCCATCGGCCCCGAGCAGCAGAGCGACGTCGGCGCGGTCGTTGATCACGTAAGCGACACCGGCCGCCTGGAGGATTTGGCCCACGTTTTCCGCCTGGGCGAAAATTTCCCGCGTGAAGGCGCCCTTATGGCGAAACTGCGCCATCGAAACGCCGGCGCGGGCGATGGCTCGCGCCAGGGACTCCGGCTGAATCTGGGCCCGGGCGCAGGCAGCCGTATCGATGATCGGATAAAGGCCGCGAAAAATTGCCGCGCGGAACTTGCCGGCCCGGTTGGCGCGTAGTTCGTTTTGCAAAGGCTATGATCCGGCGCTCGCCGTATTCCCGGCGGGCAGTCTGGGGAATCGAAGCGCCCACCCTTCTCGGGATCCATCTTCATAATAGCGGCTCTCCGTAGAACGTGCGGAAAAAGGGAGACAACGCTCAGAAAGCGGAAACGCCGTTTCTTTTTCAAATTGTTGAAATCCGGGCTGGCGTGCGACATGATGGCCTCATGCGCCGGCGGTGGATTGTCCTGACGCTGATTGCCTGTGCAGCGTGCCTCCCGATGGCGCGCTCCGAGTGCGAAGCGCCCGCTCCGGTCCAACCTCTCCCGTTCAGCCACAAGCAGCACATGGCCTTGCGCCTCCAGTGCAAGCGCTGCCATGAAATGCCGGGCCAAGGATGGGAGGCCGGCTTGCCTGCAACTCAGACTTGCATGAGCTGCCACACCCGCGTGAAAAGGGACAGCCCTTTCATACAGAAGCTGGCCGAGTTTCACAAGCAGGCTAAACCGGTGCCCTGGGCACGCGTCTACAGCCTTCCTGCCTGGGTGGACTTCAGCCACAAAGAGCACGTCGAGACCGGCAACGAGACCTGTGAAGCCTGCCACGGTCCCGTGCGCGAGCGCGATACGTTGTGCGTGGAGACTGATATCAGCATGCGCGGTTGCCTGGAATGCCACGTCGAGAAGAATGCTCCGCGAGGCTGCCGCTTCTGCCATTTGTAATTTAGGGACAAATACTGGCCCCGGTTTGTTTTTCTCCCAGTTGTCCTCACCAGGGTGGACACCATCTCGCCTCCGCAGTAAACTGCCTACATCATCACCGCTGTAAGGAGGCCTATGACTCGCCGCAACGCCCTTCGCAATCTTGCGGTTTGGCTGGCAGGCTCGCCCTTGTGGCGGCCCCCGCTCGAGGCTCAGCAGCTTCCCGGCGAGTCCGACCGCGTCCCCCTGCTGGACGATCTGGTGAACGTGCTCGAGTTCGAGCCGGTGGCCAAAGCCAAAATCCCCAAAGCGAATTACGACTTCATCGCCGGCGGCGTCGACGATGAGTGGACTCTACGGCGAAACCGGGAAGCTTTCAACTGGATCTCTTTGCGCCCGCATATGCTCCGCGACGTGAGCAAACTCGATCTTTCCCTCACGCTGTTCGGCCAAAAAATCGAAACGCCGATCCTGGTTGCCCCAACGGGTACGCAGGCCCTTGCGCACCCTCAAGCCGAGCTCGCAATGGCTAAAGCGGCCGGAGCTGCCAAGACCATTATGGTTGTCAGCACCAACTCGAGTTTTCCCATCGAGAAAATTGCGGCGGCGGCGACTGGTCCCCTGTGGTTTCAGCTCTACCCTGGTCCCGACCACCCTGGCACGCGGGAGCGCGTCCAGCGCGCTCTCGCCGCAGGCTGCAAAGTTATCGATATTACCCTGGACACGCCCTACGTTTCTCATCGGGAGCGCCTCCTGCGCAACCGCCAGGAGCAGGAGGTTGCGCCCGGAGACGCGCTTCCACAACTGGTCGATCGGGGAGAACAATCCAGCGTCCGCCGCCGGGCGGCCGCGCCGCGTCCTTATCGGCTCCAGAAGCGCTTTACGGCGGAGCTTACTTGGGATTTTGTCCAGGAAGTGAATTCCTACGCCAAGGTCCCAGTATTAGTAAAGGGTATCCTGACGCCGGAAGACGCCAAGGCCGCGATCGAGCACGGCGCAGCCGGCATCCATGTTTCCAATCACGGGGGCCGCTATCTCGATTATGATCCTTCGACCATCGAGGTGCTCCCCTCGATCATTGACGCTGTTGGAGGCCGGGTTCCCGTCATTGTGGATAGCGGTTTCCGACGCGGCACTGACATTATCAAAGCCCTCGCCGTCGGGGCGAAAGCCGTCTTGGTCGGCCGCCCGCCTCTGTGGGGACTGGCCGCTTACGGCCAGGCGGGCGCGCAGCGGGTGCTCGAACTGCTCCAGAGCGAGCTGGCTCTGGCGATGGGGCTTTCGGGGCGGCCGAATCTTGAATCCATCGACCGCACTCTAATCGAAATCCACCCGCCGCGGGCTTGAGCCGAATTTTCCAGAAGAGGAATCAGCTACTTGCGTCCGGCCCTTTCACAAACCGGAGCGCCGCCGAGTTGATGCAATAGCGAAGGCCGGTAGGCGGGGGTCCGTCCTCGAAGACGTGCCCCAGGTGAGCGTCGCAGCGGCGGCACAGTACTTCCGTGCGAACCATGAAAAAGCTCGTGTCCGTTTCAGTCTGAATGTTCTCTTCGGCAATCGGCGCCCAAAAGCTCGGCCACCCGGTTCCCGATTCAAACTTCGTCGCTGAATCGAACAAAGCCGTGCCGCAGCAAGCACAGCGGTAGATGCCGTCTTCATGCAGGTTCCAGTATTCGCCGCTGAAGGCCGGCTCCGTATCTTTCTTGCGCGCGATGAAAAACCGGCCCGTCCCGAGCTGCTTTTGCCACTCGGCGTCGGTTTTGACAATCTTATCCACAGTGACCACGCCCTTGCGTTCTCCAGCATCGGTGAACTCGACAATCGAGACGGACATAGAAGCGCTCCCGGCGCCAGCCAAAGGGAATGAGCTCCTGCGGCTGGCGAAATTCCAGCCCAAAGACCCCAGGCCGGCCGCCAGTACGGCGAAAAACCCACGCCGCGAGCCTCTCCAACCGGCCTTCTCGGGCAACTGAAACACGTCTTCATTTTCCCATTGCCGAGCGCGAAGCGCATCTTTCGGATGGCTCGCTGGGCCAGCCGCCTTCCGGGAAAACCGCACCGTTCTTCGCACAGCGAAGACACGCCCTCAGCCGCCGAACCGGCAGACAGAAAGGTTCGACGGTCAGCTTGCAGTGCTGGCTTTTGGAGGACCGGGCAGATCTCAGGCCGGCGCTTGCCCCCGGTGGCGTCCGGGTTACCGGCTCGCCTGAAACACAAATTGGATTGGCAGTTTGACTTCCACAGGTTCCCCGTCGAGTGTGGCCGGTCGATAACGCCGTTGCAGGGCTGCTTCTCGAGCCGCAGGTACAAGTATCGCAGGGCCGCTTAGCAATCTTGCTTCGGTAACAATGCCTTGCTTGTTGATCGCCAGTTCCATTTTCACAACGCCGTAAATGCCGCGTTCCCTTGCAGCCGGCGGGATTACAGGCGCGGGTCCGCTGATAAAGGCGGGCTGCTGAAAGTTGCCGCCAGTACGGATTCGTTCGACGGCGGCTTTTGACGTTGCCATGGGCGCATCTTGCGGGGGCGCCGCCGGCTTTGCCAGGCTCGGCTCGAATACGGCAGCGGGGAGGTTCCCTGGGTCCGGCACGGAAATGCCCGACAAAGGTTCCTCGGGCGTCAATTTGGATTGCTCCGAAGCTCCGCGCCGCAGCCTGGAAATATCAAATTTTCGAGGAAGCCTCGGCGCAGGCTCTTGCCGTTCGGCCGGCAGCCTTTCCGCAGCCTTCGAGTGGGCGACTCCTTCGTTGGTTTCTACCGGTCGCTCTGGGATATTGGAAGCCCGCCCATCATCCCGGAAATTGCCGCTGCGCTCGGGCATTCCCGGGCGCGGGGCGGGCTGCGAACCGGCGGGCGTTGTCACGGTTCCCCTGGCCGAAGCGGCCTGCGGCGCCTTGCGCGAGGAAATCCAGATCGGAAGCACGGCCGCCGCCGCGAGAAACACAGCGGGAAGAGCCACAAACGCGGGCCGCTTCCAGGAAGGGCCGGAGCTGATGGCAAACTGAGGCTGCGGCGAAGGGGCCACCGGCGGCGGAGCAACCGCAGCGGATGGGACAGGAACTTCCGGAAGGGCAGGATTATCCGTTGCCCTTGGATGAACATCTCCGACACCCGCATCCGGATCAGCAGCTTCCGGAACGGCACATAGTCCGGAGGGTGCGGGATCGTGTGCCGGCGGGGACTCGGGGAGCAGGTCTGCCTTCTCCACATCCGGATCCTCGACCGGCAGTTCGGCAATGGCGGCAGCAGAACTGTCGTTTCGAGCGCTCTCGGCCGCGCGCAAGTCTCTTTCCAGAATGGGATCCCCTGGAAACAGGGAAAGCAAATTGTGCAGAAGGTCCAAAGCCTGGTGGAATTGGCGCTCTCGAATCAGGCGAGCGGCTTTTTCCCGCCCGCGGCTATAAAACTCGGCCTCCTCCTCGGCGGCTCGCTCCGCGCGAATGGCCTCCAGGAGGACCCGTGCGCTGTTTTCGCAGGGCTTCAGGGCAGCCGCCTGACGGACGGCGTTTTCCGCTTCTTGGAACTGCCGGCGGCCAAACAGGACTTCCGCTTCGCGCAAGCTTTCGCGGTATTGCTTCTCGCGTTGCAATTCTTGGCGGCGGTTTTCGAGCTCGGGATCGGTCCCGTTCTTCTGAAGGGCGTCGTCGATTTTGGCCAGGGCTCGGTCAATGTCGGCTTCGAGCACGCTCTGCTCGATGCCGGCCAGCAGGTCTTCTCGCTCGGCACGGCGTTTGCCGTCTTCCGCTCTCTGTAAGACGCGCTCTAAGTCAGAGTCGCCGGGAAATTCCGATCGGGCCGCCTGGGCGAGGACGAGAGCCTGGGCCCAGGCCTGTTCGGCAATCTTACGTTCGATCGCTTCCAGCCGCTGCGCGATTCTCTGCTGCCGCTCGGCTTGATCGCGCCGCGCCCGCATCTGCCGGGCCGCCGCGGCCAATTCCTCGGATTTCGGATACCGGGTTAACGCTTCGCCCAGCAGCGCGAGGGCCGCGTGCGTCTGGCCGCGCGCCTCGAGATCGGAGCTGCGCGCGATGGCGTGCTGGGTGAACTGGCGCCGCTCATATTCCGGCAGCGCCTGTTTGGCTGCCGCGAGCAGATCGAGCAGCCGCCCGGAGCCGGGGTACGTCCCCACATCCCGCTCCAGCAGCGGCAGCGCGAGATCGGGCCGGCCTTGGTTCATCAGCCATTCCGCTTCTTCCACGCCCCGCGCCACGCCCTCTTCCCAAGCCTTCTGGGAGGCAGTTACTTCCTCCAACAACTGCATCAGTTCGGGTTCGTTGGGATACGACTGTAGGGTTCCCAAAACGTGGGCGCCAGCGGCTCCAAAATCTCCCGCTTGGCAAAACGCTGTGACCTGGCTCCGGGCGTTTTCGAGCGCCAGTCTACGCTGCTCGCGTTCCAGCTCTTTTTGAGCCTGCAAAAGCCATTCAAAGAGCTGCTTTTCTTTCCCGAATTCTTTCAGCAGAGCCTGTAAGCGCTCGACAGCCTCGGCGAAGCGCCGCTCCGCCATCAGCGATTCGACCGGCGCCAGCTTGGCCTGGAGCCGTTGCCGCCGCTTCCGGTCCGCTTTTTTACTTCGAGCCTGCGCCAAGCGGCGTTTGATTTTCCCCGAGTTTGGGTATTCGGCGTCGAGCGACCGAAGCAGCGCGATAGCCTCATCGAACTGCTCCGCTCTCAGGAGTTCCTCCGCATCGGCGAGCGATTGCTCGAGGCGGGCCTCGCGCCCGGCGATTTCCGTTTCGATAAGCTGCAATAATTCCGCCGCCTGGGGGCTTAGAGGGTCCGTCTCGACGGCTTCGACCGCGATTTTCCGGGCTTCCGGGAGCTTGTCCTGCTCGAATTTCCGCAATGCCTGTTCGATCAGCTTGTCCGCCGCTTCGCTCCGTTCAAGCAGAGCCCGCGCTTCGGCGATGCGTTCGCGAATAGCGCCCTGTGAAGCGTCGATTCGCAACGCTGATTCGAGCATCTGAATCGCGCTAGCAAAGCGGCGCTCGGCGATTTCCTCTTTCGCCTGCTCCAGCAAATGCTGCTGCGCCTGCTTCCGGGCGGTCTCCCGCAGGAGCCGGGCGTTTCGGTTGCCTGGGTCCAACGCAAGCGCTTCGTTGAGTAGGGCCTGCGCCGTCTCAAACTCGTTCTGAGCAGCCAGTCTCTCGCTTTCGGCGACCAAGCTGGCGGCGCGCTCTCTTTTCAGTTCAATCAGAACTCCATCCAGCTCCAGTTTGAGATCCCACGGCGTTTGGTAGCGCAGTTCCGGGTCCTGGCGCAGGGTGCGCTGGACGATTTGTTCGAGGGATTCCGGGCAATCCGGACAGAGACTGCTCGCTGGCATCAAAACACCGGCCCGCGCTGCCTCTTCGTCGGGAAAAGGGTGAAGGCCGGTGAGCAACTCATAGCAGACCACGCCAAAAACAAAAATGTCGCTCCGGATATCTCCCGGAGAAGCGCCGCACTCCGGCGCAGCATACAAGGCCCGGTCCTCCGGGGAGCGGCAGAAATCCCGCCAGCCGTGCGGAAGGAAGTCCAAGACCCGGGCCGAACCATCCGGCATGAGCATAATCTTGCTGGGCCTGATATCCAGGCGAATGGCGCCGCTCTGGTGCGCGAATCGAAGAGCGTCGGCCACTTGCGACATCAGCAGCGTTTTTTCAAGCACGGTAAGTGGGGATCGGTCGGCGATGAGCTGGCGCAGCGTCTTACCCGAAAGGTATTCCAGGACGATGAAGGGAACTCCACCGTGTTCCCCCAGTTCGTAAACGGTGACAATGCCAGGGTGATGCCACTTGGCCGCCGCAGCCGCCTGGTCCGCCAGACCGCGAAACAAACCCTCAGCGCCGTCCACAGGAATGCGGAGCGCAACCAGGCGGTCCAGCGGCGGGTCGAGCGCGCGGAACACGCTGGCGATCGCGCTGCGGCCGATCTCCGCCTGGATCTGGTAGCGGCCGAGTTGTTTCGCCAGTTTCATTGCTGGAATTTACTGCGGGCGATCGAGCGCCGGTTGGCCGCTCCCCGCCGCAGGGGAGGCGGCTTCCACTGCTTTCAGCCACATGGCTTGCGCCTCCTCATCCCTGCCCAAGGAGCGGTAGGAGTGCCCCAGATTCAACAGGGCCTCCCGGAATTTGGGTCTTTCCGCGAGGGCCTTTTCATAGGCGCGGGCCGCGTCTTCCAGCTTTCCCGCGCGCTGGAAAAGAAATCCGGCGTTGTACAGCACCTCGGGATTGCGTTCGCCGAGATCGACCAGGCGGCCATGCAACTCAAGAGCCTCGTCAAAATCTTCGCGTTCAATGGCAAGCGCCGCCAGAACGCCCAGGGTATGCCGCGATTTCGGCCGGCAGGCGAGCGCCTCGTGCAAGTACTCTTGCGCCGAATCAGGGTCGCCCATGCGCCAATAGGCGATGCCCATATTCAACAACGCCTCGTGCCACTTGCTGCGCTTTTTCAGGCATTCCTGGAACGCCTCTATGCTGCGCCCGAAATCGCCGCGCGCCAGCCGGACGCAAGCCAGGCGAAACCAAGCCTCCTCGTGTCCCGGATTTCTCTCTACCAATCGCGAGTACACAGTCTCGGCTCGCTCGGAATCCTGAATCACCTCCGACAGAAGCCCCAAATTCCAGAGCGCCGGTTCGAGGTCAGGCGCGAGCCGCAAAGCGTTTTCATAGGAGCTCCGGGCTGCCTCAATCTGGCCCATTTCTTGCTGCGCGCAGCCAAGATTGAGATAGGCTTGGGGCTTGCGGGAATCGAGGCGAAGCGCTTCGCAGTACGCCCTCGCCGCGGCCGGCGCATCTCCCAGTTTCTGCTGCGCAACCCCCAGATTGAACCAATTCGCAAAGCTGTGCGGCTCGATTTGGACCAGATCGCCGCAATACTTGGCGGCGGCGGCGTAATCCCGAGTGGAGAAAGCGGAAATCGCGAGGCCTTCGAGCGCCGTCCGTGATCGTGGTTGGATCGCCAGCAATCGGCTGGAACAATCGCGCACGATTTGATACGCCCTTTTCGCGATGCCGATTGCGATCATGTTGGCCAGCGCGTCTTGAGAGTTGGGGTTCAAGGAAAGAACGCGCTGGTAGAGTTCCGCGGCTTCCTCCAGCCTCTGGTCAAGCTGCAACGCGACCGCCTTGCCCAGGAGCGCCCCTTCGCAGTCCGGCTCCCGCTGGAGGCACGCATCGAAGATCTTCAGCGCTTCTCCGGTTTGGCCGAGATGCAGCAGGCAAGTCGCAAGCCCGATTTGCGCCTCCGCCCGCCGGGGATCTACATCGAGCGCCCGCTGCACTTTCTTGTTCGCCTGTTCCCAGCGCCCAAGCTTTTCCAGGCATAATGCCAAGCCGAAGCACGCCGTCCGGATTTTATCGTCGAGCTGCAGAATCTCGCGGTAGGCGCCCGCGGCAGCCTCGTACTGTTTCAGCTCGATCTGCATCTGAGCCGCGGCTCGCAGGCGTTCGACGAAATGCTCGCTGCGGTCTCTCGCCCGGTACAGCTCTTGCAGGGCCTCGTCGGTTTTTCCCTCGATTTGAAGCACTTGGGCGCACGCCAGAGATTCGGAGATTTTCGCCTTCCCTTCCTGCACTTCCTGGGAAAGCTCACGGCAATGCTTGTTGGCCAACTCGATCTTGTTTGCTTGATCCATATTCGCCTGAAAGAGCTCTTTCTATCCCGGCGTTGGCAGGGTTCAGCCGCCGGCTTCGCACCATCTTTGCGCCCAGAAGCAAGAAGAGAATGGCGAGCACGACGACGGCTGGAATGATCCAGCGCCGCGCGGCCCAGGGAGAACGGGACCGCGCCTGTACAAGGTCTCGGAACACATCGGGGAGAGGAACTGGCGGGCCTGGAGCGTCGCCGGCGGCCGCGGGAGGGGGCGATGGAATCACCTCAGAACCGCCTCGCGCGCGAACCTCGCGAACCGGAGGGACCGCCGGCTGGAACTCCGGCTCAAACCAGCCTTCAATCGCCACCGGCGCCATCTTCTCGTCTGCCGCTGCGATGATAACCTTCATGAGGTTGGGGCACGGCAGCGACATCCAGACCGGCGGCAGGCCATTCACCTTGCCGCTGGCCGAAGCGTGCCCATTCTGCGAATTCTTGTTCACGTTCGAAGCGTCCTTTTCACCGCCACAGTCAGTGAGGCGATATCATAGTGGGCGGGACTGTCGGGGGCGTACTGGCCCACCCATTTGCCGGCGCTAAAGGCGTCCGCGAACGCTGCGCGCTGATGCACGGCGGGGCCGATCGCCTCTCCAAATCGCTGCAACGCCGCCTCGATCTCGCGCCCCGCTCCCGTTCGGCGATCAACCTTGGAGGGCACGATCAAGCATTTTGGCCCGCGGTTTCCCCGCGAAGCCCGCACCTTGTGTATCAAATCCATCGCGCCGGCGGTGGCTTGCAGATCCACTCCGCTGGCGGTCACGGGCACCAGCACCAAATCGGCGAGGCCGCCCGCCGCCCGCGTGGCGGCAACCACGTGCGCCGGCGCGTCCACGACCACATACTGCGCATTGGAAGCCAGGATCTTGTTCGTCAGCAGCTCGGCGTCTTCCGCCGTCTCCAAAGGCATGGACTCGCCCTGGATCGGAAGCTGGCCGCTCGCGATCCAGCAGCTTGCCGTGCCCTGCGAATCGGTGTCCACCAAGACCACGGCATTGCCTTTGCTCGCCAGCTCGCAAGCCAGATTCACGGCGATCGTGGATTTGCCGCACCCACCCTTCAGGTTGGCCACGGCGATGACGCTTGGCATCTCGCGAAAAGCATAAGCCGCCTGATTGCCCGGCTCAGCGAATTGATGAATGTTCAGCACGGTCGTCCCCCGCGTTCCCGGTGTTTGGTTGAAGGTTCCCGCCCGGGCCGCAAAGTCTGTCGCCTGCGTGAGCCGCATTTGGATCCACTCCGGCGTGCAAGCGCCGACTCCATCGGCAGCGCAGCGGTCCAACACGTCCGCGGTAAACCCGGCGACCCAGGTGTTCGACTCTAATGTCCGCAGCAGCGAATGCACCCACTGTCGGTCCACCGGCTGGAATTCCGGCCGGCGGCCCGGCCCATTCTCGCCGGGACACACTGCGCCGCCGCGCGGAAAAAGATAAGCGCCGGTGATTCTCTCTTTCAGCCACTCCGCGTCGGACCGGTGCGTTCCATAAATTTCGGAATGCGTGAGAACGTCGGTGAGCAGATCCGCCACCCACGCGCCGGAGCCCAGCACCTCCAGCAACGACTCAACTCTTTCGGCGTGTCTGGCCAGAGTATCCATAAAACAAAGCGCCCGCGCACACCACCGCCGCCTTGTGGATCGATCAAATCCGGATCACTGCCCGGCAGGAGATAGATTTTCAGGTCTGCTGTGACGGAGCGTTCTGCGCCGGGAAGACGTATATTACCGTCCTATGACTGATTGTCCAGAGGAATATTCTGCGACAGGCGGTCTTTTGCACAGATTTATTTGCCGCATGCTGAAAAGCTTGCCGTCACGGCTGTGTTGGAAAGCTGTGGATAAAACGAGAATTGCCGCCGCCGTTTATGGCGGGCGCCGGATCGTCGCACTACCGGACGCCCACCCGCACGAAGGCCTTGATCGAATCGAACCGTGCCGCAATCCTCGCCGGTGGAAGCGCGCTTCGACCCGGCTAGCTAATTCGGGAACCAGCCGCCCTTCGGCAGACCAGGTTGGCCGCCCCACTTGGCAACTGGACAATCCGAAGCGAGCCGCTGTAGCATGGCGGAACGTGGAGAGTCTAGAGTCCTTCGGAAGCAATATCCGTTTGTCCTCTGCGAGCCCAGCCAACGGGGACCTCACGGATGGACGCGGTGCAAGCGGCGGCTCTCCACCCAAGATTCTCCCGGAGGTGATCCAGTTGTCTCGAATTCTATTCCTGGCAGCCGCTTTTTGCGGGTTCATCTTGGCCGCCGCTCCTGGCGAAACGGCAGCCCTGCCCCTCATGCCGATGCCCGCAAGGCTGTCTATGGGGAGCGGCTCGCTGACAATCGATTCGCGGTTTTCGATCGCTATCTCCGGCTATTCTGACCAGCGTCTGGAAGCCGCCGCGATGCGTTTGCTGGCGCGTATCTCACGGCAAACCGGCGTGCCCATACCACGGCAGATCGGAAAAGGCGGCTCGCCCGCCGCCCTGGTGATCGCATGCAAGTCGGCGGGATCAGCCCCCCCTAAGCTCTACGAAGACGAATCTTATCAGTTGGAGATTGCCGCTTCTGGAGCGCGTCTCTCCGCGCCCACAGTTACGGGCGCACTGCGCGGGATGGCGACCTTCGTACAACTCATCGCGCCGGGGCCGGACGCGTTCACGGTGCCGGCCGTTCGGATCGAAGACAAGCCGCGGTTTCCCTGGCGCGGGTTGATGATTGACTCCTCGCGGCACTGGATGCCGCTTCCGGTGATTCTGCGAAACCTCGAGGCAATGGCGGCGGTGAAGCTCAACGTGCTGCACTGGCATCTCTCCGACGATCAGGGGTTTCGGGTCGAAAGCAAAATCTACCCCAAGCTCCAGCAGGAGGGTTCCGACGGCCTCTTCTACACGCAGGATCAAATCCGCCGCGTCGTGGCTTTCGCCCGCGACCGGGGAATTCGCGTCGTTCCCGAGTTCGACATGCCCGGCCACTCGCTGAGCTGGCTGGTCGGTTATCCGGAACTGGCGAGCGCGCCCGGACCCTATGAAATCGGACGCCACTGGGGCATCTTTGACGCGGTGATGGACCCGACGCGCGAGGAAACGTATAACTTTCTCGACAGCTTCATTGGTGAAATGGCCGGCCTGTTCCCCGACGAGTATTTCCACATTGGCGGCGATGAAGTGAGAGCCAATCAGTGGAACCAAAACACAGCCATCCAGGCTTTTTGCAAAGCGCACAATCTCGCCGGCGCTCACGACCTTCAGGCTTATTTCAACAAGCGCATCCAGGCGATCGTGCAGAAGCATGGCAAAATCATGATCGGCTGGGATGAAATCCTGCACCCCGACCTGCCGAAGGACATCGTGGTGCAGTCGTGGAGGGGCCAGGAATCGCTGGCGCAGGGCGCGCGACGGGGCTATCGCGGCCTGCTCTCGTTTGGATATTACTTAGACCATTTAAGCCCGGCGTCGTATCATTACGGCATCGATCCCCTGGGGGACGGCGCTCAGGAGCTGAATGCCGAGGAAGCGGCGCGCATCCTGGGCGGCGAGGCGTGCATGTGGGCCGAGCTCGTGAATGCGGAAACGGTCGATTCTCGCATTTGGCCGCGCATGGCCGCGATCGCGGAAAGGCTGTGGTCTCCGGCCGAGCTTCGCGACGTCGACTCCATGTACGCAAGACTCTCCCTTGTGAGCCGGGGCCTCGACTGGACAGGCGTGCAACACCGCTCCACTTACTGGCCCATGCTCGACCGCCTTACGGGCGGGCGCTCGACTGGCCAACTCAAGGTGCTGTCCGACGTGGTCGAGCCGCAGGGATTGCGCGGGCGGCATCCCCGCGAAAAAACCACCTCCACGCCGCTCAACCGCCTTGTAGACGCGGCCCGCGCGGAGAGCGAGAGCGTCCGCGCCCTCTCCCAGGCAGCTCGGAAAATCGTGGAAGAGCCGGGGAATAGCGCGGCGGAGCGCGCCTGGGTTCGCCAGACTTTTCTCATTTGGCGCGACAACGACGCCCGGCTCCAGCCCCTGCTCCAGAACAATTTTCTTTTGAAAGAAACCGCACCGCTCTCGAAGGATCTGTCTCGGGCGGGAACGATCGGCCTCCAGGCTCTCCGGTACGTGGAATCGAAAAGGCCCGCTCCGGCCCGCTGGGTGAGCCAGCAAAAACAGGCGCTCGACCGCATGGAAAAGCCGCAAGCGGAAGTCACGCTGGCGGCCGTAAGGCCGGTTCGCATTCTTGTGGAAGCTGTTTCGCGAACCCGCGCTTCCGGGCAGTCCCGGCGGCGCCCTGCCCCCCGGAAGGCGCCCCAAAAGTAAGAGATCGGATTCGTTTCCCCCGGGGAAAAGCCGGCGAGCGAGGCGAGTATCTCGGACTCATCGCCTCTACCGGAACCGCTTTTTATAGTAAATATCCACGCCGAACTGTCCATCTTCTTGCCGCACGGCCACAGCGGACCAGGTTGGGTCGATGGCCCATTCGATGCGAACGATCTGCTGATTGCCTTGGGTCAAATCGGTGATATAGGTGAAATCGAGATCCTTGGTGATTTGTTGCTCCAAAGTCAGCCGGGCCTGAGGAGTGTTTTCGGGGCCGACGATTTGTGGATCAATTTTGAGTTTTGTCACTCCAAACAATCTCTGGAGCCGGCCCGAGACCGGGTTAGCCACAGCCTGGCTAAGCACCGCCGACGCGCCGAATTGCTGCATGCTCTGCTGGGGCGCCGCAGGCTGCTGCGCGGCAAGCACCGGGTCCGTCGAAGGCACTCTCCCAGTGGCGAGCAGCGAGACGATGTCGGAGAACTGCATGGGCGGGTCGGAGCGGTAGGTCATGGTCAGCTTGTCCATAGGCCCGCGCACCATAATATCCACGGTGATCCCTTGCGCCTGCGTCTCGAGAGCAAAGTTCACTACGGGCTCGATGTTGTTAGGATCGAAAAACGAGATCGTCCCGGCAGTGATGCTGTATTTGCTGCCGAAAAAAATCACTTCCCCCTGCTGCGCGTCGATGCGGCCGAGCATTCCGGGCGATGACGGCGAGCCTCGTAGTTGCAAATGAGCTTCCGCCTGCACGTTTTGCGTCAGTGCGGTCTGCAATTGAAACGCCGAGGAAGTATCGATTCTGACATCGAAGCGCATGCCGCCGAGAACGCCGGTCTGCGCTGCTGGAGCCCGGGGCGGCGCGGCCGCCCCGGAGAGGATGCGTCCCAGGTCTGTATGGGAATAGAACGCGACATCCTGAACTATGACGCTGCCCGAAAGCAGGTTGTCCGTGGTCGTGCCGTTCAAAGTAAGGTTAGCGCTCAACTGTGTACTGACATTGGACGGATACAGAACCCGAATCTGCTGGGCTCGGGCCTGGAGATTGAACGCCATTTCAGGTCCGCCGTAGCGGACCGTCCCGCCAAACGACACCTTTCCGCCGCCGGTCTCGCCCGTAAGGGTCTGAATGATGGCCTCGTTGCTATTGAAGAGAACCACGCCATTGGCATTGGAAATGCCGTTTGGCACATCGACCATGTTGAACGAAGCCTTCTGGAGTTGAAGCCGGCCGTTCAGCGCCGGCTTCGAAGCGGTTCCCCGCACGGCGGCCTCGAGTTGAACATTTCCGCTGCTGAAGACGCCGGGGGAGAAGGTCTGCGCCAGCCTGAGATCGACGTTTCCGCTGGCTCGAAGGTCCAGCGCATTTTGTTTGTTCAGGTAAACGGCTCCGCTCACGCTGAAGTCGGTCGAGGGACCTGTCAGCCTGGCGCTCTCAATATGCACCACCGAGCGGTCCAATGTAGCGACGATCGGCGAAGGATTATGAAACGCTAGGGGCCGTACGGCGGCTGCGCCCGGCGCTGCCGGCGTCAACGCGTTCACTTGCAGCTTCGTGATTTCCAGCCGGCCTTTGATGTTTTGGGGACGGCGCATCGGACCGGCCAGGGACGCCGCACCCTCCAGTGCGCCGCTGAAAGTCTGGTTTGCGGGCTGACCAGGTTTGCCGAACATGCGGGCCAGGGCGGCGATATCGACCGCCGAAAATGTGATCTTGGTTTGCAGGGGATAATCATCCCTCATCACCAGCGAGCCGTCGCCGCGGATCTGCGAGCTGGCTACGTCGGATTGCAGATGAAAGTTGAGATTTTGGCCCTGCGTATCTGCGGTCAGCAGCAGGTTTCCGGCCCGATTGGTGTTAACTTCAGCCACGTGCGCGGAGACTTTCGCGCTCAGGCTCGAGAACAGAAAGGGTGTGGCGGTGGAACCGGCCTGGAGGGCGCCCGCGCCCTCCGCGTTCAACTCCAATGTGCCGGTTAACCGGGGATCCTTCTTCTGCACTATCCCTAGCTTCTGGAGCTCAATGCGGGTGCTGCCAATCTGAAATTGCACACGCCCTTGGCGAAAATTGTCGGGGGGATGCTCAAAAGCGCCGCTGAAATGGATGCTGCCGGCGGGCGCCGACGCCTCCGCAGAAATCAATTGCACCCACTGGCGGGAATAGCTCGCTAGCGCCTGAATGCGGTGGAAGGGCTCGCCATAGGCCGCGCCGTTGGTGAGACTTACTGCTACCACAACGCGAGGATCCCCCAGAGTTCCTGAAACGTTTCCTTCAGCAGCTATCACGCCGGAGACCGGCAAGGATGCCTGGTTTGCCAGGGCCAGCAGATCCTGAAGCTGTGCGTTGCGGATCGCCACGGCGGCTGCGACTGGCTCGCTGGGTTCTGGTTTCCATCGGCGCAAGCCGGCGGATCCGCTCAACTCCGCCAGGAGCGCGCCGCGGCGCAAAACCGCGTTGCGTACCGCCGCTCCCGTGCCGGCGGCATTCCATTCCGCGGAAAAATGATCGAATTTCCTCCGGTTGACGGCGAAGTTTGTCAGTTCAATACGCCCGGCAATCCGGGGATCGCTCAGCTTCCCGGTCACCGTCGCGCTCGCCCGGGCGGCGCCGTTGAGGAGCGTGACCGGAAGCGCCCGAGGAGGATTCTCAGATGTCAGGGATAACGCCGGCAGAAAATCATCCAGATTTCTGGAAACCAAACGGATGCTCAGATGGTTTCCGATCGATCCGGAGAAGTCCAGGCGAGACGACGGCAGCACGACAAAGGAATTTCCCAAATCAATGGCGTCGCGCGGGCCGTCATAGCTCACAATGATTCTTCCCGCCAGCGGCACGCCCTGGTGACGCGGCGCAATAGCTAGCTCGGCGGAAGCGCGCAGGCTGCGCGAGAGCGAACCGCGCAATCTGGACGCCGCGTGCAGGGGCCCCGAAACAGCGCCGTCCCAGACGAATTGGGGAGTGGCGTACCGGCGCGCCAGATAGCGCAGATCAAAGCCATGCAAGTTTCCGTCGATCCGGAA
>DASREK010000285.1:0-4211 GCA_035652135.1 Bryobacterales bacterium | reverse complement strand
GCTCTCCACCCGTTGCTCCGGTGGCTCGAAGCGCTTACCTACAAGGCCGCCGGCATCCAGGAAGACGCGGAACAGAAATGGACCCACTATACCGCGTCTCTACTGAGCTTCAGCCTGTTTGGGTTCGTGATGCTGTACCTGCTTCAGCGGATGCAGGGACTTCTGCCGCTTAACCCGCAGCGTTTCGCCGCAGCCAACATCAGCCCCGATCTGGCGTTCAACACGGCAACGAGCTTCGTCACCAACACGAATTGGCAGGCCTATTCCGGCGAGTCCACCATGAGCTATTTTGTGCAGATGGCCGGTCTCGCCGTTCAAAACTTTTGCTCCGCCGCCGCCGGCATTGCTGCGGCGGTCGCGCTGGTTCGGGCTTTTGCGCGCCAGGAAAAGAGGACCATTGGCAACTTCTGGGTTGATGTGACGCGCGCCACGGTGTACGTGCTGCTGCCGCTCTCGATTCCCGCTGCGTTGTTCTATGTGTCCCAGGGCGCGGTTCAGAACCTTAGACCATACACCGAGGCGACGACCGTGGAGGGGGGAAAACAGATCATCGCCCAGGGGCCCGTTGCTTCGCAGGAAGCCATCAAGCAGCTAGGGACCAACGGCGGCGGGTTCTTCAACGCAAATTCGGCGCATCCGTTCGAGAATCCGACTCCTGTCAGCAATCTGCTGGCGATGTTCCTGATCTTTGTTATTCCCGGCGCACTTACGTACACGTTCGGCAAAATGGTGGGCGACACGCGGCAAGGCTGGGCCCTGTTCGCCGCGATGGCCGTCATGTTCCTGATAGGCGTTTTGGTTTGCTATGGATTCGAACAGGAAGGCAACCCGATTCTGGCGAGACTGGGACTGCAAACCGAGGCGACCTCCGGACAATCGGGAGGCAACATGGAGGGCAAGGAAGTGCGGTTTGGTGTCGCAAGTTCCGCGTTATTTGCCACGGCTACGACGGACGCAAGCTGCGGCGCCGTCAACGCCATGCAGGACAGCTTCACGCCCATCGGGGGGCTGGTGCTTCTGTTCAACATGATGACGGGCGAAGTGATCTTTGGCGGAGTTGGCGCCGGGCTCTATGGCATCCTGTTGTACTGCATTCTGGCTGTTTTCATTGCGGGCCTGATGGTGGGCCGCACGCCGGAGTATCTCGGCAAAAAGATCGAGCAGAAGGAAGTGAAGATGGCGATGCTCGCCGTCGTTGCCAGCGCTTTTAGCATTCTGTTCTTCACGGCAGTCAGTTCGGTGATTGCGTTTCCCGAGAAAAGCTATTGGAACCCGCCTGGCGCCGCGGCGGCGAACTTGAACAATAGCGGCCCGCATGGGTTCGCCGAGATCCTGTACGCGTATACGAGCGGAACGGCCAACAACGGAAGCGCCTTTGCCGGCATCGCGGCGAACACGCCTTGGTACAACCTGACCGTGGGGCTGGCGATGTGGATCGGACGGTTTCTATTCCTGATCCCTCTGCTGGCGGCGGCCGGCAGCCTGGCAGCCAAAAAGAGGGTCGCGGCCAACGCCGGCACTTTCCCCACGCATGGGCCCTTGTTTGTCGGACTGCTGGTGGGCACAGTGTTCATCGTCGGCGCGTTGACGTTTTTCCCGGCCCTCTCGCTGGGCCCTATCGTTGAGCACTATCTGATGCGCAGCGGAAGTTTGTTTTAGAAGAGCCGCGCCTCTGGAGTTGAAAACCGATGGCAACAATCGCTACGCTCCCAGGCCCGGCTCCGAAGGCTTCGGAGAATGATCTCAACTCGCTTCTGCCAAAGAATCCGGCCCACGCTCCGCCGCTATTCGATCGAGAGATCGTGAGCCGCGCGATTCGGGCATCCTTCGTGAAGCTGAACCCGTTTACGCTTTCGAAGAACCCCGTAATGTTTGTCGTCGAGGCCGGCGCGGCGCTCACCACGCTGTTTCTGTTCCGCGATCTATTTGCCGGGGGCGGCAACATCGCATTCCAGGCGCAGATCTCGATTTGGCTTTGGTTCACCGTCCTGTTCGCCAACTTCGCGGAAGCGATGGCCGAGGCCCGTGGCAAGGCTCAGGCCGACAGTCTCCGGAAAACCAAAACCGATGTCATGGCGAAGCGCCTCGCGCGCGGCAGGGTTGAACACGTTTCGGGCTCCGCGCTGCGGATGGGCGATATCGTGGTGTGCGAAGCCGGCGACCTGATTCCCGGCGACGGAGAGGTCATCGAAGGCATCGCCACAGTAGACGAATCCGTCATCACCGGCGAAAGCGCCCCCGTCATTCGGGAGTCCGGCGGCGACCGGAGCGCCGTCACCGGCGGCACCAAGGTGTTGTCCGACCAGATCAAAATCAAGATCACCTCGAATCCGGGCGAGACGTTCCTCGATCGCATGATCGCCCTGGTGGAAGGAGCGCAGCGCCAGAAAACGCCGAACGAGGTCGCGCTGAACATCCTGATCGCGGGCTTGACCGTGATCTTTCTGCTGGCCGTCGTCACGCTCCAGCCGTTCGCCGTTTTCAGCGCGGCGCAAAGCCAAGCCGGCGCGATTCCCGCCGTCGCGGTCCTTGTCTCTTTGCTTGTCTGCCTCATTCCCACCACGATCGGCGGCCTGCTTTCAGCGATCGGCATTGCCGGGATGGATCGCGTGATGCAACATAACGTGCTGGCCATGAGCGGTAAAGCGGTGGAAGCCGCCGGCGACGTGAACTCGCTGCTGCTCGACAAGACGGGCACCATCACGCTGGGAAACCGCCAGGCTGTGGAGTTTCTTCCACTGAACGGGGTCACCCGCGAAGAGCTGGCCGACGCGGCGCAGTTATCGAGTCTTGCGGATGAGACTCCGGAGGGCCGCTCGATCGTCATCCTCGCCAAAGAAAAATACGGGCTGCGCGGCCGCCATATCCCCGAGCACGAGGCCACATTCATCCCATTCACGGCCTACACCCGCATGAGCGGAGTCGATTTCGAAGGCCGGCAGCTACGCAAGGGCGCCGCAGACGCGATCGCGAAGTTCGCCGCCCAGCGTGGCGGCGAAGCGCCGGCAGAGTTCCAGGAAATGAGCGACCGCATTTCGCGCAGCGGCGGAACTCCCTTGGGGGTCGCCGACGGGAGCCGCCTGTTGGGAGTGATTTATCTGAAAGACGTGGTCAAGGGGGGCATGAGGGAGCGCATCGCACAACTGCGGCGCATGGGGATTCGCACTGTCATGATCACCGGCGACACTCCCCTTACAGCGGCAGCCATCGCCGCGGAAGCTGGCGTGGATGACTTTCTGGCCCAAGCTACCCCCAAGGACAAACTGGAATACATAAAAAAAGAACAGGCGGCGGGCCGGCTGGTGGCCATGACCGGCGACGGCACGAATGACGCTCCCGCGCTTGCCCAGGCTGACGTTGGCTTGGCGATGAACACCGGCACGACGGCCGCCAAAGAGGCCGGCAATATGGTGGACCTCGACAGCAATCCGACCAAGCTCATCGAGGTCGTTGCGATCGGCAAACAGTTGCTGATCACCCGCGGGGCTTTGACCACGTTTTCCATCGCCAATGACGTCGCCAAATACTTCGCCATCATTCCCGCGATGTTCATGACGACCTACCCCGCTCTCGCGAAGCTGAACGTTATGGGCCTACACACGCCGCAGAGCGCCGTGCTGGCGGCGGTGATTTTCAACGCCCTGGTCATCATTGCGCTGATACCGTTGGCGCTGCGCGGCGTCAAATACCGGCCGATGGACGCCGCGAGCCTCTTGCGGCGAAACCTGCTGATCTATGGAATCGGCGGAATCATCGCGCCGTTCCCCGGCATTTGGCTGATCGACCGGTTGCTCGCGGCGCTGCGGCTGGCTTAAGGAGCAAGATTATGTGGCAACAGATTCTTCCGGCGCTTCGGATGGGAGTCTTTTTGACGGTAGTGCTAGGTATCGTCTACCCTCTCGCGATGACGGGCATCTCGCAGGTTTTCTTCCCGTACAAGGCCAACGGCAGCCTCATCATCTCAGGGGGCCGGGTGATCGGCTCCGAACTGATCGGCCAGAACTTCACGCGGCCGGAGTATTTTCACCCCCGTCCCTCCAGCGCGGGGGCAAACGGATACGACGCCACAGCCTCGGGGGGCTACAATCAAGGGCCCACGAACAGAAAACTGATTGAGCGTGTCGCGGCGGCCGTCGAACGATTCCGCAGAGAGAATCCGGACTATCGAGGACCCATCCCGGCCGATTTGGTCACCGGGTCCGCCAGCGGCC
>DASREK010000284.1:0-4146 GCA_035652135.1 Bryobacterales bacterium | reverse complement strand
GTGCGGTAACTGTTTCTACTGCCGCCGGCGTCTTTATGCCCAATGCAGCACCTACAAACGCGTCGGCATCACCGCCGGGTTCGAGCCGGCGGGCGGCGGCTTCGCGCAATACGTGCGAGTGATGGATTGGATCGTCCGGCGGGGCGTGGTCCGCGTTCCCGACGGCGTCAGCATGGATCGGGCGTGCTTTGTGGAGCCGGTCAACACTTGTTACAAAGCCGTTGTAAAATGCGATGTTCAGGCGGGCGACATAGCCGCCGTGCTTGGCCAGGGACCCATCGGCCTGCTGTTCACGATGCTGCTTGTGCGCCGGGGGGCGATCGTGCATGCCATCGACCCTCTGGAGGGGCGGCGTGAGCTGGCGCGGAAGCTGGGGGCGGTCCGGGTTTTCGAGACTTCAGGGGAAGAAGCTGCCGACGCAGTGCGCAGCGCAAGCAGCGGGCGCGGGGCCGACGTGGTCCTGGTAGCTGCGGCTGCGCCGGGTCTGGCGGAGCAGGCGGTGCGCCTCTCCCGCCCAGGCGCCAGAATCCTTTTGTTTGCACAGACTTCGGCAATGGAAAAGATCGAGATTGACGGCGCGAGTATTTGCGCGCAGGAGCGTACCTTGCTAGGCTGCTATAGTGCGGACGTCGATCTTCAGGATGAGTCATCCCGGCTTGTTCTGGATGGGCATTTGCCGGTTGACTGCCTGGTTTCACACCGCCTCCGCTTGGGCCAAATCCACTCGGGAATCGAAATGGCCACGCACCCCGACAGCCATACTTTAAAGATCATCGTGCACCCACAGAGGTAAATGAACGTGAAGACAGAGCGGACAATGATGGCTGCCGTCCTCTACGGCAAAGAAGAGTTACGGGTCGAACCCGTGGAGATTCCCACCTTGGGAGCCTCCGACGTTCTGGTGAAGGTGAACGTCGCGCTGACCTGCGGAACTGATCTGAAGGTTTTCCGGCGCGGCTATCATGCCCGCATGATCGTTCCGCCGGCTGTGCTCGGCCATGAACTGGCCGGCGACATAGTCGAAGTGGGAAGCCAGGTGAAGAATTTCCAGGTCGGGCAGCGGGTGGTGGCGGCCAATTCAGCGCCCTGCGAAAACTGTTATTTCTGCGCTCGCCGCCAGGAGAATCTTTGTGAAGACCTGCTGTTCAACAACGGAGCCTACGCAGAATACATACGGATCCCCGGCCCGATTGTGCGGCGCAATATGTATGAAATTCCGCCTCACGTCGGTTATCAGGACGCGGCGCTGATCGAACCGCTGGCTTGCGTGATGAGAGGGCTTGACGAAACTCACCTGCGCCCTGGAGACACGGTGGTGGTGATCGGCCTGGGGCCGATCGGACTTATGTTCGTGCGGCTGGCCAAGACCCTGGATGCCCGCGTCATCGCGATTGGCAGGCGGAAGACGCAACTCGACCGGGCAGCGAGCATGGGCGCGGATGAGCTGATTTCGACCGAATCGGTTGCGAATGTCGTGGAGGCGGTGACCCGGCTCACCTACCGCGGCCGAGGCGCCGATGCGGCCATCGAGGCTGTGGGCCAGCCGGAGACCTGGCAGTGGGCGATTCGCATGGTGCGCAGCGGCGGGACCGTAAACCTGTTCGGCGGATGCCCGACCGGCAGCGAAGTCAGCCTGGACACCGCTCTGCTGCACTACTCGGAAATCACCCTGAAATCGAGTTTCCACCACACGCCCTCGCATATCCGGCGGGCGCTCGACGTGATCTCCCAGGGCCAGATTCGCGCCGCCGATTTTGTCACCGGGGAGGCGCCCCTGAGCGACATTCTGGGAGTGCTTCGCCACATGATGAATCGCAACGGCCATCTGAAAACGGCTATTGTGCCGTAGCGCCTGCATGGCGGGGCTTCCTCGGAGCCGCCGCCGCAATCCGCCGGCGGATTTCCAGGCCATGGCGTTTCTGCTTCCAGTTCAGTTCGTTTCCACGCCGGGCGCGACCGAGGAAACCTGGAGCCTGCAAGACTCGCTCCGGTACACGCGCTGGCTGGCGCGCCATCACTACGAAAACTTTCATGTAGTCAGTTTTTTGCTGCCGCGCCGGCTGCACCAGGATTTTTTCAACATTTACGCCTTCTGCCGCTGGGCGGACGATTTGGGCGACGAGATCGGAGACTCCGCGCTGAGCCTGCAACTGCTTGGCTGGTGGCGGGAGAACCTGCACAAGATGTACCGCGGTGAAGCGCGCCACCCGGTGTACGTTGCGCTCCGCGGGACTGTCGAGCGGCATGCGATTCCCGAGCAGCCGTTCTGCGACCTGATTCGCGCCTTTGTGCAGGACCAAACCGTGACCCGCTACCAGACCTACGCCCAATTGCTCGATTACTGCGTCTATTCCGCCAACCCCGTCGGTCGCCTGGTCCTTCATGTCTGCGGCTACCGCGACGCTGAGCGATGCGGTCTCTCTGACGCCACCTGCACCGCGCTCCAGCTTGCCAATTTCTGGCAGGACGTGGTCCGGGACCTTGAGAGGGGACGCACCTACATCCCGATCGAGGTGATGCAGGCTCACGGCTACAGGCCCGAGGATCTTGAGCAGCGCCGGTTCAATAAAAATTTTCGCGACACCATGCGCGACCTGGTGGACCGGGCCCACATGCTGTTTCTCGAAGGCTTGCCGCTGGTCGAAAGAGTGGACCGCCGCCTGGCCGTAGACCTGGAGCTGTTCAGCCGCGGCGGCATGGCGATCCTGGAGAAGATTCGCGCGCAGGACTACAACGTGCTCGCGCAGCGTCCGGCGTTGAGCGCGCGCGACCGCCTCGCGCTGCTCGCCCGGGCAGCCTGGCGCGCGGGCTTCGGAAGGGCGGCCGCGGGCCCCAGCCGCTCTCCGGAGGCGACCGATGCTTACCGCTGAGGCGTCTCTGGAAGCTTCCCAGGCGCATTGCCGGCGCGTGGCGCGCCGCGCTGCGCGCAATTTCTATTACGCGTTTCTCCCCCTCTCCCGCGAGCAGCACAACGCGATTTGCGCCGTCTATGCCTTTGCGCGGCGCTCGGATGATTTCGCCGACGACGAAACGCCTTGCACGATCGAAGACCGCCGGAGCAGCCTGAACCGCTGGCGCGCCGCGCTGGAAGCGGCGCTCGCGGGCGATTGCGGCGAAAACCTCGAGCTGCCGGCGGTTTGCGCGGCAATCGAGCGCTTCGCCATCCCGCCGCTTTATTTCTTCGAGTTGATCGCAGGCGTCTCGACCGATCTGGATCCTCCGCGTTACGACACCTTCGATGAGCTCTATCGCTATTGCTATTCCGTCGCCTCGACCATCGGCCTGATCTGTTTGCACATTTTCGGCTTTCAATCACAGAAGGCCCCGTCCTGCGCGGAAAAGCTCGGCGTGGCCTTTCAGTTGACAAACATCCTTCGCGATTTGCGCGAAGATACGAAGCGCGGGCGGCTATACCTGCCCCAGGAGGACCTCCAGCGCTTCGGCATTGCCCGAGGGGATATCGAAAGCGGCCGCATTGAGCGCGTCCGCGAACTGCTGCGCTTTGAGGCGGACAGGGCCGAAACGTATTACCGCGAGGGGGCGCCGCTGCTGGGCCTTGTTGACCCGCGCAGCCGGGCTTGTCTTTGGGTTATGACGGCCATATATCACGGCATTCTGGAACGGATGCGGGCGGCCGATTATGATGTGTTTTCTAGACGGGCGGGGCTGAGTCATGCGGAGAAGACGGGCATCATGATACGCGGCCTGAAGCTGCACCTGCTGGGACGCGATAAGCCGTTTCCGTGAAGACAGAGTTGCGCCGCGGGCGCACGGCCGGACTGCGGCCGCCGGAACCTGCGTCCCTCCCGGAAAAATTCCCTGCTGTCTCCGTATGAGGATCGATCGCGGGCGCGAGCCGCGGCGAGCGCATGCCTGATACCTGTGGCTCGAAGGCGGCCCTGAAACTTCTTATGCGTGTGGTGATTATCGGCGGCGGTCTCGCCGGGCTGGCTGCGGCGGCGGCTCTTGGCTCTATCCGAGGTCCCGATGCCTTGGAAATTGACCTCTACGAGGCTCGCCCTTTTCTCGGCGGCCGCGCCACATCCTTCCCCGTTTCCCCTTCCGATCCCGACTCGGAACGCATCGATAATTGCCAGCACGTTCTCCTGCGCTGCTGCACCAACCTGCTCGACTTCTACCAGCGCT
>DASREK010000283.1:0-7423 GCA_035652135.1 Bryobacterales bacterium | reverse complement strand
GCGCGCATGTAGGCGATGCAATAAGCCGTGCCGGCGCGGTGGATGGTCTGGTCTCCGGCCAGCGCGGGCACGTGGTCGGGCACGGCCGAGCCGCTGAAGCGGACCTCGCGCAGCGCCCGCATCACCTGGTACATGTCGAGATAGCCCTCGTCCTGGAAGGTCTCGACAAAATCGGGCAGCGGCGAGCTGACATTGCGGAAGTGCACATCGACGATCTTGCCGCGTCCGCCGAAGTCGCGGATCATCTCGAAGACGTTCTTGCCCATCTTGCCGCCGCCCTCCGACCAGGTCCCGATGCAAAAGGTGAGGCCCCAGGAGCGGCTGCCGCCGGCGATCTGCTCGGCCCGGTGGTAGCCCTCATAGTTGGTGAAAATTTTGGCGACGCCGTTCATCTTCTCGAGCGGCGGATCATCCGGGTGCAGGGCGAGTTTCACATTCGACTCTTCCGCCGCCGGCAGCACAGCCTTGATGAAATAAGTGTAATTGGCCCAGATCTCCTCCGCCGGGTATTCCCGCTCGAAGCGCTGCTTTTCCACCTTTGACCGAAAATCGGCCAGCCGGAATTGCCGCGTTTTGTACCCGCGCGGACTTTCCACTATGGCTGTCGTATAGGTATTGCCAGGATGGAAATCGATGTTCGCCACTCCGATCCCCAGCCGCCCGATATCGCGTAGGAACGTGCGGAAGGTTTCGATATCCTCGTCGCGCCCGGGCTGGCCGAGCTGGATCTTCAAGGACCGGTACGACTCCTGAACAGCTGAGAAGATTCGAATCCCGAAGCGGGCGTACTTCTCCTGCGTGGCGCGAATCTGCTCGAAGGAAACCTTCCCTGCTCCAAACTCCACCCGGGCCCAGCGCAGCCCAATTTGTTTGAGGAATAACAAGTCGTCTTCGGCGATGTTCGCCGGCACGCGGTGGGCCAGTTTGATGTTCGACGGGTCGTACTCGTCGATGGGGCGCCGGGCGGCCGGCGCGGCGGAGCGGGGAGCTTGCGCAGCCGCCTTGGCGGGCGGCAGCGCGCTGGCCGCTCCAGCAGCCAGCGACAGTTGCAGCCAGCGCCGGCGTCCCGTCTCCATGCTGTGCCGGCGCTCTTCCGCCTTGCTCTTGCCAGATCTTTCACTCATCGGTCTGCCCTCCTCCCGATTCCTCGCCCGGGCGGCAGCGGTGCGGATGCACGCCCGGCTGAAGCCAGCCGCGACGCCGCGTTGCAGAGGTTCTGGTTCTCACCGAAGGGCCGGAAGCCGCCGCGGCCTGCGTGCTCCCACAAGCGGCGGCGCAGCGCGCGGACCCTGGCTCAGCTCCTCAAGTACTTATTGAAGAAGTCAATCGTGCGCTGCCAGGCCAGCTTGGCCGCGGCCTCGTCGTAGCGAGGGGTCGTATCGTTATGAAAGCCGTGATTGGCGCCCTCATAAACATACGCCGTGTAGGTCACGCGGTTTGCTTTTAGCGCTTGCTCGTAAGCGGGCCAGCCGCCGGTGATGCGGGTATCGAGCGACGCATAGTGCAGCAGAAGCGGCGCCTTGATCTTGGCCGCATCCGCCGCTGAGGGCTGCGCCCCGTAGAAAGGAACCGCTGCCGCGAGGTCCGACCCCATGCGCACCGCCAGGTTATTGGCGACGCCGCCGCCGAAGCAGAAGCCAACCACACCGATTTTTCCGGTGCACTCGGGGCGGGATTTCAGCCAATACGCGGAAGCTACGAAATCCTCAAACATCTTTTTCCCATCCACGGTTCGAAACGCCGCCACACCCTTTTCTTCGTCCCCCGGATAGCCGCCTACACTGGTGAGACCATCGGGCGCAAAGGCGAGGAAATTCGCAGTACCCAGGCGCCGCGCCACGTCTTCAATGTAAGGGTTCAGGCCCCTGTTCTCGTGAACGACCAGCACCCCGGGCGCTTTGCCCCCGGCATTGGACGGGCGAACCCAATACCCGCGGATGCTGCCGTTGCCCTGCGGCGAGCTCACCGTGGCGTACTCGGTCTTGATGCGGCTGTCGTCTTTGGCGACTTGCTCGGCCCAGGCATAGTTCGGGCGCAGGCTCTCCCAGATCGCCGTCGCCGTCAAACCGCCCACAGCAAACTGTTTTGCGCCCTCCAGAAATTCGCGGCGGCCGATGTCGCCGTGGATGTAGCGGTCAAACAGGTTCAGCAACTCTTGTGGAAAATCGGTCGCTTTCTTTCGTTCCATAGGAAGTGGGCTCCTTTCCGGGGCAAAGCATACCATAGCGGCGGTCCCGGTTCGTCAAGGGACGGGCAAAATCCGAATGTAACCCTACAGTCCGCTTTCGCCTGCGAACATAGACCGCGGCTCGCGGTGAAGGTTTGCGGGTGGGGCCCCCTGGTCCCGAAGCGGGTCCCTTCGCGGGAAGGGCGTTTCAAAAATTTTTGCGCATTGGGCTTGCCAAGTATATCATTCAGTCGTACAATTCAAACGTACGACTGAATGAGAGCCGCGGCCGACACGAAAACGCGCATTCTCGACACAGCCGAACGCCTCTTCGCCGAGCACGGCTACGCCCCCACCTCGCTGCGCAAAGTGATCGCCGAGGCAGGCGTGAACCTGGCGGCGGTTCACTATCACTTTCATTCCAAGCAGGATCTTCTGGAGGCGGTGGTCGTGCGACGGGCCGCGCCGGTAAATCGCGAGCGGCTGGAGATGCTCGCCCGTTGTGAGCGGGAGGCCGGCGGCAAACCGCCCCCGGTAGAGAAAATTCTGGAGGCCTTCCTGGCCCCGGCTTTCCGGCTGGCGCGGGAATGCACAGAGGGCGGCGCGGCTTTTGCCCGGCTGATGGGCCGCCTTCACGCGGAAAACGACGCGCTCCCGAGAATCCTGAAAAACAACTTCGGCCCCGTCCTGACCGCTTTTCATTCCGCTTTGCACCGCGCTTTACCCGAAGTTCCCAAGGAGGAGCTGTTCTGGCGCCTGTATTTCGCTGTAGGAGCTATGGCGCACACCCTGCGCGGAGACCAGGGGCTGGGGTTTATCTCCAAGGGCGCCTGCCCAACACCCGACTGGCAAACCACGCTCCGGCGGCTCATCGATTTTCTGAGCGCCGGATTTTGCGCTCCGGTAAAAGTAAGGAGAAAACGCAAATGAGCCGGCCGGCGATTCCGATCCAGCTGCTGCTGCTGGGAATAGCGCCGCTCGCCTGCCTGGCGCAGGCACAGCCGGTCGGGGATGGCGGCCCGGTGCGGCTCAGCCTCAAGCGCGCCGTCGAGATCGCGCTCTCTCCCGAAGGAAGCGCGCGGATCCAGCTTTCGGAGGAGGCCCTGCGGCAGGCACGGTTGCGATCGGCGGAGGCCCGGGCCGCTCTGCTGCCCGACATAGAAGGATCCGTCACTGAAGAAAATTTGAACCGCAACCTGGCGGCTTTCGGCCTCCAATTGAGCGCCCCGTTGCCAGGGTTTCAGATTCCGGCCGTGGTGGGACCCTTCAATGTGTTCGATGCCCGGGCCACGGCCAGCCAGAGCCTGTTCGATTTCAGCAGCATCCGCCGGTTTCAGGCGTCGAAGGTGGCGGTCAACGCCGCCAAAGCAGACCGCCAAAACGCAGACAACGAGGTATCGGCGCAGGTCGCCAAAGCCTACTACGCGGCGCTGCGCTCCGAGGCTGCGCTCGAAGCCGCCAATGCCGACGTCGCGCTCGCCGAAGCGCTGGTGAAGCAGGCGCAGGACCAAAAAACGGCGGGAACTGGCACGGGAATCGAAATTACCCGCGCGCGGGTTCAGCTTGCCAACGCGCGCCAGCGGCAGTTGGCGGCCGAAAACGACCGCCGCCGCGCCCACCTGCAATTGCTGCGCGCCATGAACGTTCGCCTGGATATTGCCATCGAGCTTACCGATAAGCTCGCCTATCTGCCCGCCGATCCGATCGCGGTGCAAGAAGCGACGCAACAGGCCTTGAACATGCGGGCCGACTGGAAGGCGCAGCAGCAGCGGGAGGAGAACGCGCGGCTGGCGAGCAGCGCGGTGAAGATGGAACGCCTGCCGTCGCTGACTGCCTTCGCCGACTACGGCTCGATCGGGACAGGAATCGACAATGCTTTTCCGACGCGAACTTATGGCGTGTCGCTCCGGGTGCCGGTGTTCGACGGCGGCCGGCGCGACGCTCGCCGGGCGGAGAGCCAGTCGCAGTGGCGGCAGGAACGTGTTCGCACCAGCGACCTGCGGGAGCAGATCGCGCTGGACGTGCGGCTGGCGCTCGATAGCTTGCGTTCCGCGGAGGATCAGGTCAAGGTCGCAGAGGAAGGCCTCGCGTTGGCGGAAAACGAGTTGGAGCAGGCCCGGCGGCGTTATGCCGCCGGCGTAGCCAACGGAATTGAAGTTACCGACGCCCAAACCAGGTTGGAGCGCGCGCGGGAGAACCGCATAGCCGCGCTTTACAGCTACAACCTGGCTCGGATTGACCTGGCGCAGGCCACCGGTACGATACGCAGCCTAGTGCAGTAGCCCCAGCGGCGTGACGCTGGCCGCCGGAGTACGAGCCGCAAAGCGCAAGGTTCTGGCGCGGGGCGGCGAAACCCTTGGTTCGCACTGCGTCCTGGAAGAAGTCTTTGGGGCGCTTCTACGAGGCAGGAGATGCCGTTTGGCGGAAGTAGAGGGTACGAACGGGCGCCATCGTTCCCGGCGAGGGAGTATTTCCAGTGAAGAGGAAATTGATTCTGCCCATTATTCTGGTCGGAGCCGGCATTGCCGGGCTGGTCGCCTTTCGAGGCTTTCAGCGCCAGCCGGAAGACAAGATCGTGCTCTCCGGAAATATTGAGCTGACGGAGGTGAACATCGCCTTCAAGACGGCCGGCAAGTTGATCGAGCGAATGGTCGATGAAGGCGATCCAGTGACCAAGGGAATGGTGATCGCCAGGCTCGACCGCGACCAGTTGCTGCGCCAGCAGGAGCGCGAGCGAGCAGCTCTGGCGGCTGCCCAAATGCAACTGGCACAGGCGCAAACCGCGGTGAACTGGCAGCAGCAGACGCTTCACGCCGACCTGGAGCAGCGCCGCGCCGACCTGCGAGCCTATGAGGCCCAATACGAGCAATTGAAAAACGGCTCGCGGCCGCAGGAAATCCAGGACGCCAAAGCCGCGGTCGAGGCGGCCCAAGCCGTTTATGACCGCGCCAGGAACGATTGGGAGCGCGCCCAGGCGCTTTTCAAGAACGACGACATCTCACGGGCGCAATACGATCAATACCGGACGCAGTTCGACAGCGCCCAGGCGGCTTTGAAACAAGCCCAACAACGCGCCGACCTGGTTCTGATCGGCCCGCGGCAGGAGCAGATTGAGGCCGCACGCGCGCAGATGGAGCGGGCTCGCGCGGCGCTGAAAATGGCCGAGGCCAACGAGCTCGAGCTGAAGCGGCGCAACCAGGAGGTAAGCGCGCGGCGCGCGGAGATCGAGCGCGAGCGGGCGCAGATCGCCCTAATCGATTCCCAACTGGAAGATACGGTTGCTGTTTCCCCGATCGAGGGCGTGGTGCTCGTCAAAGCGGCCGATGTCGGAGAGGTTCTTGCGCCCGGCGCCACGGTCGTCACCATCGGCGATATGGATCATCCCTGGCTGCGGGGATACATCGGGGAGCGGGATTTGGGGCGCGTCAAGCTGGGAACCAAGGCGAAAATTACAAGCGATTCGTATCCCGGCAAAGCGTATTGGGGGAGGGTGAGCTTCATCTCCTCAGAGGCCGAATTCACGCCCAAACAGATTCAAACCCAGGAAGAGCGGGTCAAGCTGGTGTACCGGATCAAGATCGATGTCGATAATCCGCGGCGCGAGCTCAAGCTGAACATGCCGGTGGACGCCGAGATCCTGGTCGGCCAGCAGTATTAACGCAAAGCATGGAGCGGGCGATCATACAAGCGCATGGCCTGACGCGCCGTTTCGGCGCGCTCACCGCGGTGAACCATCTCGACCTGGAGGTCGAGCGCGGCGAGATCTTCGGTCTAGTCGGCCCGGACGGGGCCGGCAAGACCACGACGCTGCGATTGCTTTGCGGCCTGATGGACCCGAGCGAAGGGGAGGCTTGGGTGGCCGGGAGCGATACAGCCCGGGAACCGGAAGCGGTGAAGGATCAGATCGGCTATATGGCGCAGCGCTTCGGCCTTTATGCCGACCTGACGGTGGAAGAAAACATGGATTTCTACGCCGATTTGTTCGGAATCACAGGCTTGGGGCGAGATCAATTGAAGCGCCGCCTGCTTGCTATGACGCGTATGGAGCCGTTCCGGCAGCGGCAGGCCGCCCGGCTTTCCGGCGGCATGAAGCAGAAGCTCGCTTTAATGTGCACGCTGCTGCATCGCCCGCAGATCTTGTTCTTAGACGAGCCGACCAACGGCGTCGATCCGCTTTCGCGCCGCGATTTCTGGGCCATTCTCTATCAGCTCGTCAAAGATGGCATCACCATCTTCGTCACTACCGCGTACCTGGACGAAGCCGAACGCTGTAACCGCATCGGGATGATGGATCGGGGCCGCCTCATCCATTGCGACACCCCCGAAGCCTTGAAGGGGCAGTTGGAAGAGATCTGTTACGAGGTCGAGGCCGCCGATCGGGATGCGGCGCGCAGGATTCTTAGGCGGCAGCCCGGGGTGGTGAGCGTCGAGATGTCGGGCGCCGCGCTGCACGTGCTGGTTTCTCCCTCCGCCGCGCCAGCCGAATCGCTGCAACAGGCGCTGCCGCAAGCGAGGATCCGGCGGGTCGAGCCGTCGCTGGAGGACGTGTTTTTAGCGCTGGTGCGGCGGGCAAGAGCCGCGGAAGGCGCGGTCTAGCAGGGCCCGGCGCCGGGGTCGTGTCGCTCAAAGCGGATCCACAGCCCCGTCGAAGTGAGGAACAATGCACCCGGCCATAGAGGTCGAGAACCTGGTGAAGACGTTCGGCCGCTTCGTGGCCGTCGATCACGTTTCTCTTTCCGTGGAACGGGGCGAGGTTTTCGGCTTTTTGGGTCCGAACGGCGCGGGCAAATCCACGACGATTCGCATTCTCTGCGGTCTGCTCTCGCCCACTGCGGGCCGGGCGCTCGTGAACGGGCTGGATGTGGCCAAGCAGCCCGAGGAGGTGCGCCGGAATATCGGATACATGTCGCAGAAATTTTCTCTCTACGACGACCTGACGATAGAAGAAAACATCGATTTTTTTAGCGGCGTTTACGGCGTGCCTCGCCCGAAGCGGGCGGCCCGCAAGGATTACGTGCTGCAAATGGCCGGCCTGAGCGAGCAGCGCCGCAGAATGACCGGCCTGCTTTCGGGCGGCTGGAAACAGCGCCTGGCGCTGGGCTGCGCGATCCTGCATGAGCCGCCGGTGCTGTTCCTGGACGAGCCAACCTCGGGCGTGGATCCCATCGCCCGCCGGGCTTTCTGGGACCTGATTTACGAGCTCTCCGCCGCCGGCCACACGGTGTTTGTAACCACGCACTACATGGACGAAGCGGA
>DASREK010000282.1:0-13466 GCA_035652135.1 Bryobacterales bacterium | reverse complement strand
GGCGCGCGCCCAGGCGGTTGCAAACGCTCAAATTCACGGTTTGGTGACCGATTCGAGCGGCGCCGTGGTCCCGGCTGCCCAAGTGAGGGCGATCCAGACCGAAACCGGCCAGGTTCAAAGTACCGTGACCGGCCTCGACGGAACCTATGTTCTTCCGAACCTGCCCGTTGGGCCGTATCGTCTGGAGGTTAGCGCGGCTGCTTTCAACAACTATACGCAGTCCGGCATTCTCCTACAGGTGGGCAACAACGTCCAGATCAACGTGGCGCTTCAGGTCGGAGCCGTCACCCAGGAAGTACAAGTCGCCGCGAACGCGGCCATGGTGGAGACGCAGGATACGTCGATTTCCGAGGTGATTGACCAGAGGCGCATCATCGATCTGCCCCTGAACGGCCGGCAAGCCACGGACCTGATTCTCTTATCGGGAGGAGCGGCTATGCCGCCGAACTCGACGCGGGTCATCACGACTCATGATTATACGAATGCGGTCGGGGTTTCAGTCGCCGGAGGCCAGATCAACGGCAATAACTACCTCCTGGATGGGGGCGATCACAATGACACCCACTCGAACGTCAATATGCCTTTCCCGTTCCCCGATGCTCTTCAGGAATTCAGCGTGCAGACCAACGGCGTCTCCGCCCGGTACGGCCTGCACCCCGGCTCGGTGGTGAACGTCGTTACTAAAACCGGGACGAATCAGTTCCACGGCGGCTTGTTTGAATTTGTTCGCAACGGCGATTTCAACGCCATCAACTTCTTCGCGCGGGCGCAAGACTCGCTGCGGCGCAACCAATTCGGAGGCACGATCGGCGGCCCGATCAAGAAAGACAAGATTTTTATCTTCTCGGGCTATCAAGGCACCCGCGAGCGGACCGCGCCTCCGAATTCCATTGCCTTCGTGCCCACTCCGGCCGTGCTGCGCGGAGACTTCAGCGTGCTGGAATCGGCGCCTTGCCAGTCTAATGGCAAAGCCAAAACCTTGCTCGATCCGACGAACGGACAACCGTTTCCCAATAATTTCATCAGTCCCAGCCGCTTCAGCCCGCCTTCGGTCGCGCTGCTCAAAGTGATTCCGGTTTCCAATGATCCCTGCGGCCGGCTGGTCTATTCCATTCCCAACCCCAACAATGAGAACCAGTACATCGGCCGCGCGGATTGGCTGCAAAGCTCCAGGCACTCCGTTTTCGGCCGTTATTTCGTAGCCGACTACGACAACCCGCCCTATTACCAGGGAAATATTCTTACGACAACCCGGTCCGGCCTCGAGGAGCGGGCGCAGGCTGCCGTTATTAGCGATACATACAATATCAGCGCCACGCTGATAAATGCCTTTCACATGACGTATTCGCGCCTGGCCATCAACCGCGCTGTTTCGCCCCAGATGCCGAGCCCGGCCGGAGTGGGCGTGAATATGTTCAACGTCTACCCGCACTACACGGATCTTTCCGTGTCGGGGTATTTCTCCATGGGCGGCGGGTCGAACGCGCCCGCTTATTTCATCAGAAACCAGTGGCAATGGGCGGACGACATGGACTGGATTCGAGGCCGCCACCATCTCTCCTTTGGCATGGAGGCTATCGCGATCCAGATGAACGAAATCAACATCCAATCCGCCAACGGGACGTTTGGTTTTAATGGATCCATCAGCAATGATGCTCTCGCGGACTTCCTGCTGGGCAAGCCGAATTCGCTGACTCAATCGAATACCGCGCAGATTGGACTTCGCCAGAAGTACGCCGGGCTATATTTTCAGGACGACATCAAGGTGAGCGCCAGACTGAATATGCACGCTGGCCTGCGGTGGGAGCCTTCCCTTCCGGAACACGACGTCGCCGGGCGAGGAGACCACTTTTCTTTGCCCGATTACCTGGCAGGAAGGAAAACCAGCGTATATACGAATGCTCCCATTGGCTTGTTGTTTCATGGCGATCCCGGAATCCCCAGGGCCTATGCAAATGGAAGCTGGCTCGGTTTCGCGCCGCGCATCGGAGTCGCCTGGGATCCCACCGGAAGCGGAAAGCAGAGCCTTCGTTCTTCCTACGGCATCTTCTTTGACACTCCCGAGTCTTACACCGCGAGGGACTGGGCCCTGGACTCGCCCTGGGGCAACGCGGTAAGGCTGACAGCGCCAGCGGGCGGTTTTGCGGATCCCTATGCAGGCTTCCCGGGAGGCAACCCCTTCCCGACTCCGTATCCGCCAACCAAGGACGCACCTTTCGCGCCGCAGGGCGCTTATATTTTGTTCCCACTGAATTTGCACCACCCTTACATGCAGCAATGGGATCTCAGCGTGCAACGCCAGATCGGAGCCAATTGGCTGGTCACGGCGGCGTATTTAGGAAACAAGGCGACGCATTTTCGCACCTCAACAGAAGCCAACCCGGCCATTTACGGTCCGGGAGCGACCCTTGCCAACACAAACCAGCGCCGGTTCCTCTCCCTATTGAACCCGGCGGCCGGAGCCGGCTACTCGACGATCACGGTCATGGACGACGGCCTGAACACCTACTACAACGCGCTCCGGCTTTCGGCCCAGCACCGGTTCAGCCGTAGCTTTACGGTCCTCGCCGTTTACACGTACTCGCACGTGATCCAGGACGCGGAGCCCATTGCCAATAGGCTCACGGGGAACAACTATGCCAACCCGTACAACCGCAATGCGGACAAAAGCCCGGCGGATTTCGATCTGCGCCACAACTTCACTACCAGTTTCGTTTATGAGAGCCCGAAGTTCGCGAATCAGGGCATGAACTGGGCGCTCGGAAATTGGCAATTTTCTTGTCTGGCGTCGGCGCACAACGGATTCCCGTTCTCGGTGACAACGGGCGTGGACGCCTCGCTTTCCGGCGTGGGGCTGGACCGCCCGGATCAAATTCTCGGCCAGGCCTACGTGAAGAACATGGAATCGATGCAATGGATCAATCCCGCGGCCTTCCGCCAGAATGCCCCTGGCACTTTCGGCGTTGTTGGCTACAACGCGCTTCTGGCGCCGGGCTTCTTTGACGCCGACGCGAATTTAACCCGGCTCTTCACGATCCGCGAAAGATACCGGTTCGAGCTGCGCTTCGAATTTTTCAACGTCCTGAACCACCCGAATTTTAATGCTCCGGTGACCCGCTTCGCGTCCAGCTCGTTCGGCCAGATTCAGAGCGCAGGATCGCCGCGCATCCTGCAATTTGCAGCGAAATATAGTTTTTAAGCCGGAAATGGCCGCCGGCAGGGAGTGGGGGAGATCGGCAGGTCAAACGGCGCGGGGGAAGCGCGGACAGTGCAACCGCGCGGCCGCGGCCCGGTTTCAGTCACTGGCATCGGTCTGAAGACATTCAGATCGCTGAGCGGGCCAGCCGCCTTACTTTATCGCGATGAGAGCCGGGACCGGGGATTGGAAGAATCCCATGCCAACCGATACCGCCACATTGCTGGACGGAATGACGGCCCGGGGAATTTCCGCGTTGATCTGGGTCAACCCGGCAAACCCGGGCGCGAGGCCTGCAAACAAGACGTTCGCCTGTATGCCGCCTATGGTGACGCCTACTGGCTGGAGGCGCGGCGCGGGAAACGGCGGCGACGCCGGAGCGAGGGATCCAGTCTCGATTTTAGTATCCAGCATACCCTGGCCAGTCACGAACAACTGAATCACGCTGCCGACAGGCGCCGGATTATCAGGACTGTTCAGAGAATTATCCTGGTTCAACGCTGCTGCCCGGTTGGTTCCCGCCACAGTAAAAATGCCAAGCGCTGCGTCTGCAATGGGAACGATGGTCGCGGCGGGACTCAATCCAGCCACATTCACGACCATCTGCGCGGAGTTTTGGAAAGCGATTTCGAAAGGCACCTGAAAGTTCACCTGATTGGCGCTGACGAAAAACAGGGGCGCCTTCACGCCGTTGAATGTGATCGTAGTGCCCCCCAGTGTGGTGGGAAGCTTGTTTGTCGCTGGGTCGAGGCTGAAGATTACGGGGTCGCGAGGCCCCAGGTTGGCGCCGAATAACGATGCGATTTCGCCCGGCGCAAGTGGCCCGGGCAGAAAGGTCGCCGCGTTTACGATGCCGTTGCTTGGAAGAACCGGTTGCGGCGGGTTGATGACAAACGTTACCTGCACCTGAGCGGGAGAATTGACCGCACCCGGCGCGGTGATCGTGATCCGGGCCGCATAGGTTCCCGGACTGAGGGAGGCCGGGTCGGCGGTCACGGTGATTGTCCCGGAATCGGTCCCCGAGTTTGGGGAAACCGCCAGCCAGGAGCCTCCATTGAAGGTTGCCGCGTCCGCCTGCCAGTTCAGCGAGACGTCACCGGCGTTGCTGATAGTCAGCTTCTGCGGCTGCGGGCTGCCGGCGCCCATAATCATCGAGAATTGCAGGGAACTGCTGCTGAGCTGGATGTTAGGGGGCAGCGGATCCTTGATTGTGAAAGTAACAGGAACGATTTTGGGCGAGTTGGCAGCGCCGTCGGCCGTGATGATAACGCGGCCTGTGTAAATTCCGTTCGTCAAACTGCCGACGGACGCCGTGACTGCCAGCACGGAGCCGCTAAGCTGCGCCGCGGAAAGCCAGTTGCCACCGCTGGCAGTATCGGTTGTTGCGGACCAGGTAAGAACACCGCCGCCGGCGTTGCTGACGACGACGTTCACGCTGTAGCTGCGGCCTGTCCCGGAACCGCCTGAGAAGTCCAAAGATTTGGGCAATACAGATATGCCGGGCGCCGCCTGGCCGGTCGTGGTAATAGTGAGCGCCACCTCGATGATTTGCGGCGTATTGTCGGCGGGCGGAGCGAGCGGCAAGTTAGGATCGGGAGGCGATCCCGGAGCGGCGACCGTGATCGTACCGTAATAGACGCCCGCGGGCAAAGAAGCCGATACCACCGAGACCGTGAAACTGGCGCTTTCCCAGCCGCAGCAAGGCGCAATTCCCGGTAATTCGCCACTGATCTGAGAAGAGGGGGCGCCGCCGACCGTCGCCAAATTCAGCCAGTTCCCGCCGTTGACTGTGGCTGCGGCCGCCGTCCATGGCATCCGCCCATGCGTGCTGTTGGTCAGAAGGACGGTTTGGGGCGCGGCGTTTGTTCCTGGCGCGGCGATGAAGTTCATGTAGCTGCTCGAGAGCAGGATATGCGGGGCATGAGCGTAGAGATTCACAGCATGGAGCGCTGCGAGCGCCCAGATTGGCACAAGAAAACCACGCCGGAAGAAAAACGCCATAAGATTGTTTCGGAGGACGCGGGAGAGCAAATAGTATAGCAGTCTGTCTGCGCCGACAATGTGAATTCTGCGGGGGAGCCGGCGTGAAAAGAGCCGTCCGCCGGAGGGACCTCCCCAACAGGGATTCAAGCCGCCCGCCCGCCGGGTCAGATAAGGACGATAGTCCCGGCTTATTTCGAAGACTTGCCGCCCTTGTGAATGAAGTAGAGGGCGAGCTCGAGCCGGTCGGACACGCCGAGTTTTTCAAAGATGTTGTGAAGATGATTTTTTACCGTCTGGTCGCTGATAAAAAGCCGAGCCGCGATCTCTTTATTCATTAAACCCTGTGCGACCAGAGCAGCAATCTCCTGCTCGCGGGGCGTAAGCGGCAGCTCCTGAAGCAAGCCCTGACGGCCCGGAGCCTTGGGAGCCTCCGATCTCCAAAACTCACCCTGGTGAACCTTACGAATGGCCTCGATCAGGACGTCAGTCGTGTTTTGCTTCAGCACGAAACCGGAAGCGCCCAATTGAATGGCATAAGCGTAGTCCCGTTCGTCCTCCGATGCCGTCAGTACAATAATGCGGGTCTTCAGCGCTTGACCCTGGATCTGTTGCAGAATGGCCAGGCCATCGAGATCGGGCATTCTCAAGTCCAATAAGAGAATATCGGGCCGATGCTGTTGGAGTACTTCTAACGCTTCCACTCCGTTGCGAGCCTCGGCGACAACTTTGAAGTCCGGCTCCAGCGCCAGGAGCCGGCATACTCCATCGCGAAAGATTGTGTGGTCGTCCGCTACTGCAATTCGGATCTTTTTTTGGCCGCGTGGGGGCATAGGGATCGCGGAAGGGCCGGCGCAAGCGGGCCTGATCTCCTTTACGGTGTCATTCACCTGCTCCTGAGGCATATTCCTCACGCAGGAAGACACACCCGACCTCTCTTGCACCCCTTCTGCCCGCGTCGCAGAGTACTTCATCAAGGCGGCCTTTCGCCGAGGAACGCCTTAGTCAGCAATTCGCAGGCCAACTTGGCGGATCCAAGAATGCTCTCTTTGAAATCAAAGCCTTTTGCTCTAAAACAAATAGACTGCCGTGCACTCCCGTATACACCCTGCCTCCGGTGTACTTTGGAGTATTCGTAAGAAGGCTAGGACCCATGAAGCGAGCCGCGCATCGTGAAAAACCGAAACATCGGAATGTCTTTATAAGCCTGTCAGTCTTGTAGCGCCGATTTTGCAGAGGAACGAGCCATAATAATTTCCAGGGATGTAGGCCTTAGAGGAAGGGGTATCTGTATGAGGCGGACAATCGCAATCCTTGTTCTCGCATCAGGCGCATGGGCAGCTTTCGGCCAGGGACGCGGGGCCGCCCCTTCCAGCGACCGCTATCCGCCGCTTGCCAAGACGGACTCCGAGAAGCGAATCCTCTCCACGCTGGAGGCCATAGTCAAAGCCGGGGAAACATATGCGAACGTTCCGGCGGCCGACGGCCGCATTCTGCGGCTTCTCACCGAGGCGGTCAACGCCAAAAACGTGATTGAGATCGGCACTTCGACCGGCATCTCCGGTCTTTGGTTCTGCCTTGCTCTTCAGAAGACCGGCGGAAGGCTGACCACATTTGAAATCGACCCCCGCCGCGCGGCCATGGCGCGCGCTCACTTCCAGAACGCTGGCGTCGATGCGATCGTCACCTTGGTTGAGGGCGACGCTCATCGCAACATCGCTCGCCTGCGGGATCCGATCGATCTGCTGTTCATTGATGCGGAGAAGTCCGGCTATTCCGACTACCTCCACAAACTGCTGCCGCTGGTGCGTCCGGGCGGCCTCATCTTGGCTCACAACGTGGACATGGCGCCCCAGTACATGAAGGAAGTGAGGGCCGATCCGGATCTTGAAACGGTTGTTTATATGCAGGGCGAAGGCCTCGCCATCACTTTGAAAAAACGATAAGACCGGGGCTGCGGCGAATTTTGGCCGAGAAGCCGGCCTGATGCCGTGGCGTAGGCGCCCGCTGGCAAGTTTCTATCGCCGGCGGATTGCGAGCTCATTCCAGCGGCAGGTCGGTCCTGACAGGCCGTTCGAGGCAGGCATCTTGCAATTCTCCCGGGCCGCACATAGACTGGAAACTTGCCTGCGAAGCGTGCACCTGTTCTAATCTCCGTAATCATCCCCGTAAGAAACGGCGAGCGCGAACTCGAGCGCTGTCTGGCGGCTCTGGCGCAATCGGATTTTGCGGATTACGAGTGCATCGTAGTAGATGACGGCTCGACTGACGGCTCAGCAGCCGTGGCGGAACGTCACGGCTGCCGCCTGATCCGGTGCCCGAGCCGGGGGCCGGCCGCCGCCCGGAACCTGGGGGCGCGGGAGGCGTGCGGCAGGATTTTGTTTTTCATTGACGCCGACGTTTGCGTCCATCCCGATTCGCTCAGTCGTGTGGCCGAGAATTTTGCAGGAGATCGCGCCCTGGATGCCGTGATCGGCTCCTATGACGACAGCCCGGAGTCGCCTGATTTTCTCTCCCAGTATAAGAATCTGATGCATTGTTTTGTGCACCAGGCCGGCAACGAAGCGGCATCCACGTTTTGGAGCGGCTGCGGCGCGATCCGGCGAGAGATATTTGAGAAATACAGCGGCTTCAATGAGGACTACCAGCGCCCCGCCATCGAGGACATCGAGCTCGGCTACCGGCTTACCGCGGCCGGCCGGAAAATCCTGCTCGATAAGAATCTACGGGTCAAGCACCTCAAGGCCTGGAGCTTCTGGAGACTGCTGAAGACGGATATTTTCGATCGCGGCATACCCTGGACCGAGCTGATTCTGCGCGACGCGAACATGCCCAACGACCTGAACGTGCAGATCTCGCAGCGAATCAGCGTGGCCCTGGTCTACATCATGCTCGGCGCAGTGGGCGCGATGGCGGTTCATTTCAAGGGCCTGTTCCTGGTACCGCTGCTCCTGCTCCTGGTGCTGCTGCTCTCGGGGTACTGGTTTCACGAGTGGCGCGCTTCCGGCCAGCGGGTGCGCCTGCTGGTCCCGATTGCGGGTCTTTTCGGAGCGTCGATCTATTTCGCCTGGCGGCATCACATGCTGGCTCTGATACCGCCTTTGGCCGTGACGCTGGCGCTAATTTACTTGCAGCACCGATTTTTGGAGGGATCCCGTTCCGCTCGCATCTATTCGTTTTTGACCGGCATCTGCCTGGCAGGCACGATTGTGTTCATCCTCAGCTTCATGCCCTACCACCCCATGATCATCCTGCCTTTCGTAATCCTGATGCTGGTGCTGTTTATCAATTCGCAGTTTTACATCTTCCTCCAGGGGCGCAAAAACTTCCTATTTGCTCTCACCGCCATTCCTTTTCACCTGCTCTACCACTTCTATAACGGCATCTCGTTCTGCGCCGGCATGCTTCTCTACTGGACCCGCCGCAAACCCGCAAGCCTTCCCGCGAAGCCCGCGAGCCGGCGGGCCGACCCGGTGAAATGAGCGCGGCGCGCACCGTCCTCCAAAATTTCTTCAACCTCTCGGCGGGAGAACTCGTTGCCCGGCTGGTAAACTTCGCGGCCTTTGCGCACCTGGCTCGTGTGCTGGGCAGCACCGATTTCGGCCACGTCGGTTTCCTGATGACGGTGACTTCTTATCTGCTCATTCCCGTAATGCAGGGTTTCGATTCCGTCGGAGTCCGGGACGTGGCGCGGGACCGGGGCCGAGTGCGCCAATACGCCGGAAGCATCTTGTCGATTCGCCTGCTTTCGGCGTCTTTCACCTGGACGGCGGCGGCCGTTGCAGTGGCGCTGCTCCAGCCGGCCCCGCCGATGGGCCTGCTGGCGCTGGTCTTCGCGCTCGCTTTATTCCCCAACGCCGTGTCTCTCAAGTGGGTTTTTCAGGCGGTCGAGGAAACAAGACCTGTTGCCGCCGCGAGCATCGCCGCGCAAATTGCTTTCGCCGCCGGAGCCTTCACGATCTCAGGACCTCAGCAGCTTGTCCTTGTGCCCGTTTATTCCATAATCGGCGAATCGGCCGGAGCGCTGGTGCTGATCGGAGCGTTTGCGCGGCGTTTCGGCCCTTTGCGGCCCATCTTTCACCGGCCGCTGTGGAAAGAGCTGTTTCGCGAGTCCGCTCCCCTCGCGGCCTCAACCATACTCGGCACGCTGCTGTTCAACTTCGACGTGCTGGCGCTGGCTAAATTTCAAACGCAAGCGGCTGTCGGGCTCTACACCGCGATCTACAAGCTCGTGCTGCTGTTTGCCACGCTGCTGACCCTATTTCAACTCAGCCTGTTCCCATTGCTCTCGCGGGCTTATGCCGACAACCGCGAACTGCGGCCCGTGGCCGGGCGGGTACTGCACTTTGTAGCCGCAGCCTTCGTACCGCTGGCTTTCGCAGGCACGCTGCTGGCCCGGCCCCTGCTCGAGTTCTTCTTCGGCCCGGAATACGCCGCCGGCGGAGCGACCTTGCAGATCCTGCTTTGGTCGCTGCCGGTGATGGCGCTGCGATCGGTGTTCCGCATTATCCTAGTTTCCTATAATCTCCAGCGCCTCGATATGCTGGCGGTGCTGGCCGGCGCGCTGGCCAACATCTCTCTTGATATCGTCCTGGCGCCCCGGCTGAGTACCGTAGGTACGGCGATTTCGACGCTGGCCTCGGAGCTGACGATTCTGGCGTTGTGCTATCGGTATGTATGGAAACGGATTGAGCCGATCGGGATCGGCCGGCACTGCCTGCGCCCGGCGGCGGCCTCGCTGGTTATGCTCGCCGCCGGAAGCGCGATGACCCAGGCTCCTCTGCCGGCCCAGGCGGCTGCGGCTGGTTTTGTCTATCTGGCTGTCTTGCTGCTGCTCCGAGGCCTCAACTGGAAGGAGATCGCTGCCCTTTATCGCGGCTGAACCGCGCATGGCACTGCCCGAGCCCCAGGCGCCGCACATTTTTTCTCCGGAATATTACCGGAAGCTCGACCGCCTGGAGCAGCGGCATCCCTGGTCGGCGCATATGCAGCAACTTGCTCTCGTGCTGATCGGCCGTTTCTGCGCGACGCCTGAGCGCGTGCTTGACGCCGGCTGCGGCGCTGGTTATTTCACGGCCCTGTGGCGGGAACAAAGCCGGCCGCGGCTGGCCGTTGGAATCGACGCGTCCTTTGAGGGACTCGGTTTATGCCGGGGCCGCGGATTGCAGGAGGTAGCTGCCGCCTCGGTCCAAGCCCTGCCGCTATGCAGCGAAATATTCGACGTGATTTACTGTGCTGACGTGTTGCAGCACCTGAGCGCGCCGCGCGCCAGAGAAGCGATCAGCGAACTCGCCCGCGTGCTGCGGCCGGGAGGGATCGTTGTAATCCGTGCGGCTGCCCGGCGCGGCATCGGGTCCAAGAAACACCGCGATACGGAAGATTACCAACAATGGGAGCCGCGGAAATTGGCGGCATATCTCGAGCCTTACGGATTTCAAGTGGAGTGGATGTCGCTCGTAAACTGGCTGCCTTCGCTTGCGGCCGACATCCGGGGTTACCAGAAACGCGCCCCGGCGGGAGACGTAGGCCTCCAAGCGGCAGCCGGCATACCGGAAGGCGCTCGTGGAGGCGTCAAGGGGCGGCTGCTGGCCGCCTATTGGGCCGTGGAGCGGTTCGCGGTACTGCGGCTGGGCGCGCGGCTGCCGGGGGGGCACACGCTGCTGTGCGTGGCGAGGAAACGGTGAACCGGGCCCGTCGGTTCTCGGTGATTGTAGCTTCCTTTAATGCTCCTGTTACTCTCGAACGGTGTCTTGAATCTCTCGTAGAGCAAGTGGGTGAAGAGGGTGAAATTATTGTCGCGGATTGCTCGGACGAAGATCCCCGGCGGAGTTTGCGCCGCGCGTTGGAAGGCGTGCAATTCTTGCGATTTGAAAAACGCCTGACGATACCGGAGATGCGGCGGGAGGCGCTGCGGCGAGCGGCAGGTGAAATTCTTCTGCTAACCGAGGCGCGCCTCGTTCCGTCCAAGACCTGGGCCGCTGAACTGCTGCGCGCTCACCAGAACCACCCCCAGTCGCCGGCTATCGGCGGCCCTATTGATTCGGTCCCGCGATCCGCGTTCGACGCGGCGGTGTTTCTTTGCGAGTACGGGTGGCACATGCCTCCCGCCGCCGATGGTGAATGCACCGAGCTCTCGGGGGCCAATCTCAGCTACAAACGCTGGGCGCTCCTGGAGTGCTGGGACCTTGTCGAAGCCGGGGCCTGGGAGCCCTTCCTCCACCGGCGCCTCGAGCAGAAAGGATATCGCCTGCGGCGGGCAGGCCGGGCGATCGTCACTTATCAGAATTCCCTGACCGTATCTCAATTTTTGCGCCAAAGATTTCATTACGGCCGCTGGTTTGCCGCGGCGCGGGTAGCTGGAACTGGGCCATTACGCCGGCTGGCGTATGCCCTGTTTTCGCCGTTGCTCCCGCTTCTCTTGACTTGCCGACTGGCGCGCGTGGCCGCCAACAGAGGCCGCAGCGCTCTATTGGCGAGGGCGCTGCCTTGGGTTTTGTTCTCTCAAACCATGTGGTCGGCGGGCGAGTTCTGCGGATATCTGGCGGGCAAAGGGGCCAGTGACCGGGAGGTGTTCTGATGCAGCCTCGGTTATCCGTCGTGATTGCCTCGGTAAACGGTTTGGGCTGCATCCTCGAATGTTTGGAAAAACTAGAAGCCCTCCCTGAGCGGCGCCAGATGGAAATCATTGTGTTGGATCGCCGGACCGATAACACAGCCGACGTAATTGCCGAGCGTTTTCCCGATGTGGTGCTCTTCCGCGGGCTGACCGGCAAGTCCATCCCGGAACTACGCTGGCAAGGAATGCAGGCTGCGGCTGGGGAAATTGTGGCCATCATCGAGGATCACTGCATGGTGCTGCCGGGCTGGGCGACCGAGGTCCTGCGGCGAGTGGGGCCGGAGTACAGCGTCGTGGGAGGGCCGGTTGAAAATGGCAGCACCGAGCGCCTGATCGACTGGGCCTTTTTTCTGGCGGAGTACGGTCCTTGCATGCCGCCGCTTCCGGAAGGCCCGGCGGAATGGGTTCCGGGCAACAACGCAGCCTATCGGCGCAGGTTCTTGCCGCTTCAGGAACCCCAATGGGCCGGTCTGTGGGAAAGCTTTCTACAGAATGAGTTACGAAAACGTGGCTTAAGGATTTACCTGAGCCCTGCGATGCTCATTTACCACAAGAAATCCTTTCGGCTGGGCGAAATGCTAGCCCAACGGTTCCTCTACTCCCGATCGTTCGCGGCGATGCGAGCCAAGGAAATGGACTCCGCCCAGCGGCGGCGCTACGTGCTGCTTTCTTTCGCTTTGCCCGCGGTCCTGCTGGGCCGCATTTGGCGCTGTGTGTCGCAAAAGCGCCGCAACAGGCGCGAGTTCCTACTAGGTTTGCCGATTATCATCCTATTCGTAATCAGTTGGGCCGTGGGGGAGATGGTGGGCTACATCGCCGGGCCCGGCGACAGCCTGGCAAGGGTGGAATAGGCGCTCACAGCCGGCGAAGGCCCGCAAAAACCTGGAATATGGGGCGCGTTTCCTTCGTTTCCTTACAGAAACGTGCCCGGGAGAAGGCGCTTGTTATAATGGGAGGTTTCCCTCTCATCAGATTTGCCGCTGTAGGTGCCGGCTTTGGCTCAGGATTACCTCGAGATCCGTGGCGCACGGGTTCATAACCTCAAAAACATCTGCCTGAAGCTCCCGCATAACCGAATAACGGTGATAACGGGCGTTTCCGGCTCGGGAAAATCCTCGCTGGCCTTCGACACAATCTACGCGGAAGGGCAGAGACGGTATGTGGAATCCATGTCCGCGTACGCCCGCCAGTTTCTCGAAAGAATCGCCAAGCCGGATGTAGAAGAAATCATCGGGATTGCCCCGCCTGTGGCCATCCGGCAAAAAAACACCACGCGCAACCCCCGCTCGACGGTCGCGACGGCCACGGAGGTGTACGACTTTCTGCGCCTCTTGTTCGCACGCGCAGGAAGAACCTATTGCAGCCAGTGCGGCGCCCGCGTGAAAAAAGATACAGTGGACGAGATTGCCGGCCAAGTGCTGCAACTGGAGCCGGGTTCCCGCTGGTACGTGCTGTTTCCCGTCCGCGGCACCGGTGATTGCGTTTCCACTGAAACAGTCAAGACTCATTTATTCGAGCTGCGCAAGAAGGGATTCAACCGGCTCTTCCAGCAAGGCCGCACGTTTGAATTTTCAACGCCGGAGTCGCTGCTGGAGATCGATTTCCAGCGCCCGCTGTTCGCCTTAGCGGACCGTCTTGCGCTTCCGCAAAACGCATCCGCCACTCCGGCCGGCG
>DASREK010000281.1:0-6002 GCA_035652135.1 Bryobacterales bacterium | reverse complement strand
GCCGGCGGCTTCCGAGCAGAGGAAAACGGCCAGCGCACCCACCTCTTCCACCCGGCCCCACCGCCCGAGCGGAATTTTCGAAATAAACTCGGCGTTGCGCGCAGGGTCTTGCATAAGCGCGGTGTTCATTTCGGTGGCGAAGGGCCCCGGGCTGATGCCGTTGACCGTAATGCTATAGGGCGCGAGCTCGAGGGCCAGCGCTTTCGTCATGCCGAGCAGCCCGAATTTGCTCGCGCTGTAGGCCGCCCGCCCGGGCAATGAGACGTGGGACATGATCGAAGTCATGTTGATGATCCGGCCGAACTTGCGTTCGATCATGCCGGGGATCAACGCGCGGGTGAACAGAAAAGGCCCGTCGAGATTGGTTTGCATCACCCGGCGCCATTCTTCTAGGGTGAATTCGTGAATCGGCTTGCGAACGTTGATGCCGGCGTTGTTGATCAGAATGTCAGGCGGCCCGAGCTCGGCGCGGATACGCTCCGGAAGCGCGGCCACCTCCGGCTCGCATGCTACATCCGCACTAAAGGCGGCGGCTTTGCCGCCGCGCTGGACGATCCCTTCCTTCACGGCTTCCAGCAGGTCCCGGTTGCGCGCCACCAGCGCCACGGCGGCGCCTTCCGCTGCCAGCGCCTCGGCCATCTGCTTGCCCAGCCCGCGGCTGGCGCCGGTTATGACGGCCACCCGGCCTTTCAATTGCTGATCGCTCAATGAGGCCCCCTTGAAAATGCGAGGTTAACACAACTCCCGCACCGGGCTTGGAGGCCAGAGCCGGAGGAGCTTTTTTGCGGCACGGGGAAGGCCGGCCCTGGCGAAGCCGCTGAATAGAACGGCGAAAGAATGGCCCCCGGGGCGCCTCGGGCGGTTAGATTTTCAAATCGCAACACTTGAACGGCGGCGCTGGCGCCGCTCGTGTTTTTAGCGCTTGGTGGCGGTGAGGAAGGCGAAAAAGACGGCCGCAACGACAAAGAAAATGAAAACCCCGGCTACGATCAGGTCCCGCGAAAACAGCGGCGGGTCCTTGGTCATTAAGGCGGCGGAGAAATCGGAGGCTTGGGGAGCGCCGGGCGCTTGGCGGCGCGCCAGCGGCGGCAGCGTGTGCGGGGAGGTCTCCGCGGTCCCGAGCGACGCTTCCAGCTTCTCGAGCGCATCCTGAAATTCCTTCGCGGTTTGAAAGCGCCCAGCGGGATCTTTAGCCAGAGCTGTCAAAATGATTTTCTCGAGCGCCGGCGGCACGTCCGGCCGGATTTGGCTCGGCGGATCCGGCTGTTTCTGCACGTGCGCCATCATCAGCTCAAACTGGCTGTTGGACTCGAAGGGCGGCTTGCCGGCGACCATTTCGTACAAGACCGCGCCTGCCGAGTAGATGTCGCTGCGGGCGTCGAGCGTGGAAACCCCCTTCACCTGCTCGGGAGACATATACTCCAGTTCGCCCATGATTACGCCGGCTTGCGTAAGCTGCGGGTCCGTGAGCGTCTTGGCCAGCTCGAAGCCGGTCAGCTTGACGGACTTTTCCGGAGTGATGATGGCGATCGCCGGTGAAATCATTCGGTGAATGACGCCGTGCTCGTGCGCATAGGCGAGCGCCGCCAGCACCTGGCGTGCGTAATGAACCGCATCGCGCGGTCCGATCGGCCCGGCGGCCAGAAGCTGCGTTAGCGGGGAGCCTTCAACGAGCTCGGTCGTCATCACCAACTGGCCATCGAGATAGCTGGCGTCGTAGAAGGCGGCGATATTGGGATGCGAAAGGCTGGCGTGAATCTTGATTTCCCGCAGAAACCGTTCGGACCGCTCCCGGTCGTGCTGCATCTCCTTCGGAAAGACTTTGAGCCTCTCGATTCGCTGCGCCACCAGATTTCTGACCTTGTAGGTGCGGCTGCCCTTCGAGGTCTCGAGGGCATCGAGAAATTCGTAATTGCCGACAGTTTGTTCCAGCGCAAATCCCATAAAGGAGCGCCGCGAGTCAACGGACGCGCGCGGCCTGCTCCCCGAGTCTCGGCCATACGTGCACGGGCGGGCAATAAGGTTTATCGCTGATTTCGGCCCGCGTTTCGTATGTCTAGAAGCGGAGTAAGGCTGGAGAATCCCAACGGCGCGGGCGTTATGATCCCGAGCCTGGCGCCGCGGGCGCCTGCTTCCAGTAATCGGGCAGACCCGGCTTGGTTTCGAGCAGGATTTCGAAGATGGCTTGGCGATCGGCGGAGGAGAGCGCGGCGAACGCCGGGCTTTCGTCCCGGCCGGTGAGGACTTCCCACAGGCGGCGGTACAGGCGGTCCTTGGCGACCTTCGGCAGGCTGTCGAAAGCCTCGGAGTAGATCAGGAAACTGCATGGATAGCGAAAAAGCCGGCGCCGCAAATCAAACTGCCGCAGGGACCGGCCCAGATGGTCTTTCGGCCCGCGCTGCTCAAACTCGGCCTGAAAGTTCGAGGTCCCTTTCACCGGGTCCGTCAGGAGCGCTTCTCCGGTAAAGAGCATATCTTGCAACAGCACCTCCACCGGGCGGTTCACCCGCCGCCGGGCCGACTCCGACCACACTCCGAACGTCTCTCCGTACTGCCTCGCCAGCACTTGCTGCTCGCTCTCGACGATTCGCGTTTCGTAATTGACGCGCGTAATCAGATCGTGCAGGCGCACCTGGTGCTCCAGGACCATCAATGCCACGATATCGCTGTGCGGCGTGAGATAAGGCGTGACGTCCAGGAGCTTTCTGAGGTCGGTGACGTCGGCGCCCGCCACCCGGTCCAGTTGCTCGGGGTTGGCGGGGTCTTTGGCGACTACGTTTCCCATGTGAAGCTGCTTGCCGTGGACGCCGGACACATACCAGCCGCCCCAGCGCTCGTTCATAGGGCTGTGATCCGTGGTGTCGAAGGATCCGGCTTGCAGCAAAGGCGTTCCATCCGGACCGGGATATACCGAGCGCAGGAAAAAGCCTGGCACGCCCAGCGTCGGCGGCGCGGCGTGGCACTGGAGACAGTCGTCGCGCCGAGCAAACTTCGGGCGACTGGCATTTTGCTGGGCCAGCGTATAGAAAATACCGCCCTTCTCGGGGTCCACCGACGCCACTTCGACGACATCCCCGCCTTGGACCCAGCCCACATAGACGTCGTCGTTGAAATAGAGCGCCCGAGGCGCTTGCGGCGAGATGTGGGCCGCCTGAAAACTGGTTTTGGAAAACACCAGAACCTGCGATGAGACAGGCACATTGAGCGCTCGCAGGACGGCATCGAGGTAACCATGCCGGGGATTGAACGAAAGCTTCACTTCGCCCTGATCGATCCGGGGCTGCAAGCGCGCCACCGGATCACGGGCCTCGGGAGACCGGTAGCGGATCACGTCATCGTCAAAGGGCATGAGAAAGGACCCCAGACTGTCTCCTGCAATAGGCGCGACGGAGAATGCCGCCAGAGCCACCAGCACAGCCGCCAGGAAACCTCGACCTGTTTTCCTCATGCCTCCGCTCCTGCGGCCGAAACGTTGCAGAGCGGCTGGGATCCCGCGGGAGCTTCAATCAATTCCGCCAGGGTGCTACTTGCAAGCGCCTTTTCGATCATGGCCATCGCCTCGTCCAGACGCCTGTGCAGGGGGCAGAGATGCACCGCGTGCGCGTCCAATTGCAGAGGACATTCGGAAATTCTGCGGATGGGATCCACAGCATTGACAATCTGAAGGATCGTGAGGCGCTCCGGCGGCCGCGCGAGAGAGAATCCGCCATGCAGACCTCGATGGGCGCGCACCAGGCCGGCCCTGCCGAGCAACTGCAGGACTTTCGCGAGATAGTCCGGCGGCGCCTGGCTGGCGGCGGCAATCTGCTGGGTCGTCTGCGGCAGGCCGTGTTTTTCGGCCAGCCAGACCATAGCGCGGAGGGCGTACTCGGCCGTTCGGGAAAACATAATCAACCGATATGTGGATATACATATCTAGTTTGCTCCCATGGTGAGCTTTTGTCAACACAATCTGCCGGTGCGCGATTTTTTCCGTCCGTCCCGGCAGTTTAGAGCGAATTTCCCCTGCCGACCCGGCGCCCATCGCATTCTTGCGTCCGGCCACTGGCCCAAGACGCAGCTTTTCACCGCGTGCTTCATCCCTTTTGCTGGGGAAGGACCAAGCGGGATGGAGCAGAACCACGGCCAGCAGCCCAGCCGCGTCCCTCGGGCGGGGATCTGGTAGAATGCTTCCGCCCAGCCGTTCCACGGGAGCACCAGGAGGAAGACACGATGCGATTTTTGCTGAACGCAGCAGCCTTATGCGCGGCGGCTTTCTTGTTAAGCGCTGCCGATACGCCCGGGAAGGAAGTCATCTTCATCGGGAGCCAGCAGGTGAACGCCGGCTTCGCCAAAGGCGGGACGCTGTTGAACAAAGGCGCCTACCAGATTCTGACCAGCCACCGCGTGCAACCCGGCGAAGTGGAAGTTCATAACCTGGATACCGACATCATGTACGTGATCGAGGGCTCGGCGACCATAGTGACCGGTGGCACAGTGGTTGACGGCAAAACGACCGCGCCCAATGAAATCCGCGGGAAGAGCATCAACGGCGGCCAAACCCATCACTTGACCAAGGGAGACATTCTGGTGGTCCCCGAAGGCGTGCCGCACTGGTATAAGCAGATCGACAACAAGCTGGTGAATTACTACGTGGTGAAGGTTCGCACAGGAAAGTAGCGCGCCGCCCTGACGTTGCAAAGCACGGCGGCGCGCGCCGGATGCGGCCCTGCCCCGCCAGGCGGATGCGCGGCAGCAAGCCGATCCCGCTCCGCTGTTCTGTTCAACCGGCCAAAGGCGGCCGCCCCGCTTTCGAGCGCCACCCTGCCGGCCCGGCGCAAAGGAAAACGGCTCGCCCTGCCCGCGCTTGTACCGGGGACGTTTTTGCAGCCCCCGCGTTCCTATTAATACTACAGACTGACTCGGGCGGCCCAGTGGCGGCCAAGGGAAAGCGTTGGGCTGGCGGCCCGTGTGATAATTAAAGATTCGCTCATGGCCGGGGAAAAATTCCAGAAACTGGTCGAAATCATGGCGCGGCTGCGCAGTCCTGAGGGTTGCCCGTGGGACCGCGAGCAGACCTTCGATACGATCAAGAGCTGCCTGCTGGAGGAAACCTACGAAGTCATCGACGCCATCGACCGCCGGGATTGGAACGAGCTTGCCGGCGAGTTGGGTGATCTCCAGCTCCAAGTCGTCTTTTTCTCGCAAATAGCGGCGGAGCAAGGGCTGTTCACCATCGAAGACGTCCTGGAGCGTATTGCAGCGAAACTGATTCGCCGGCATCCGCACGTGTTTGCGGGCGAATCTGCGGAAACCGCGGGCGAGGTGCTGAAGCGCTGGAACGAGCTCAAGGCCGAGGAACGCGGCCGCGACGGCGGCTCTCCAGCGCTGCTGGACAGCGTGCCCCGGACGCTGCCGGCGCTCCTGGAAGCCTATCAACTGAGCTCCCGCGCGGCGCAGGCCGGCTTCGACTGGCAGCGCTTCGAAGACCTGGTTGAAAAGCTGCACGAGGAGCTGGCGGAATTGGACGAGGCCCGGCAGCGCAAGGATGGGCCGGCGCCGGTGGAAGACGAACTGGGAGATTTGCTTTTCATGGTGGTGAACATCGTCCGGTTTCTCCGGTTCGACCCGGAGCTGGCGCTTCGCAAGACCAACCGCAAATTTCGGGAGCGCTTCGCGCAAGTGGAAGAAGGCCTTACCCGGCGGGGCAAAACTCCCGCGCAAGCCCGCATCGAGGAAATGGAAGAGCTGTGGCAGCAGGCGAAGAAGCGTTAGCCATCCAGATTCGCCCGCTGGCCGCCGACGCCGAGCTTACCGAGGCGGTCCGGCTGCAAAAGAGTATTTGGGGGTTCGAGGACGTGGATCTGCTGCCGCGCCGCCTTTTCGTGGTGGCCGGCAAAATCGGCGGCCAGATCCTGGGAGCCTTCGACGGCGGCCGGATGGTCGGCTTCTGTCTGGCCATCCCCGGCCTCAAGCCGGGCGGGAGCTACTACCTGCACAGCCACATGCTGGGCGTGCTCCCG
>DASREK010000280.1:0-7322 GCA_035652135.1 Bryobacterales bacterium | reverse complement strand
TGCTTTTGAGGGGAGTCCCGCGCGGCCGCTTCGCCCGCGCGTTTCTCACAGCAGGTCGGCAAAAGACCGCCGCAGCTTGTAAAACCAGGCATGGCCGGCGAAGAATACTGCCAGGCTGAGCACGGCCAGCTTGCCCAGCGCGCGCCAGTTCGGGGCGGCGGCTTCCAGAAAAATCATGCGATAACTTCTCACCAGAATGTACAAGGGGTTTTGGGCGAACAACCACATCCACCGCGCGGGCAATGAAGCCTCGGGATAACAAATCGGCGTGACAAAAAACCACAGTGTGAGCAGGAAGCCCATGATCTGCGCGACGTCGCGGAAAAACACTCCCAGGGCCGCCAGGAACCAGCATAGTCCCAGTGTAAACAGGAGCTGCGGGACGATCAGAACGGGCAGATACAGCATCGTCCAATGGAAGGGCCGGCCGAAATACCACATGCCGGCGGCGAAGATCACGGCTCCAAAGGCCTCGCTAACCAAGCCGGCCATCGCCAGATTGACCGGCAGAATTTCCACTGGAAACACCAATTTCTTGACGAATGTGCGATGTTCCAGAATCACCGAAGGCGAGCGGCCCACGGCCTCGCTGAAGGCAAGCCACGGCAGCATCCCGGCGAGAAAATACACCACAAAGCTGGAGGGCCGGTCGTCTCCGGCGAAACGCGTGCGCAGCACGATGCCGAATACAAAATAGTAAGTCACCATCATCAACAGAGGGTGGATTACCGTCCAGAACAGCCCGGCGTAAGAGCCGCGATAGCGCCCGGCGATATCCCGGCGCACCATCGAGCGGATGAGCGAGCCGTGGCGGCCGAGCGTCAGCAGCGGATAGACCACAGCGCGCCACAAGCTGCGAAGAAACGTTTCCCAGCGGATGCGCGAGAGCGTCGCTATCTTCTTGCGGCACAAGCGGACTGCGCCGTTCTCGACGCGGGCGTCGATCAGCAGAAACGGCGAGCCGCTCTGGTAGAACCATGCCTTGTGTTCCTGTAGTGGGGAAACGTAAATCCGATACGCTCCCGGCTGGGCGGGCAGCGGCACCGAAAGACGCAGCGATGCGGTCCCGCCCGGGGCCACGTCGCAGTCGAGCGGGGTGCGCCGGCCGTCCTCCAGGAGGGTTCCGCTGGAAGGGTCGAAAATCTGATAGCTGAAGTAAAAGCCGGCCTCGGGCTTCCAACTTTCGCCGCTTTCGTTGCGCAAAATCGCTGCGACGTCGATCCGCCGCCCGGCGGGAGCAGCATCCACGCGAACGCCGGTGAAGCGGGCGATCATTCCGCGCCTCCTGCGTAAAGGCCCTCGGGATAGCGGTTCCGGACCGGCCCGATCTTGCGTCCCACAGAGTAGATCGCCTCGCCGCGCATATCCTTCGGCAGCTCGTACCGGTCCAGGAGATGCAATACCCAGTCTCCGGCCGCGCTCGGCTCCGATCGGTACGGGCCGGTCTCGAGGAGGGCGACCTCGAACCCGGCTTGCTCGAAAAGCAGCCTGACGTCACGCGGCGCGTACTCGCGGCTGTGGCGGGGCGCAGCCTCGCCTTGGGCCGAGGGCCGGATGTATTGATGGAAAAAGCCGGGATGATAAGCCATCAGGATCGCTTCGATCGCTCGCAGGCTGCAAATGTTCGGCGTAGTTAATACCAGACTGCCGCCCGGCCGCAAAATGCGATTGATCTCGCTCATCATGTGCATGGGGTCTTCGTACAGATGTTCGAGCAATTCGCAGCAGAGCACGGTGGCGAAGAAATTGTCCTCGTACGGGAAGCGGTCTTTCTCCGCGTTGAAATGGTCGATAAGGCAGCAAAAACATTCTCCCGAGGCGGACCGGGCTTCGCGGCGGTCCACGCGCCCTGGAGGCCCGAGATAGCTGCCGCGGACTTCGCCATATCCAAGAAGGTTCTTGAGAGCGGGCGTAATTTGCATGTACGCCCCCATCTCCAGAATGCGGTCCTGCGGCCCGCCGCGGGGCGTGATTTCAAGCGTGCGGACCAGGCGGGTCAAATGTGTGCGAATGTAATTGCGCCTTTCTTCGGAATCCCCGGCGTATCCCAGGACGTATTCGGCCCAGGGATGCGTATTTTCCGGAAACGGCGCCGCCGGGGCCGCAGGCGTGGACCCGATCAGACCAGGCGCGAAGGCCGATGAGCGGGCGGCCGCCTGTGGCGTTTCTGGCTCGGCCGCAGTCCCGGACGGCTCTTCCCAGCCGCGCCCTTCCGCCACAGCTTGCAAGAAAGCTGCGTACCGGAGCGCCACGCGCTCCCACGCGCAGTGCTCTTTGACATATTTCCTGGCGCGCTCTCCGAGCGCCCGCGCCAACTCGGGGCGGCTGACCAACAGATTCAAATATTCGAAGATAAAATCGATTTCGCGCCCGTCAACGGGAACCTTCAAACAAACATCGTCCGGCAGTTCGGCGAAGGATCCTATGTCCGACACCAGCACCGGCCGCCCCAGCCCGAGCGCCCGCAACAGCGGGCCGGAACTTTCCCCTGCGGTTGGATACCGCAAGCTGATACATATGTCCACGGCGCTCATATACCCCTGAAAGTCCTCGATCGGCACGTATCCCAACGTCCGTACACGGTCCTCGAGTCCGAGCGACTCTATGAGGCGGTGGACGGAAAAATCCGGGTGCTCCTCCCCCACCAGAATCATCCGGACTCCGGGCTGGACCTTCGCGAGTCTTTGGAAGGCGCGCAGCGCTTCCGCGATTCTCTTGTACGGCTTCAGGAAGCCGAAGATGCCGATGAGGGGCGTTGTCTCATCCAAGCCGAGCCGGCGCCGATAAGCTTGGCGCCGGCCCTCGGGCATTGCCGCCCCGTGGGGAATCACGGCCAGGGGCGGCTTATAACCGGCGGCCCGCGCCTGAGTCTCGACGAAGCGGTTGAGAACGATCAAAGCGCGGCTCGCTTCGAGCAGCCGCCGGTTCATGGGGAGGTTCTCATAATCGGGGCCGACTTCGAGCGCCCGCGCGCGTCTGGCGTAGGCCAGCGCCTCCTCCCCGCCGTTGTATTCCGCCTCGCGCAAATAGGCGTCCCAATCGTTGCGCCGGATGGTGGCTTCGGCGATCAGGTGGTGAAGATTGAATTCGTGCAGCACGACGACTCCCGGATGCCGGAGCGCCGTTTCGTAGACAAAGACGTGATCTGCGTTATTACCGACCTGGTATAGGGCCAAATCAAAGTCAGACGGCCTGTACTCTGTGTGGCGGCGCACGGGGACTGGCTGCGAGGCCACCGCCGAAGGGTCCTCGACAAAGACCTCCAGCTCCAGATGACGGGTCAAGTGGGGCAGCAACTCGGCGGAAAAATCGGCGATTCCACTTTTCCGCGGCGGCAGAGGAGAAAAATACGCCACCCGCATAAATCAGCGCGCCAGCTCGAGGGCAAAGGTTCCCAAACTGAACGGGACGCGGACCTCAAGTGGAGTGCGGGCCTTATCGCGGGCGAAAAGAATCTCGAAGCTGTGGCTGGAAGCTGGTCCTCGCAGAGAAACCAAAATCCGGTCGGCCTTTTGTTTCACGCCGTCCGTTTCGACGTCGCGCGCGTCGCCGTACGCGACCGATATTTCATAGGGTGCGCCGAAATTAATGACCTGTGCCGGGGGCAGCCGGCCGGAGGCCAGCTCGCGGCGAAGGTAGTAGAGAAAGGTCAGGCCATCCTTCGCACAATCCGAGATCGCCACTTCGCTTTTCCCGCCGGCATCGGTTTTCCGCTCGGCCTGGCGCTTTTGTTGATCGTAGGAGACCGTTTCCTTTGTCTTGCGACTCCCGTGCACAAAATCCTTCTCCAGGCGGCTCGAGCAGAAGCTGGCGCCAGCTTCCGACCGGTAATGATCCTTTACTTCGAATCCAGGCAGGCTGGCGTTCAGTGTGAATTCGAAATCCCATCCCGGCTCCGCCGAGCCGACTCTCAGTTGCGCTTCACCCAGGCTGAGGCCGCTCGGCCAATTCACAGAATAATTCAGAACCTCGCCCCGGGAAAATGGCGCGGCCGTCGAAGGGGGCGCGGGCGGAGCTCCGCGGGGAACCGGTGAGGATTGGGCCCATAAGCACCAGACCCCGGCGAGCTCGAAAAGGAAGACCTGGATGAGGACTAAGCTATTATTCATAGGTAACCGCGGGCTTCCTCACATCCTCTGGTTAAACGAACACCCATCTCACCGGCGCACAAGACCGAACTCCGGCGGCCGCTGTAGCGATTCTATCACCCGTTCTAAGAAGCTGGTTCGCCCGCGCCCTGGCCGAATGTTTCCCAAGACGGATTCGACTCCCTACCGCGCTATTCTTACGGGCTCGGCAGAGGGCGCTGGGCTTCTGCGCCGGCCCTCCGCTACGGCGTAATACACATCGAGCGTCTTCCGGGCGGTTTCGCGCCAGTCGAATTCGGCGGCGCGTTGCAGGCTCTGTCTCACCAGCCTTGCCTGTAGAGCTTCATCGGTCAGAACAGTCCGCATGGCGCTGGCCATATCGGCGGTCGAATGCGGATCTACTAAAATCGCCGCGCGCCCCGCCACTTCCGGGAGCGATCCGGCGTTGGAGCAGACAACCGGACGGCCGCACGCCATGGCCTCAACCACCGGCAATCCAAAGCCTTCATAAAAAGACGGAAAAATAAACAAATCGGCGGCGTTGTACAAGTCGGCGACATCGGCATCGGCCACGAAGCCGGTGAGAACGACGCGGTCGGCGATGCCCGCGCGGCGAATCTCATCTCGAATGCGCGGCGTAAACCAGGTTTCTTTGCCTGCGAGCACGAGGAGATGTGGGATGCGAGGTTCGGAAAAAATCAGGTCCCGGAAGGCTTGGATCAGCCCGATTTGGTTTTTCCGGGGCTGCAAATCGCCCAGGGTGAACACGAAAGGTCGGCCGATGCCGAAGCGTTCTCGCACCCGGAAAGCAGCCGCCTCTTTGCTGCCGGGACGAAAATGCTCTTGCGCAGCGAGCGGGGTCACCACGATGTCATCGGCATCGATCTGGAAGCGGCTCGCGATACGCGCACGGCTGAACTCGCTGATGGTCACGATCTTGGCCGCGCGCCGCAGGGTGTGAGCGGTCGAAAGGCGGAGCTGCCAGGCGCGCCGTCCGGGGAAATATTCGGGATGCTCGATAAAACTGATATCGTGCACGGTCACCACGGCCGGCACCGGACAAAACAGCGGCGCATTATATTGCACATGGATCAAGTCTGGCCGGTCGCGGCGCAGGCGTTCGGAAAGGTCGAAACCTAAACGCCAGTACCGATTAGCGGCCACGCGGCGTTTTTCAAAATGCGCCGGCACCCAGCCGTTCACATCATGGCCGGAAACATAAGCCAGAAACTTCGCCGTGCAGTCCAAGCGGGCAAATCCTTGCAACAGAGTGCGGATGTACACTTCGTTGCCGGTGAGCCGCTGGCCGATCGCATGCGCATCAACGGAAAATCGCATCACCAGGAGCTTCCTGTTCTTCCCGCGACAGTGGTTCTATCCTCGACCAGTTGCACCAGGTTTTCTTCCAAGGTCCGCCAGGCTACAGGCCAGCAAAAGCTCTGCTCGACAGCGCGCCGCCCGGCTCTGCCCAGACGCCGGCGCAATTCCTCATTGGCCAGCAACGCGCAGATCTGCTCGACCATGTCCGCTGGCGAATCAGCCAGCAACAGATTCTCTCCATGGACAGCCGGAAGGCCTTCGGCGCCGATTCGTGTGGAAACCACAGCGCGGCCGGCGGCCCAGGCTTCTAGAATCTTGACGCGGGTGCCGCTGCCCACACGCAGCGGCACAACGGCCAGCCGGATGCGAGCCAACTCGGCGAGGGCGTCCTCCACGGGACCAGTAGCTTCAATGCTGGGGTTGCCGGCGATCCACCGCTGGACAGCCTGCGGGTTGCTTCCGATCAGACGCCAGCGCAAGGCCGGGTCCCGCCGCCGCAATACGGGCCAAATCTCACGGGCGAAATACCGCACAGCGGCGGTATTCGGATGGTATGCGAGATTTCCGGAAAAGGCGATGCAATGTTCCTCTGCGCATTCCTCCGGGAAACGCGCGGGAACGGCGTTTGGATACACGGCCACCCGCGCGCCGGGCGCAAGACCGAGAATGCGCTGCCTGTCCGCCTCAGAGGCTGCCAGCACCAGGTCGAAGCGCGGCAGCCAGCGGCTCTCTTCCCGTGCGGCGAGGGCCGCGAACCGGCGGTGGGCCCAGCGCTCCGGCCATGCTTCCGTTTCAGCGCAGCGCGCGTGAAAGGCCGATTCGACATTGTGCATGTCCATGACGATGAGGCCGGCGTGCTGCCGCACCAACTCCTCGTAATGCGCCGACCAGAAGTGTTCGAGCACCGCGATCCGATAGCTCCGGCCGGCAAGCGTTCGGGCCACACGGCCCATGCTCTCCGCGCCGCTGAACCGGTCGGTCAGCGGCAGCACGCTGCGGCTCAGGCGGGATACGTTTCGAGCGAGCCGCGCGGGCATTCTTCTACTGTGATTGGGAAGGCTGATCCAATCCACCCTTTCCGCCGCGCCCGCTGGCAAAGCCGGCGCAGCCTCCATCCCGTTGCCAACCTTGAACCCCACCAGATGCAGCCGAAATCGAGCAGAGAGGAAGAGGCAAATGCTGGCCGTCCGCACGGCCCCCCCGCTCGTCATCGGATAAGGCGACTCGGGCGCCAACAGCAACGCCCACTCAGAACCGCTGGAGAGCTTCTGCATAGATCTCGTGAGTTCTGATCGCGGTGTAACGCCAGCAGAACTGGGCGGCACGACGCCTCCCACGCGCCCGCAACTCCATTCTCTCCCGCGGATCCTTCATCAATTGTACAATCGCGCAAGCCAACGAAACGGGGGATCCCGCATCGACGGAAACCGCGGCGTCGCCCGCCACCTCGCGCAGCGCCGGATCCCGGGAAATCACCACCGGGGCGCCGGCCTGCATCGCCTCCAGGACAGGCAGCCCAAAGCCTTCATACAACGAAGGATAGACGAAAAGCGCCGCGCGCGACATCAATCCGGCGATATCGGCGTCGGCCAGCCGGCCGGTGATGGTCAGACCGGGTTCGCCGGCAACATTTAACACTTCCGGCAAAGAGAAATTGTCGCCGGGCCGGCCGGCAAGCACAAGTCCCAAATCCGGGTGCTCCCTGCGGACCTCCCTCCAGGCCTCGATCAGCCGGCCGAGATTCTTACGGGGCTCTTGCGTACCTACAAACAGTAAATAAGGCCGGGCGATAGACAGGCGGCGCAGCAGGCGGGATGTTTCCTCATCGCCCCGCGGCTGGAATTGCCGGGACGGCGCAAGAGGAACCGCCGCCACGCGCGCCGGAGACAGATGGAAATGCTCGATGGCTTCCCG
>DASREK010000279.1:0-12762 GCA_035652135.1 Bryobacterales bacterium | reverse complement strand
GCAGATGAAAGCCGCTCTCGAAAAGGATGGTTTCAAATCAATTCTCCGCAGACCATAGGCCGGCCCGCCCTGGTGGACCCGATTCTCATGGACCTGGTTCAAATCGAAATGCCGCGCCCGAGGTTGCCCGAATGGGCGCGCCGGCCGGCGACTTTCTACTCGTCACTGCACGATCTGAAGGCAGAGCTCCGCAAGTTTCACCTGCACACCGTTTGTGAATCGGCGCGCTGCCCGAATATCCAGGAATGCTTTCACCGTGGAGCGGCCACATTCATGATCCTGGGGAACGTGTGCACCCGCACGTGCGGGTTTTGCGCTGTGCCCCGGGGCCGGCCGGAGCCTCTGGATCCCCGGGAGCCGGCCAACGTGGCCCGCATGGCCGCTCGAATGCGGCTGCGTTACGTAGTGATCACAAGCGTGAATCGCGACGAGCTGGCCGATGGCGGCTCGAAGCACTTCGCCGCGACTGTCAGAGAAGTGAAACGCGCGCTGCCCACCGCCCAGGTAGAAGTGCTCACCCCGGATTTTCGAGGCAATTGCTGCGCTGTGGCTTGCGTGCTGGAAGCAGGACCCCACGTTTTCAATCACAATGTCGAAACCGTGCCGCGGCTCTACCGCCGCGTGCGCCCGCAGGCCGATTACCGGCAATCGTTGGGTGTGCTCCGATTCGCGCGGCGGCACTCCCCCGGCATGCTAACGAAATCAGGCTTTATGGTCGGCCTGGGCGAGCGCGGGGACGAAATTGAGGCCTTGCTCGCCGATTTGCGGGATTCCGGCGTTGACGTCGTTACCATCGGACAGTATCTCCAACCCACCCGGCGTCATCTGCCAGTCGAAAAATTCGTCGCGCCGGAGGTTTTCGATCAATACCGCACTTTCGCCTTAGAACTTGGCTTTCGCGCGGTTTTTAGCGGCCCGCTGGTGCGCAGCTCCTACATGGCCGATCTGGTCGCCGCGGAGGCTGGATAACCCCGTGGCTGCCCCATGGAAGCGGGTTGCCCTGGCGGCGGCCACCGGTGTGTTGCTCGTCCTGTTGTTTCCCAACGCCGGCCTTTCCTATTTGGCTCCCGTCGCCCTGGTTCCGTTGCTGCTGGCTTTAAATTCGGAATCTGCGTGGGGGCGGCGATTTCTACTGGGTTGGCTCTCGGGCGCAATCTTCTGGGGCGGCGCGTGCTACTGGATCTACTACGTAATGCACGTGCACGGACACGTGCCTGCCATCGGAGCGGCCGCTTTGCTGGCCGGTTTCATGGTGGTTAAGGGTTTGCACCTAGGCGTCTTCGGCGTCATTGCCGGACCGCAGTTGCGCCGCGCATGGGCGATTCCGGCCGTCGGAGCCGCCTGGGTGGCGATCGAGGGCACACACCAGTACGCCGGCTTTACCTGGCTGATGCTCGGCAACGCCGCCACGAACATGGCAGTGGTGGCCCGCCTTGCGCCGGTCACTGGCGTCGCCGGCATGTCGTTTGTCCTCGCGATGATGAACGTGGCGGTACTGCTGGCCATCGAGCGGCGCCCGCGCAGGCACCTCGCGTGGCTGGGTGTGCTGCCGCTGCTCTATTTTCTGCCGCCGCTGCCCGGGTCTCCGCCTGGGCGCAGTGTGGCGCGCCTGGTCCAGCCGAATATCTCCGAGGAAAGCATTGTCTCGGAGCCATGGACTGCCGAGCGCGCCGGGCGGCTGCTGCGGAAAATGGCGGCGCTGTCTTCGTCCCGTTCGCCAGCAGCGCCAAGTCCCGATCTGATCATCTGGCCAGAAAATCCCGCGCCTTTTTATTTCTACAACGATCCGCGGTTCCGTTCTTGGGTGGAAGCCATCGCCCGAGCCCAGCACGCGGACCTGCTGTTCGGCACGGTCGCCTTCCGCAGCCCGGGCTTGCGCGAGCCGCTCAATTCCGCCGTGCTTCTCGACGCGGAGGGCAACGAAGTGGCCCGGTATGATAAAATTCATTTGGTACCCTTCGGCGAGTTTGTTCCTTGGCCGTTCGGCCATCTTGTTGAAAAGGTCACTCACGAGGCCGGCGATTTCGTTGCCGGGGACAAGGTTGTTGTGGCCCGGTCGGGCCAGCACAGCATCGGCACTTTCATTTGCTATGAGTCCGTCTTCGGCCCGGAGGTCAGGAAGTTTGTTGCTGGCGGCGCCCAGGTCCTGGTTAATATATCGAATGATGGCTGGTTTGGCCGGTCAGCCGCGCGCTATCAGCACCTGCTGATAGCCCGGATGAGGGCGCTTGAAAACGGACGATGGCTGCTTCGCGCCACCAACACCGGAGTTACGGCGGTCATCGACCCGGCAGGGCGCGTGCGCGGCAGCCTGCCGCTCGATCAGCCGGGTGTTTTGGCTGTCTACTTCGATTACCTGAGCCACTTGACCCTTTATACGCGCTGGGGAGACTGGTTCTGGTGGGTGGCGGCTGCCGGCACTGTGGCCCAGGCGGGATGGCTGCTCGGCGCACGATAACACGGCCGGATTGAGGCAATCATGATTGACGAACTAGAACGCGGATTTACGGCGCTCCGGGATAAGGTCCACGACATCCGGAGCTATCTTTGACCTTCCCCAGAAACAGGCGCAATTAGCCGAAATTGAGAAGCGGATCGCGGATCCGGCCTTCTGGAGCGACCCCGAGAAAAGCCAGAAGGTGATGCAGGAGCGGAAGCGGCTGGAGCAGGCCGTTTCTACGGATCAGGACCTCGCCGGCCGCCTCTCCGACCTGGAAGCCTTGTTCGAACTGGCGCGCGAAGGCGAGCCGGTCGAGGACGATATTCGCCGCGAGATGGATGCACTCGGGGCGACAGCCGAGCGCCTCGAGACGAACATGCTGCTCTCGGGTGAAAACGACGCCCGCAATGCCATCGTGACCCTGCATCCGGGCGCCGGCGGCGTCGAATCGCAAGACTGGGCGCAAATGCTCATGCGGATGTACCTGCGCTGGGCCGAGCGGGAAGGTTTCAACGTGACCATCAACGACGTCCAGCCGGGGGAAGAGGCTGGCATCAAGTCGGCGACCTTCACCGTCGCCGGTGAAAACGCCTACGGGCTGCTGCAATCCGAAACAGGCGTACACCGCTTGGTGCGAATCTCGCCGTTCGATTCCAATGCGCGCCGCCACACATCATTCGCATCGGTGTTCGTCTATCCGGAGATCGATGACGAGATCACGGTGCAGATCAATCCGGACGATCTGCGCGTTGATACCTTTTGTTCGTCGGGCCCTGGCGGCCAGGGCGTGAATACGACATATTCCGCGGTCCGCCTGACGCACCTGCCGACTGGTATTGTTGTGCAGTGCCAGAACGAGCGTTCCCAGATCAAGAACAAAGCCTTCGCCATGAAGATTCTCCGCTCGCGGCTTTACGAGCTCGAACTGGAGAGAAAGCGGGAGGAGACCAAGAAGCTTGAAGCCTCGAAGATGGGGATCCAGTTTGGGAGCCAGATTCGAAGCTATGTATTAGCCCCGTACCGGCTGGTGAAGGACCACCGGACAAAGTTCGAAATGGGGGATGTGGATCGGGTCCTGGATGGCGATCTGGAGCCTTTCATCCACGCGTATCTGGTGTGGAAGAAGACGGGCGCCCCGGTAGCCGAAGCCGCGCCGGAACGGGAGTAATCTGATTCGCGGGCGCTGCGGTACACCCGGCCGCCCGATCGAGTCCCCAAAACGGGTTCCGCGCTACCTGGATCGAAGGGATGCCACGGGGAAATACAGCCGCACGAACTCCCGGCGCCACCAGGCGCCTGTTGCTCGCCATTCTGCAAAATCAGTAAACCGGTAGTCATAAAGCTCGGCGCGGATGTAGCGCGGGGGAGAGCCGGGGAACGGATTTTTCGCCAGCAGCGCCAGCACCTGCGGAGATCCCTCGAGCAGCCGCACCATAAAATTTACGAACCACGGGTTGTCGCGGTAATCGCCCAGCGCGGCGAACCACATCTGCCAGTCGAGCCTTGGCTGGTGGGGCTCGACAATCGGCGGCCGCCTCTTTATGTCTCCTGGTTTGTATTTGAACTCGTAGGGCAGCCAGGTCTGGCCGTCATTGCTTCCCTCCACGATGATCTCGTATCGAGTGGTGGTCATCACAGCGAACAGGCCGTAGCTGTTCACGATATAGAACCGCCCCAAGCCGGTGAAAATCTGCATGGCCGCCCGTGGCAGGCTTCCCCAGAAACCGAGTACTCCCGCCGCCTGCTCCGCTCCAGCAAATAGAATCACAACGAACAGGACTGCGACGATAGCGCGCTTCAAGCGCGGTTCCCTCAGTATCCGCTCGGGCGGAGCGCGGCGGGGAAAAAAGCGGTGCAGAAAAGCGTCGTCCAGACAGACCAGGCACAGCGCCAGCGCAAGCAAATTGAAAAAGGCGTAATTGCCGGTAAGCAGAATCAGCGCTTGCAGAAATGCAATCAGGCCGGCCGCCCAAAGCCGCACCCGGCGCGGCGCGAAGAGAAAAAACGGTGCGACCAGCTCGATCCCGAACATAACGAGCACTGATAAAGTCTGAAAGCCGTGCGGCAGTTGCTGCATAAGCCAGGCGAGCGGGGTAGGCAGCGGTTGGGTCTGGTAGTGATAATCCAAAGCGCGTAGGCTCCGCCAAGTCGGGTCGCCGCTGGTCAGTTTGACTGCGCCGGAAGAAAACATCAGCCGAAAAAGCAGAATCCGCAGCAGCCACAGAATGGCGCGGGAAGGTTCTCTGCGGATACTACCGGCGCGAAGCTGCCACGGAGCGAAGAAAATGGCCAGAAAACCTGTCTCAAGGAGCAGAATGTCCCATTGAAACGACAGGAAGTCCTGGCCGATCACTACGAGAGATAAGTAAAGGGCCCAGGCGGCGGCGAACATCACAGGAGGCAGGATTCCGAAGAAGCCTGCCGCTGATATGGCAACGCCGCCGAAACACATGGCTCGCAAAGCGCCGTCGCTCGCGCTGAGCCAGGCCAAGGTGGGGAGCGCCCAATAGCGCTGCTCGGCTGCGCCGCTCCGAACAGCATCCAGCAGGTGCGAAGCGGGCAGGACGCCCTGGCTGCCGACCAAGCCCGTGATCTGAACGCCGAGCGACAGGAAAGCGATTACGTAAATGATCGCTAGGATTCGCAGGAACAGCCGGCGCGTCAGTGCGTTGGAAGGGCGCTCGAATTGCGATCCCCAAAGCAAGCGGGACAGGCGGTAAAGGAGCGGGCGGTGCTGTGCTACGAACCGGTAACAGGCTTCGGAGACAGGCGCAAACCCCGGAGCGTGGTCATACAACCAATTCAGCCACCTTTTGCCTTGCCCGTACGCAAGCAGCCGGAATACCGCCTGTGCGCCGCTTGTGACTGCGCCCGAAGGCTCGATAAGCTGCACGGCGCTGCGGAACTGTTCCAGCGGAATATTGGGAAAGCGGCCGGCGGCCTCCTGAAACGGCGCGTAATCAACCCGATCGGCTGTAAGATGTTTCCACCGGTCGATCCACAAGCGGCAGAAACCGCAATTGCCGTCGAAAACGAGCAGGGGCTTGGACAGGTTAGCCACGGGTCTTGGCAGCCGCCGGCGTCTCCACTATCTTAGCCAGCCCGTAGCAGCGGCCGGGATGAATCATTGCCCGGCGGCGTGTTGAGAGCAGCCTGTGGATTGCAGGCGATAATGGGAACAGCAATGGCGTTTCCTGCGACTTGCCGGCTGGCGCTCAAGGAATGGGCAGTGACCCAGCAGGCGCTGGACCGCGCGGAGCAAATTCTGCTTCTGCGCAAAGGTGGCCTCCGCGAAGAAGGGAAGTCGTTCGACGTCCTCCAGCCGGAGTTCCTCATCTATCCCACCTATGAACACCAGCGCGAAGATCTCCTGAAAACTGTCTATCGCGAGCGCCTGAGCGCCACCCTGGCCCACCCGCATCGACCGGATCGAATCGTGTTTTCTCATTGGGCGCGCGTCGCAGAGCGCATCGAGCTTAGAGAAACCAAACAACTCGAGGCCCTCTCGCCCTATTACATTTTTACGACCGACTATGCCGAGGCCCGCCTGCATTGGAAGCCGCGCAGCCCCCTGCAATTGCTCCTGGTCCGGGTCTATCGCCTGAGCAAGCCGCGGAGCCTTCCCTATAGAGCTGCCTATGGCGGCTGCAAATCCTGGGTCGCGCTCGAAGAGGCGGTGGAGCTTGGCGCTTTGGCGCCGGTCCTGAATGAGCCGCAGTTTCAGGCCAGGGTCCGGGAGATCCGGCGCGCCCTCGGTCTTCAGTGTACGTAGGCCTCGACTGCAAACTCGTCGGCCGCAACGGCGAACGTGCGCAGACTGTGCAGCTTGATCGCCGAGGACCGGCTGCGGCGTCCCGGGCCTGCCGCCAAGGGAAGGGACTCCATGCCGCCCAGAATTTTGGGAGCATAATAAAACAGAACTTTGTCCACAATGTCCGCCTCGAGGGCCGCCCAATTCAGTTTCGCTCCCGCCTCGATCATCAAGGAAATCTTTTTCTGCCCGCCGAGCCATCGCACCAAAGCGCGAAGATCCACGCGCCCGTCCGGACCATCGAGAGTCAGAATGGGGATGCCCAGATCACTGAGAGCCTGCCGGCGCGCGGGGGAAGCCGCCGAAGTGGCAGCGACCACCAGGTCCTGCTGAAATGATTGGACGATGCGCGAGCCGGCCGGCAGCCGCAACTGGGAATCGACCACTATCCGCAACAGCGGCAGCCGGCGCGGCAGCCCCGTCCGGTCGGTAAGCAGGCAATCATCGGAAAGAACAGTTCCGATGCCGGTGAGGATGGCGTCGTGGTCGTGGCGGACCTGCTGCACGTGCGCGCGCGCCCGCTCGCTGGTGATCCACCCCGTGTTGTCATCGGGCGCGGAAATTTTTCCGTCGAGCGTCAGCGCCGCCTTCAGCGTAACCAAAGGGCGGCCGCTGCGAATGAAATGGATGAAGGCTTCATTGAGATGCAGCGCCTGCTGTTCAAATTCGGGCGCCAGCTCCACGACAATCCCCGCCGCCTTTAGCCGCGCGAAACCTGCGCCCGCAACGAGGGGATTCGGATCCTCGATGGGAGCCACCACCCTCTTCACTCCAGCAGCAATCAATGCGTCGGCGCAGGGCGGTGTGCGGCCGTCGTGGGAACACGGCTCGAGGTTGATGTACAACGTGGCGCCTCTGGCCCGCGCGCCCGCTTCTTCAAGCGCTATGATCTCCGCGTGCTTCTTCCTCTCGTAGGTGTGAAAGCCGCGTCCAACAACAGCCCCGTTGTTGACCAGCACCGCCCCTACCATAGGATTGGGTGAGGCCAGCGCCCGGCCCCGTTCGGCCAGTTGGAGCGCTTCCTCCAGATAGCGCTTTTCTTCCGCCGTCACGCCCATATTTCAGCATAATCGGCCGTAGCCCGTTCGCCACCCTGGCGCCGGCGCGAGCGCGCGCAAAAAGGGGCGGGTGCGGGGCGCCGCGCCAGCCGCGGTGATGAGCGGCGGATGCTGCGTGCTAAGATGGCCAGCTTCCATGCTGCTTTACGCGGCCGCAATTTTTCTCGGGGCCTTTCTGCTCTTCCTGATCGAGCCCATGATCGCCAAGGCGATCCTTCCCTGGTTCGGCGGCGCAGCCGCCGTTTGGACCACTTGCCTGCTGTTTTTTCAAGGGATGCTGCTCGGCGGGTATCTCTATTCCGACCGGCTGGCTTCTGTCCGCTCGAAACCGCGCAACCAAGCCCTTTGGCACCTGGCCCTGCTCTGGGCAAGCGTCTTCTTGCTCCCCATTTCTCCGAGTCAACGGTGGAAACCACCTGCGGCCGATGATCCGACCTTCCGGATTTTGGGCCTGCTGCTTGCCACGATCGGCCTGCCGTATCTTCTGCTCTCCACCGGTCCGCTGTTGCAGGCCTGGTACGCCCGGCAGCAGCCCGCCGCAGCTCCGTACCGATTGTTTGCAGTTTCGAACGCAGGCTCCCTGCTAGGGCTGTTGAGCTACCCGATTCTGCTCGAGCCGTTTTTTACCACTCGCCGCCAGTTCCAGTGCTGGTCTGTTTTGTACTCCGGTTTCGTACTCCTGGTCACAGCCGCCGGCGTGCGGTATGTGCGTGCACGAAACTTCGAGGCGGCTTCCAGAGCGGCGGGAACTGCGCCGCCGTCGTTGGACGTTCACCTTTTCTGGATTGCATTTCCCGCCTGTTCTTCGTTGTTGCTCCTGGCGGTCACGAATCATCTTTCCAGGAACGTCGCCCCGATTCCCTTTCTATGGGTTCTGCCGCTGGCGCTGTACCTTTTGAGCTTCATCCTGTGTTTCGAGCGGGAAGCCTTTTACAAACGGGGCTGGTATCTGCGCTTGCTCCTGGTGGCATTCGCCGCGATGGTCTGCGCGCTCTCCGGCCTTGGAGAGGCGGTCGGGCTCCCGGCTCTGGTGGCAATCTTCGCCGGGGGGCTATTTGTGTGTTGTATTGTTTGCCACGGAGAACTGGCCAGGCTGAAACCGGCGGCCGAGCATCTCACCCGCTACTACATCCTGGTGGCCTTCGGTGGGGCCGTCGGCGGCGCCTTTGTTGCGCTGATTGCGCCCCGCATTTTCTGCGACAACACGGAGCTGCCTGCCGGACTGGTGCTTTGCCTGTTGTTGCCCTCGCTCATCTTGCTCCGATCCACGCCGCTCCAGCGCGTTCTGTTGGTATCTATCGGCGTGGCGCTGGCGGGCGTGCTTTACGCCCTGCTGTACAGCGGAGCCTTCAGGCCCGAGTCGCGTCTAGTGGCGCGCAATTTCTACGGCGTGCTCCGGGTACAAGATCACCTGGGCAGCGACCCATCCAGAGCTACCCGTGAGCTGAGGTCCGGCACGATCAACCATGGCCAGCAGTTCCTCGCCCCTGAGAGGCGCCGCCGGCCCACTGCATACTATGGCCCCACTTCCGGCGTTGGGCTTGCGTTGCTACATTGCCGCCGCGATCTCCCACAGCGAGTGGGCGTGATTGGCCTCGGCGCCGGGGTGCTAGCCAGCTATGCGCGGGCAGGGGACTACTACCGCTTTTACGAAATCAATCCTTTGGTGGTGAGACTCGCCCACACGCACTTCACGTTTCTGCGGGACTCGCCAGCCCCAATTGACGTAGTTCTGGGAGACGGGCGCCTATGCCTCGAGCGCGAGGCAGCTCAAAACTTCGACATACTGGCAGTGGATGCATTTTCGGGAGACGCGATTCCCGTCCACCTGCTCACCCGGGAAGCCTTTCTCGTCTATTTCCGGCACATAAAACAAAACGGCATCCTGGCAGTTCATATATCCAATCGTTACTTAGACTTAGCCCCTATTGTGCAACTCGCGGTTCAGGCGTTCGGCAGGCGGGCGATCGTGATCGAGAACCGGCCGGATCCCGAGGCCGCTATTCTGCGCTCCACGTGGGTGCTGGCCGCCTTGCAGCTCGAAGATCTTCCACAGCCAGCCATCCGCGACGTGGAATCACACCGCCCAATCCCCGCCGGAACACGTCCTTGGACAGACGATTACAGCAACATTTTCAGTATATTACGATGATTTTATGAAATCGTTACTCGAAGAGAGATTGGATGAAGCTCTCCGGATCGAAACGAATCAGGTCGTCCGCCTTTTCACCGACTCCCACATAGCGTATGGGTAAGCCGAGTTCTCGGGCGATGGCGATGACCACGCCGCCCTTTGCGGTCCCATCAAGCTTGGCTAGAACGATGCCGGTCACGCCAGCGCAGTTGGTGAACTGCCGGGCCTGCTCCAGGCCGTTCTGGCCGGTAGTCGCATCCAGCACGAGGAGCACTTCGTGGGGCGCCCCTGGAATAACCCGGCCTGCGGTCCGCCGCATTTTCTCCAGTTCGGCCATCAAATTCGACTTTGTGTGGAGGCGGCCGGCGGTATCCACAATGAGGTAGTCCATTTTTCTGGCCCGCGCCGCCTGCGCCGCATCGAAGAGAACAGCGCTCGGGTCAGCGCCGGCTTTCTGTTTGATCACTTCCGTCGAGGTGCGCTGGCCCCAGATCTCGAGCTGTTCGATGGCTGCCGCCCGAAAGGTGTCCGCGGCACACAGCAGAACATTTTTACCCTGATTTCGCAGCAGACTGGCGAGCTTTCCTATAGTTGTAGTTTTTCCGGTACCGTTGACCCCGACCACCAGGATCACTTCCGGCTCGCCGGAGATCACCGTAGCCGGACGATCCGCGCTCTTGAGGATGTCCAGCAGTTGCTGCCGAATGTGGGACTTGAGTTCATCGGCGTTATGCAATTGCCGGCGCTCGACTTTGGTCCGGACTGCATCCAGAACTTCCGTGGCGGTCCGCACACCGAGGTCGGCTGAAATCAGCGCGGCCTCGAGCTCGCCGAGGAGGTCAGAGTCAATTTCCTTCTTGCCCTGGACCAGATCCTCGATTCGATTCACGAGGCCAGCGCGGGTCTTCTCCACCGCCTTTTGCAGGCGCTCGAACAGGCCGGGTTCAGGTGGCGCGGAGCCGAACAGGGTTTGTATCATGATAACTGGCGGCCTCAGTTCCCAGCGCTAGCTTGCGCGGTTCCCGTCTGCGGCGAGGATTTCCACAAGCGCCGGCTTCCGGCCGTGCGGCTGGCCGGCGGCTGTTCTCGTCCACTCCGCCGCGCAGGGGAGTCGCCCGCGCGGGAGCGTTGGAACCGTTTGGAAAAGCTGAGAACAGGCTGCTCAACCCATAATAGCATCCGGCCCAACATGCCTGGCGAACCCATTGTCGAAGTGCGCGATCTGCGGAAGAACTACGCGGCGCTGGAGGCGGTTCGAGGACTGAGCTTCGAGATAGAGCGAGGCGAGGTGTTCGGCTTGCTTGGCCCGAATGGAGCCGGGAAAACGACCACCATCGAAATTCTCGAAGGTCTCCGCTCGCGGGATGGCGGAAAGGTTGTGGTGTGCGGCTTCGATCCGGGTTTGCATGCCCGGCAACTAAAGGAAAAGATCGGCATTCAATTGCAGCAAACCGCGCTGCCGGACAAGATCACGGTCGAGGAGGCGCTCAATTTGTTCCGCTCGTTCTACCAGAGGAGCCTGCGCACGGAGCAACTGCTGGAGTGGTTCGGCCTTCAGGAAAAGCGTAAGACCCATTACGATCTGCTTTCCGGAGGCCAGCAGCAGCGGCTGGCCTTGGCCCTGGCCGTCGTCAACGATCCGGAGATGGTGATGTTTGACGAACCAACGGCCGGGCTCGACCCGCAGACCCGGCGGGAGATTTATAGTCTGATCGGGCGGCTCCGGGACGAACGCCGCACTGTGCTCCTCACGACCCATTACATCGAGGAGGCCGAGCAGCTTTGCGACCGCGTGGCGATCGTGGACCGGGGCAAGATCATTGCTTCCGGCACGCCCCGCGGGCTCATCGAGCAATCGCGGCAGTGCAGCCGCATCGAGTTCATCCCTCGCTCCCCGGTTGACTTGACGCGTCTCCATGCCCTGGACTGCGCCGAAGACGTGACGCCGAGCGACGGCGGGTACAGGATCCGCAGCCGCGAGGCGCCGCGCACTCTTATGGCCCTGATGCGAATGTTGATCGCGGAAAACAATGAGGTCATCCAGGTCCACCTGGAAAGGCCTTCGCTCGAGGATGTGTTCATCGAGCTGACAGGAAGGAGCCTGCGCGATTGAAAGGCGTCTACGACCTCACCATTGTGCGTCTCAAGCTGCTGGTTCGCAACCGCAGCGCCATTTTCTTTTCGATCATTTTCCCGATCCTGTTTTTGTTCGTCTATGGTTTCCTCTTCGCCAAGGGAGATTCGGAGAAGGTGCGCTTCCTGATGGGTCCGGTGGTAGTGCTGACGATTCTTGGAAGCGGTTTCTGGGGCGTGGGCTTTCAAATTGTCTTTTTTCGCGAAAAGAATATCTTGCGGCGCTTTCGGCCGGCGCCGGTGGGGGCGGGGCCGCTGCTCATCAGCGGGATACTGGCCAACTGGCTGCTACAGATCTTTGTCGTCAGCCTGGAGTTTTTGATCGCCCGCTGGATATTCCACATTCCGTGGCCCTTACAGCCGCTGGAACTTTTTATCATCGCCACGCTGGGACTGTTTGCATTCGCCGGCATCGGCATGGTAATCGCCAGCATCGCTAACACTATGCAGGAAACGCAAGTGCTCTGCAACCTGCTCTGGTTTGCCTTTATGTTTCTCTCCGGAGCGACGGCGCCGCTCGCCCAGCTCCCGGAGGTCATTCGGCATATCGCGCTGTTTTTACCGAGTTTTTATCTTGTATACGCCATGCAAGCGATCATGTTCGGCGGGGCCAGTCTCTCAGCCATGTTGCCCGAGATGACGGCTCTGGCTATGACCACCGTGGCCGCTTACCTGTTGGGCCTGAAGCTGTTCCGCTGGGATCAACACATGAAACTCTCCTGGAGCGCCAAGGCCTGGGCCGTTCCCGCCGTTATTCCTTTTCTTGCTCTGGGTGTTTGGGCCAACCTGTTCTCTCATAGGATCGACCAGGCATTGGTACTGTACGGCCATGTTTGGCCGCACTGACTCCCCCCGAGGGTGTGCTGAAAACCGCCGGGAATTTTTCGGAACTTTCCGCCTCGAGCGGGGAATTATTCATAGCGGCTTACTTCCGGCCGCAAGGCAACCCATGGCGACCCCGAGCGACGACGAGTTGCTGGAATTGATGATCGCGGGCGATGAGGACGCATTCCTCACCCTGTACCGGCGGCGACAAGGGCCGATCTATCGGTTTGCTCTCCACATGAGCGGCAGCGCCAGCATAGCGGAAGAGGTAACCCAGGAGGTTTTCCTGGCTCTGCTTCGGGACGGCCGCCAGTACAACCCGGTGCGCGGGTCCCTGGCCGCCTACATGTATGGCGTGGCT